>DXLP01000001.1 GCA_019414645.1 Collinsella sp.
GGACATTGGGGGCAGACTTCTTTGCACCATCTTGGTGTATCGGGGACAGGTATGTTTGCACCACATTGGCGCAGATTAACCTGTCCCCCTTGCTCTAAATCGGGTATAAAGGCGTGCAGCATATCGAACGAAAGGCAATTTGCATGAATGACTTTATGAAGGGTCGCAATGGTGCTGACGAGCTCACCATCGTGATGGGTTTTGCCGGCATCGTCATCGCGATGATCGGGTCGATGGCCCGCATCCAGTGGCTCAGCTGGATCGCCATCGCCGTCATCGTGATCGGCGTGCTGCGCGGCCTGTCCAAAAACATCGATGCGCGTCGCAAGGAGAACGACGCCTTTGTCGCCGCGACCGCCAATGTTCCCGGCTTGGGCAAGTTCGTCGCAAGCTTGGGCGGCGGGGCCGCAGCGGCCAGCACCTCACGCGCAGCCGGAACGAGCAAGGAAGACTTTGAGCGTGCCAAGCGTACGGCCAAGAAGATGTGGAAGGGCCGCAAGACCACGGCGTACCTCAAGTGCCCCAACTGCGGCCAGATGCTGTCCGTCCCCAAGGGCAAAGGCAAGATCCGCGTCACCTGCCCCAAGTGCCACGCCAAGATGGAAACGCGCTCCTAGCCGCTACACCATAGGACAAAATAAAAGCCGAGGCCTCGCGCTGAGACCTCGGCTTTTTTGATTATGACAAAGGGATTGCCCCTTTGTCGCATCGCCATATCGCGCGCTTACGCCACGCCGTCGCGGGCCAGCTCCTCGGCCAGCGCCTCAGCCGGCATGGCCATAATCGCGTCGAGCTCGGCGTCCACCTCGGGAATACGCTTCACCTTGAGCTTGCGCATCAGATCACCGCGACACATCACGTGCATCGGCTCACGCAGCGCGCACAGGTCATCGAGCGGGTTCTCGCGCGTCACCAGGATATCGGCGGCCTTACCGCACTCGATTGTGCCGGTCTCGCCGCCCAGTCCCAGCAGCTCGGCATTGACCTGCGTGGCCGTATGCAGCGCAAACGCATTACTCACGCCCACGTACTTGGCAAAATAGGCCACCTCGCGCCACATGTCGTACTGGGTCACGAACGGGCAGCTCGAATCCGTGCCCAGGCCTACCTTGATACCGGCTTCCAGCGCCGCACGAGCACTCTCGATAATGCCCGAGCACACGATGTCGCCGTTCTTCTTTTGCGTATCGGTCGAATGGGTCTTTTCCGGGTCGAGCAATACAAACGGCAGTGCGGGGCTGATCGTGCAGGTCACGCTCGGCGCGCGTCCCTCGAGCTGCGTGCCCGCGGCGCCACGGTACAGTTCCAGGATCTCGGGCGTCAACGGAGCGCCGTGCTCAATCGTGTCAACGCCGGCCTCAAGCGCGGCCTTCACGCCCTCGGTACTCTCGACATGAGCCATAACCGGAAGGCCCGTATCGTGTGCCGCCTTGCACGCCGCTGCGGCAACCTCCACCAGCATACGCAGCACGCCCGGCTCGCCCACCTCGGTCGCATCGAACACACCGCCCGTTACGAACAGCTTAATGACATCGGCACCGCGAGCATACAGGTCGCGCACCTGCTCGGCCGCCTCGGCGGGACTGTTGGCCACCTGGGCGAACAAGCCCGCACCGTGACCGCCCGGCACCGTGACACCCGTTCCCGGCGCCACCAGACGCGGACCCTGATACTTGCCGGCATCGATAGCATCGCGCACGGCAAGATCGGCAAACAGCGGGTCGCCCGCGCCGCGCACCGTGGTCACGCCGCTTGCCAGCTGCTGCTGGGCGCTGCCCTTAAGAATGTGGCGCACGATGGCGCGCCCCACGGGATTATCGAGCTTCTTCATCAGCGCGCCCGCATCGCCCGCCGAAACCGGCTTGCCCGAGCCGCACAGATGCACATGCATATTGATGAGGCCCGGCATGAGATACGCCCCTGCCAGATCGATGACCTCGGCACCTGCAGGCGCCTGCGCCACAGCACTCGGCCCCATCCACGTGATGAGACCGCGCTCAACTGCCACGGCCATGTCGGGCTGCGGCTCCATATGCTCCGAACCATCCAGGACGGTCGCATTGATAAACAACGTGGAACGATCGGCAGACGCCATATCGAGCTCCTCCCTCACGATTAACTTGAACATTTGTCCATTATCACCTAATGCAGCGAACTAAAGTCAAACATATCGGTTAACGGAGGGAAGAGAGGGTCGTGAGGATGAACAGACCAGTGCAGCGATGCTCCGGTCGTTCCAGCAAAACGTCTTGATCTGTAACAGATAGACCGTCTTTAACCTTCCAAATGTTACAGATCGAGATCTTTCAGCACCGCGTCCAGCCTTTGTCTCAATCTGTAACAGTTGGATCGAATTTTGGCCGCTAGATGTTACAGATCGAGATATTCTCCAGCACCGTCGTCAAACGTCTAAATCTGTAACAAGTAGACAGGTTTTCGGCCTCTAGATGTTACAGATTGAGATCTTTTAGCGGTAGCCAACCTTTTGTCTTGATCTGTAACAGTTACGAGGCCAAACGGCCCCTTGTTGTTACAGATCGAGACAAACTCGGCAGGAACAACCACATTCGCGTCAGTTGCACCCCTTAGCGCCCATACCACTGACGCTTCCATCCCTCAGCCAAATCGGCCCGCTGCGGAATACCTGCTAGCCTCATCTTTTCAACCAGCTTCCCCGGGTTCTTGAGTTCATCAAACGTGAACCGAAGCACCTTGTGCCCGAGCATTGTCAGATGAGATTCCCGCTGACGCTCTGCCACGAACGGGTCGACCGGCTCCCGACCCTCGCCGTTCTGCAAGGTATACTTCCCCTTTCCGTCGAGCTCGCCAATCACGCACGTCCCGTCCTCGAGCCTCCAGAAATAATCGACCCGAAACACCTGGCTCGAATCGAGCGGGTCGCGAAACTCCACCTGCAACTCCGGAACCGGAAAGCCGTATGCAATAAAGAACGCCCGAAAGCGAGACTCGCCGCCGTTCTCGGACAGCCCGTCCGCATGCGACGCAATCACCTGAGCTCTGCGATACCCTCGCCTGCCCTCGCAATCGACCTGGAGCCGTTCGCAGAGGTCGTCGCGCGATACGTCCCTTGCCCGCAATGCAGAATCGGCGATCGCCAACCCGTAGGAGAACGGCGCATGCAGCAGACAATCCTCCACCGTGCGCCAAAACGGCGTCACCCGCACGCCATCGACTTGTTCAAGTGCACCCGCCGCCTGCGGACGCAGCAGTCTACACCCCATACTCAATGCCACCGAACAACCCGTCTTGACCAAGTAACGCGGCCCGAGCAGATCATTCGGCACCTCCAGACCCCATATCAGCGCGGCATCATATCCCCAAAACGCCCAATCGGGGTGAAACTCGGCAAGCCCCTTGATGGTCCACCGCGCCCGCTCCGGCGGCGTCAACGCATCCCATTCATGCTGAAAACAGAAAAGGTGCGACTCGGGCTCCGCAATATCGTCTGTGCCCACATGGCGCCGCAGCCACATGAGCTCGGCATTGTCGTGCGTCACAAGCGGCACGCCTTGTTCAGCCGCCTCCGTGAGCCTGGCAAGCATCCTATTCCGCGCCAAGGTGTTACGTGTTGCATGCTTGTGTTTAAAAACGGTATTAGACACTTCCATCACCACCACATCGAAAAAATGGGCCATCGCCGCTGTTACCGCCGCTGACAAATGTCTTGATCTGTAACAGGAAGACAGTCTTTGAGCCTCTAGATGTTACAGATCAAGATCTTTCGGCACCGCGTCCAACCTTTGTCTCGATCTGTAACAGTTGGGTCGAGTTTTGGCCTGTAGATGTTACAGATTGAGACATTCCCCCTGCCAGGTTCCAAACATCTCGATCTGTAACAGTTAGGCGTCCTCCAGACCCCTAAACGTTACAGATTTAGACAAATCAGCGGCGCCCAAGTATTCGTCTCGATCTGTAACAGGTAGACCGGTTTTTTGTCCCTAAACGTTACAGACCGAGACTAATAGACGGGCGGCGGCGCTGCGGCTGCCCATCCCCTACTCCCATTCCTGTTCGTAGATGTTGAGGGACTTTACGTAGCGCCCCTGGGCACCCATGGTGTCGCGGACCAACCTCAAAAAGAAGCTGATACACGAGGTGTCGAAACCGTCCTCTAGGTCCTCGGGATGCACCGCGCCGGGCCCGTCGACCGCCGTATCGCTCAGGCGCGCGATGTCATACAGGTAGAGCTGCCCCGCCGTCAGCCAGACATCGTCGACGCACGCGAGACGCACCGCAATCGCACCATCGCGCCAGTGCTCTTTTTGCACGATATGTGGGTCGTAGACATCAAAACGACGGTCGGTGCGCGTGTCGCGCAGCGCGACCATACCAGTCACAGGATCCTTGTCCAAAATGCCAAAGCGCGAGAAATACTGCGTGTCGCGCACCTGTTCGAGCCGTCTGAGCGAAGCAGGCGAAAGCGACGTCGGTGGCTCGTCCACATACAGCTCCAGCAGCGTCTTGTCATGGTAATAGGGACGCTCGAACAGCAGCCAATCGGTAAATGCCATGTTATAGGCCATGATTTCGTTTTGCGAGGGCTCCTCGCAATAGCTGAGCCATGGATCGACGATAATCTCGAACTGCTCGCGTGCCGGCTCCAGGAATTGGAACTTCCGCAGCATCCAAAAGTGAGCCATGTCGGCAATATCGTTGCCGACGGCCTCGGCCAGACGTCCCCGGTCCAAAACATGATCAGCCATGGCATCCTCCTCAAACTGATGAACCTCAATTTGAGCTTACGGGGAGGGCCGGTGGTCGCCGCCAGCGCGGACGAAATGGGCATAAGGCTGCAAACCAGATGCTGACCAAGCACTTGACAGAACGCTTGACCGATACGTTATACCGAAGCAAAACCCCAGTTAAACATAGACAAATAAACAGAGATTTTGAGCTTGCCAGCCGCAGCCATCACGAAAACAGCAAGGCGCCGCGAACCCGCACGTCAGCAAATGAGCAGTCAGACGTTAAGAGTGTCCCCGACGACTAGACAAAAAAGCGCGTCCCCAATGACTAGTCGTTGGGGACGCGCCTGAATGACTACCTTACAGCCTCAAGTCCTCGGCGACCTCGGCAGCGCAGGCGAGGGCATCGGCCATGGCGCTCACCACGAGCGAGCTGCCGTTGCGGGCATCACCGGCCACATACACCGGCGCGGCATCCGCAGCAACACCATCCACGCGGGCCGCAAGGTGCGAGCCTTCGGAGGCCATCACGGGCAGCGGGCGGCCCGCCGTGGCAGCGGGCACGCCGACGGCTTCGAACACGCTGTGCTCCGGACCCGTAAAGCCGCAGGCGATGAGCACCAGCTGCGCCGGCACTTCGCGCTCGGAGCCCGCAATGCGTTCGGGCTTGCCGACCGACCAATCCAGGTTGACCACGCGCAGGCCCGCGGCCGCGCCCTTCTTGTCCAGCAGCACCTCAAGCGTATCCACGCCCCAGGCACGCATCTCGCCACCCATCGCAGCGATAGCCTCCTGCTGGCCGTAGTCGGTCTTCTTAACGTTGGGCCACTGCGGCCAGGGGTTGCTCGCCGCGCGCTTATCGGGCGCAGCCGGCAAAAACTCAAACTGGCGCACGCTGCGCGCACCCTGGCGCACCGCGGTACCCACGCAGTCGTTGCCGGTATCGCCGCCGCCAATGACCACAACGTCCAAGCCGTGCGCGTTCACCGCGAGCTCACCACCATCGAGCACCGAGACGGTCGAAGCCGTCAGGTAGTCCACGGCATACACCACGCCCGGGGCATCCACGTTCGTAGCCGAAAGACCGCGGGGCGCACGAGCGCCGGCAGCCACCACAACGGCGTCAAAGCCATTGAGCTTGGCCGCCACCGCAGGATTCGTAACGTCAGCACCCAGCTCAAACACAATGCCCAGCTCGCGCATGAGCGCCACGCGACGCTCGACCACGGACTTCTCGAGCTTCATATTGGGAATGCCGTACATGAGCAGACCGCCCGGACGGTCGTCGCGCTCAAACACCGTCACGCGGGCGCCACGACGCGCAAGCTCCCATGCTGCCACCAGACCAGCAGGACCGGAGCCCACCACGGCAACCGAGGGTGCGCCCTCCCCTGCCGGCTCAAAGCGACGCGGACCGCCATTTGCCCACTCATGGTCGCTGATCGCGCGCTCGTTATCGTGAATCGTCGTGGGCTTGCCGTCGACCGAACCCAGGTTGCATGCGGCCTCGCACAGCGCCGGGCACACACGGCTCGTAAACTCGGGCATGGGCGAGGTGAGCGACAAGCGCTCGGCAGCCTCGTCCCAACGACCGCGATACACCAGCTCGTTCCACTCAGGAATCAGGTTATGCAGCGGGCAGCCGCTCGGGCGTGCCTTGCCAAAGCTCGCGCCCATCTGGCAAAACGCCACACCGCACATCATGCAGCGGCTCGCCTGGGCGCGGCGCGCATCGTCGTCGAGCTCCACGTACAGCGGATCGAAATCGCGGCTACGCTCCTCCACAGGGCGCAGCTCGTGGGTCACGCGATCGATATCAAGAAAAGCACCGGGCTTGCCCATGGCACTTACGCCTCCTTCTTGTTCGAAGCAACAGAGCTGGCAGCCACGGACGCAGCGCCCGTGACATCGAAGCGAGCGACATCCGCGGCGCTCGCGCGACCGGTCACAATGTCAAACGCCAGCTCCTCAGCCTGCGCATGCGTCTTGCCCACGGGCTCGGCCGCAGCGACAATCGCCAGCACGCGTTCGTACTCAGTCGGAATGACCTTCACAAAGTGCTTGCTCATCGTCTCAAAGCTGTAGAGCAGCTTAATGCCGCGCGGGCTCTGCGTCGCGTCCACGTGCTCTTGGATGAGCGCACGAATCTGCGCCAGCTCGTCGGCCGTCGGGGCCTTGAGCTCCACGCTCTCATGGTTCACGCGGGCGTCGAGCGTGCCGTATTGGTCAAAGACATAGGCCGCGCCGCCCGTCATACCGGCGGCAAAGTTCTGCCCGACCTCGCCCAGGATGAGCGCCAGACCGCCCGTCATGTACTCGCAGCCATGATTGCCGCAGCCCTCGACCACCACGGTGGCACCGGAGTTACGCACGGCAAAACGCTGGCCGGCAAGACCGTTAATGAAGCCGCGGCCGCTCGTAGCACCAAAGAACGCAACGTTGCCCACGATGATGTTCTCGTCGAACTTGTAGGTCGCATGCGGATTGGGGCGCACCGACACCTCGCCGCCCGAAAGGCCCTTGCCAAAGTAATCGTTGGCGTCGCCGCACACGTTGAGCGTAATGCCGCGCGGCAGGAAGGCACCAAAGCTCTGACCGGCCGAACCATCGCAATCGACGGTGATGGAGCCGGCGGGCAGGCCCTCGGGATGCGCCTTGGTCACCGCGTTGCCCAAGATGGTGCCCACGCAGCGGTTGACGTTGGCGATATCGGCGCGGAAGCGAATCGGACGCAGGTGTGCACGGGCATCGGCCGTATAGGGCACAAACAACGTGGAGTCGAGCGTCTTGTCGAGCTCGCTGTCCGCGGCCATCTGCGGCAGGAAGTGGCGACCGTCGGCACCCGGGATATGGGCACCGAACTCGCAGGTCGCGCTCGCCAGCACGGGCGACAGATCGAGCAGGTTTGCCTTGCGGTTGCCCGGGACCTCGATCTGACGCAAGCACTCGGGATGGCCGACCATCTCGTCGACGGTGCGGAAGCCCAGGCTCGCCATGATCTCGCGCAGCTGCTCGGCCACAAAGAGCATAAAGTGCTCAACGTGCTCGGGCTTACCGCGGAAGCCGTGACGCAGGCGGCAGTTTTGCGTCGCGATGCCGGCCGGACAGGTATCCTGCTGGCAGTCACGCTGCATGAGGCAGCCCATGGAGATGAGTGGCATGGTAGCAAAGCCAAACTCCTCGGCGCCCAACAGGCAAGCGACAGCAACATCGGTGCCGTCCATGAGCTTGCCATCGGCCTCGAGCACCACGCGCGAGCGCAGGCCGTTTTGCAGCAGCGTCTGCTGGGCCTCGGCAAGGCCAAGCTCCAGCGGCAGGCCCGCATGCCAGATAGAGTCGCGCGCAGCGGCGCCCGAGCCGCCATTGTGACCGCTGATCAAGATCTTGTCGGCCGCGCCCTTGGCCACACCGGTGGCGATGGTGCCGACGCCGGCCTCGCTGACCAGCTTGACCGACACGCGCGCGCCGGGGTTGGCGTTCTTAAGATCGAAGATAAGCTCCGCCAGGTCCTCGATGGAGTAGATGTCGTGGTGCGGCGGAGGCGAGATCAGGCCGATGCCGGGCGTGGACTGACGGACCTCGGCAATCCAGGGGTAGACCTTCTTGCCGGGCAGGTGTCCGCCCTCGCCGGGTTTGGCGCCCTGGGCCATCTTGATCTGAATCTCAAAGGCGCTGCACAGGTAGCGGCTCGTCACGCCAAAGCGCGCGCTTGCCACCTGCTTGATGGCGGAATTCTTGGAGTCACCGTTGGCCAGCGGGGTCTCGCGACGCGGATCCTCGCCGCCCTCGCCCGAGTTGGAACGACCGTGCAGGCGGTTCATGGCGATGGCCATGCACTCGTGTGCCTCTTTGCTGATGGAACCGTACGACATGGCGCCGGTGTTAAAGCGGCGGACGATGTTGAGCGCGGGCTCCACCTCGTCGAGCGAAACCGGCGTGCGACCGTTGGCATTAAAGTCCAGCAGGTCACGCAGGCGCACGGCACGGCCGGTGCGGTGCAGGCGGGCGCTGTACTCCTTAAAGGTGTCGTAGCTGTCCTCACGGCAGGCGGTCTGCAGCAAGTAGACAGTCTGCGGATCGATGAGGTGATCCTCGCCGCCAAGCGGGCGCCACTTGGTCAGGCCCAGCGTGGGCAGTTGATCGGGAGCCGGGCTCTTAAGGATAGCGAGCGCGGCGTCGTAGCGCTCGTTTTGCTCGCGCTCAACGTCCTCGACACCCATACCGCCCACACGGCTCACCGTGCCAGCGAAGTACGCATTGACGAACTCCGGCGTAAAGCCCACGGCCTCGAAGATCTGCGCCGAATGGTAGCTCTGCACCGTGGAGATGCCCATCTTGGACATGATGGAAACGATGCCGGCGGTCGCAGCCTTGTTGTAGTTGGCGATGCCCTGCTCGGCTGTCACGTCCAGATCGCCGTGCGCCGCCAAGTCGCGAATGCACGCATGCGCGTTGTACGGATAGATGCCGCTCGCGGAGTAGCCCACCAGCGCCGCAAAGTCGTGCGGGGACACGGCATCGCCGCACTCCACCACGATGTCGGCAAAGGTACGCACGCCGGCGCGGATCAGGTGGTTGTGCACGCAGCCCACGGCGAGCAGTGACGGTACGGGTACCTCGCCTGCGGCAGCGCGGTCGCTCAATACCACGATGTTCACGCCGTCGCGGACCGCAGCCTCAACGTCCTCTGCAAGCTGCTTGAGCGCAGCCTGCAGCGCGCCCTCACCCGCATCGCGGCGGTACACGGCACGGAACCGGCGGGTCTTAAAGCCAACACGGTCAATCGCGCAAATGCGGTCGAACTCCTCCTCGCTCAGCAGCGGGCACTCCAGACGCACCAGCTGGCAGGCCGTGCGGGAGTCCTCGAGCAGGTTGCCGTGGTTGCCCAGGTAGAGCGTGGTCGAGGTGACCATATGCTCGCGCAGGGCGTCGATCGGCGGGTTCGTGACCTGAGCGAACAGCTGATAGAAGTAGTCGAAGAACGAGCGCGTCTTCTTGGACAGGCAGGCCAGCGGCGCATCGATACCCATCGAGGCGAGCGGCGCCTTGCCCTGCTGGGCCATGGGACGCACGACTTCGTCAACATCATCCCAGTGATACCCGAGCTTGGCCATGCGCACGGCGGCGGGCACCTCGGCATCCTCGGCGGGCGCGGGCGCGGCGGGCTTGTCGAGTGCGTCGACGGTCAGCGTCTCCTCGGCGATCCAGTCGCGATAGGGCTTTTCCTTGGCGTAACGGGCGCGCAGCTCGTCGTTGTAGATGACGCGGCCGCGGGCAAAATCGACCTCGAGCATCTGGCCCGGTCCCAGGCAGCCGCTCGTCAGGATGTTCTCGGGGCTCACCTCGATGGTGCCCACCTCGCTTGCCAGCATAAAGCGACCGTCGCGCGTCACATAGTAGCGGGCGGGACGCAAGCCGTTACGGTCGAGGGCGGCACCCAGCGTGCGACCGTCGGTAAAGGCGATAGCGGCAGGACCGTCCCACGGCTCCATGAGCATGGACTGGTAGGCGTCGTAGGCGCGGCGCTCCTCGCTCAGGCTGTCGTTGTGGTCCCACGGCTCGGGCAGCAGCATGGATGCGGCGCGCGTGAGCGGACGGCCGTTCATGACCAAAAACTCGAGCACGTTGTCCAGAATCGCGGAGTCGGAGCCCTCGCGGTTGATGATGGGCATCACGCGCTCAAGATCGTGCTGCAGCACGGGGCTGTACAGGTTGGGCTCGCGGGCGCGAATCCAGTTGACGTTGCCCTTGAGGGTGTTGATCTCGCCGTTGTGGATGATAAAGCGGTTGGGATGTGCACGCTCCCAGCTGGGCGTGGTATTGGTGGAGTAGCGCGAGTGGACGAGCGCCACGGCCGTCTTGACGGCGGCGTCGTTGAGGTCGATGAAGAAGCGGCGCATCTGCGTGGCGACCAGCATGCCCTTGTACACGACAGTGCGCGAGCTCATGGAGCACACGTAGAAGATCTTGTCGCGCAGGGCGAACTCGGCATCGGCCTTCTTCTCGATGGTGCGGCGGCACACATACAGACGGCGCTCGAAGGCATCGCCGGCGGGCGTGTCGTCCGGTCGGCCCAGGAAGGCCTGAAGGATAGTGGGCATGCAGGCGCGGGCTGTCTCGCCCAGGTCGTGCGGGTCGACCGGCACCTCGCGCCAAAAGAGCAGCGGCACGCCAGCCTCGGCGCAGCCCTCCTCAAACACGCGGCGGGCATCCTCTACGCCCTTCTCGTCCTGCGGGAAGAACAGCATGGCCACGCCATAGTCGCCCTCTGCCGGCAGAATCTGGCCACACTTTTGAGCCTCTTTACGGAAAAAGTGATGCGGAACCTGGAACAGGATGCCAGCGCCGTCGCCAGTGTTCTTCTCGAGTCCTGTGCCGCCGCGGTGCTCCAAGTTGACCAGAATGGACAGCGCATCGTCCAGAATCTGGTGATGGCGCTCACCGTTGATATCGGCAAGCGCGCCGATGCCACATGCATCGTGATCGAATTCGGGGCGATAAAGGCCCTGCTGCTGAGCGGAATCTGCCTGCATCGCGATCCTCCCCTAGATATTTAGACAGTCAGTTGACTAGGCATACTAAGAGCATAGCCAGCCCGTTGTGTTTCCCGCCCGTTTCGAAACAATCGCGTAACGCGCGCCCTATGAGTGGACACCGCCGACCTCAAGGGCGACAACAAGGGCCCCAGGTTCGGCCTGTGAGCTCGCCGCTTCAAACATCTCAATCTGTAACAGGAAGACCCAATTTCGACGACCTACTGTTACAGATTGAGATGTTTTTGAGAGACGGCTCCGAATGTCTCAATCTGTAACACGAAGGGCCGGTTTTGGCGGTCAGCTGTTACAGATCGAGATTTTCCATAGAACCATTTCTTCCTGTCTTGATCTGTAACAGCTAGGCCCAATTTCCATCCCTAGTTGTTACAGATCAAGACATTTCGGCAGCCCCCTTCCTCATCCTATTCAAATACAGCTATTTTGTTAGTCTTGGTTAACTTCGAGCCTAAAACGGGTATCCTTTGCGGCGTCAAGCAAACGGCACGCAGGAGCGCACCATGATTAACCATCTCAAACATCATTTTGGTTCCCGGCGCACCGGTGGCCACGGCGGACTCGACATCGCACGGCATATCGGCCCCGGGCTGCTCGTCACCGTCGGCTTTATCGACCCGGGCAATTGGGCCTCCAATATGGCCGCGGGCTCGCAGTTTGGCTACGCGCTGCTGTGGATCGTCACGCTGTCGACGATTATGCTCATCGTGTTGCAGCACAACGCGGCACACCTGGGCATCGCCACGGGCATGTGTCTTGCCGAGGCCACGACACGTTATCTCCCCCGCTTCGTTGGGCGCACGGTGCTCGCCAGTGCCTATCTCGCGACCATCGCCACCGCCATGGCCGAAGTCCTGGGCGGTGCGATCGCGCTTCAAATGCTCTTTGGCCTGCCCGTACGCGCCGGCTGCATCATCGTCGCGGCAGTATCGATTGCCATGCTCATGACAAGCTCCTACAAACGCGCCGAGCGATGGATCATCGCCTTCGTGGGCGTGGTGGGGCTCTCGTTTTTAGCCGAGCTTGCACTAGTCAAGGTCGACTGGCCGCAAGCCGCCACAAGCTGGATCACACCCAGTATGCCCACCGGCTCGGCCGCGATTATCGTAAGCGTCCTAGGCGCGGTCGTTATGCCCCACAACCTCTTCCTGCACTCCGAAGTCATCCAATCCATGCACTTCGAAGGCCAAGGCGAGCGAGTTATCGAAGAACGTCTGCGCTACGAGCTCTTCGACACGCTCTTTTCGATGGGCGTGGGCTGGGCAATCAACTCGGCCATGGTCATCCTGGCCGCAACGACCTTCTTTGCGCACGGCATTGTCGTAGACGACCTCGCGGTCGCAGCGGCCACGCTCTCCCCCATTCTGGGCCCGGCAAGCTCAATCATCTTTGCGGTGGCACTGCTGTTTGCGGGCATATCGAGTAGCGTGACGGCGGGCATGGCGGCGGGCACCATCACCGCGGGCATGTTCGACGAGGAATACGACATCCACGACCGACATTCCTCGATCGGGGTGGCGGCCTGTTTCGTCGGCGCAGTGGCGGCGTGCCTGGTCGTCCCGAATCCTTTTGAGGGTCTCATTTGGAGTCAGGCGTTGCTGTCGCTTCAGCTGCCGATTACGGTCTTTGTGCTCATACGACTCACCAGTTCGCCCCGCGTCATGGGCAAATACGCCAACTCGCGCCCGCTCAACGCGTTGCTCGTGGGGATCGGTGCCATCGTGACGATTCTCGATGTCGTGTTGTTGACAGGGATGTAATGGGGCGGGGCACCTACCCAGGCAAACGTCTCGATCTGTAACAGATAGACACGCTTTTGATGTCTAGATGTTACAGATCGAGATCATTCCGAGGGACAGCTCCGTTTGTCTCAATCTGTAACACGTAGACCCCGTTTTGACTGCTAGATGTTACAGATTGAGATCTTCTGCCGGACGGTTTTGGTTTGTCTCGATATGTAACAAGTGGGCCCAATTTCCACTTCTAGATGTTACAGATCGAGACATTTCTTCAGCTCCAACCTTTTGTCTCAATCTGTAACAGGAAGACCCGTTTTGAGCCGTTAGATGTTACAGATTAAGACCAAAGGTCGGCCGGACTCACGACAGGCAGGATCGGCTAACAGCAGCCGTGATCCCTTGGGGACGGAGGAAAAGGGCCCCGGCCGGGATATCCGACCGGGGCCCTTGGACAGAGCTATGTGTTGCTGCAAGTCGTGTGCCTGCGAGTTACTCCTCGACGAGCTCAAACTGATCGGGACCGACGCCGCAGACCGGGCACACGTAATCCTCGGGCAGCTCGGGCGTGTCGACCTCAACCTCATAACCGCAAACGATGCACACGAACTTATACGTCTTCTTCTCCTCAGCCATGATGTTCTCCTCTCGAACGTGACTGCTGGTGTACTTGCTTATTAGTATATATTCTCAATAATATAATGCAAGTATTTTTGAAACATTTCTAGCCTTGATACGAGGACGCCTTCGGAGGCGTCTTGCCCTTCAGGACCTTATGGTAGTAATCGTAGGTGAGCGGCGTCTCGTCGCTCAGGCGCTCGGCATCCTCGACCTCGCCGATAAACAGTAGATGCGTGCCCACGTCAACAGTGTCAATCAAACGGCAGCTAAACAAGGCCGCCGCATGCTCGGGAACATAGGGCATGCCCAGCGCGGTCTCGCGCGTCTCGTACTTGGCAAATTTGTCATAGTCGCTGCTAGTACGGAATCCAAAGTTGCCAATGTAGAGCATATCGGCCGTCTGATCGATCACGGTCAGCGCAAAGGCCTTGGCAGACGAGATAACACCAGACGTGACATTTTCCTTATTCACGGCAACCGAGATGCGCGGCGGCATGGACGTCACCTGCACCGTCGTGTTGATGACGCAGCCGGCACGCAGCCCGTCGGCCGCAGCACTCACCACATACAGGCCACTCGGCATCGTAAAGAACGCAGTTTTGTCCATAACGACCACTCCCCTAACCCGGGATTGAACCTCATGGATGTATGTACCCACAAAAAAGGCGACGCCCATAACGGACGCCGCCTTTGAGACACATGTGTCAAAACAGTTAGGGAGGCGGGACAATCGCAGTAGGCCACCTCCCCGCAAGTCATGTGCCTAGCGGTTGCGCTCCTTAAGCGCACGATCGATCTCGCGCTGGACGTCGCGTTTTGCCATGTCTTCGCGCTTGTCGTAGAGCTTTTTGCCGCGGCCCAGGCCCAGCAGCAGCTTTACGCGGCCGTCGGTATTAAAGTAGAGCTCCAACGGCACCAGCGCATAGCCGCGGTTGCGCAGTTTGCCGTCAAGAAAATCGATCTCCTTGCGATGCAGCAGCAGGCGGCGCCGGCGATCGGGATCACGGTTCCACACGCCACCATGGCTGTAAGGGTGAATATGCAACCCCACCAGCCAGCACTCGCCGCCGCGAATCAGCGCAAAAGTGTCAGTGATCTGACAGGCGCGCTCGCGAATCGACTTGACCTCGGTACCGCTCAGTTCAATGCCACATTCGAACGTCTCGTCGATAAAGTACTCGTGATGCGCCGAGCGATTCTTGGAAATGAGCTTGCGTTCGCGCCTACTGGGCATCGCCGGCCTCCTTGACGCCGTCGGCTCCCTTGTCGTCGCCTGCGCGCTTTGCATTACGCTCGGCGTTGAGCTCGGCATCGCTCTCGCGCACCAGCTTAATGATCGCCGCGCATGCCTCCTCGCCCACCAGATCGCGGGCACGGACCGTCAGGCGCGTAGCCTCCTGCTTATCACCGTCGCTCGCAGCGTCGGTCGCACACATAATCAGGCAAATGGCAATCTCGGCCGAAGGCGAGGTCGGTACGCCCTGCAACGCCAGCTCGCCCATCACGTGCTCGTCGCTCTCCTCGGCGGCATCGGGATAGGCAGTATGAATCTTGTTGAGCAGGCGTGTCGTATGCGTATCGCCAGGGGCCAAGCGCAGCGCCAGGCGCGCGCAACCCACGGCCGCCGAGACGTTCTCGGTCTCGGGCTCAAGGAAATACTGGCCCAAGTTGGCGTAGGCGCGGGCGGCGCACTTGCCGTCGCTCGCACGCTCTAGCACCGAAAACGAAAGCGAAGCCCACTCCTGCTTGTCCTCGAGGGCGCGGAATAGCTCGGCAAGATCCAGGCGGTAGTTGCAGTTCATGGGGTCCCAGCGCACGGCTTGCATCAAGGCGTTGCGAGCACTCACATAATCCTGCTGGCGAATGTAGGCAAACGCCATGTCGGAATACAGACGATCAAAGGGCACCTCGACCTGCACCAGCTCGCGCGGATCTTTTTCCACACGACGGTAGGCCAGACGCTCAAACTTGCTATCGAAGCTAAAGTACTGGCGCTTCTCCTCCGTCTTGCACTCGGCATCGATATACTCCTCGGCGAGCTCAACCAGACGCTCCAACAGCGGCGTCGCCGTGGCCAAGTCTCCCTGCGCCAGGTAATTCTCTGCATACGTAATGTCTTGCAAGCTGATGGGCAGGTCCATGGCCACTCCTCAAACCGGACGAAACGCGACAAATGCCGCGTGTGTGGTGAATACACAAAACCCGGGTCTCTTGCGAGGCCCGGGCGTTCATTTTGTGGTAGCCCGTACCAGATTCGAACTGGTGATCTCCGCCTTGAGAGGGCGGCGTCCTAAACCGCTAGACGAACGGGCCATATGTAGCAAATGCAATGGCTGGGATGGAGGGAGTCGAACCCCCATTGACGGAACCAGAATCCGCTGTCCTGCCATTAGACGACATCCCAATGACTGCATCGCTGCGCTCGGCTGTGCCTTTGCGCAAGAAAGAAATATACGGGAAGTTCTACGGCGGCGCAAGCCCCATTTTTAACTTTTTTGAAAATCGGCCAATTTGCCCCGACCCATGAAGGACCTGTGAAGCCAAACCGCATGCAAGGGGTCAAAATACCGCAAGCGCACCATAGCCACCGTTGGCAGATTGTTGCATCCTGGTCGCCGTCAATAGTGACACAATCAGGACACCAATTATCGCGCGGATATCGAGGCGACATGGATGATGAGCTTGATTACCTATGGGAGACCCTCGGCCTCGAGATAACTGCTATCCCTTGGCCAGATCGGCACAAAATTCATCCCACGCTACGACCCGCCATCACAGTCATGCAGGCAACGTATCGCGGCGCCTCATTTTTGATGATGCGAATGGCATGGCACGCGGCGCTACCCGACCTCAAGCGAGTTCAGGCAAGCCTCGTGGAGCTATCCGGTATTCCCGTCGTGATTTCGGAGACCCATTTGGAGCAACGCCAACGCGACCGTTTGCAAGCACAGCGAATCCCGTTCATCTGCCCCGGCATTCAGGCATATCTACCCTTTATGGACGAAGAGTACTGGAGCGGCAAGCCCAACAAACAGGTAAAGATCTACGACCCGCATAAGTGGGCACAGTTCGAGGACTGACCGGAGCGAACCTGCCGGCGGAAAGCGCATCCCAGAATTTGCGCTCAGAACGAGACACGCTTTCCGCAGTTGTTACAGCAGCGCCTCGGCCCAGGTTGCTTCCTTAAAGCCTGGAATCGCAAAGTCATCGCCCACCAGCAGCGGACGCTTAACCAGCATGCCGTCGGTCGCCAACAGCTCGTAACATTCCTGATCCGTCATCCCCGCGTCCAGACGCGCCTTCAGGCCAAGCTCTCGATACTTCATGCCCGACGAATTAAAGAAGCGACGCACCGGCAGCCCCGAACGCGCAATCCAGGTCGCAAGCTCCCCAGCCGAAGGATTGTCTGTAACAATATCGCGATCGATGTACTCAACCCCATGCTCGTCCAACCAGGCCTTGGCCTTTTTACACGTCGAGCATTTGGGATATTCAACAAACAGTACGGTCATGGGGATTCCCTTCTTAGAAAAGACAAGTGTCTGGCAAACAGCGCATCGATGGCCATCTGCGACCGATGCCGATATTGTAGCCAGCGCCGACGTGCAGGCGGTCGTGGTTTTCCATCTTGAGGTTAACGTCTCGCATGGGCGCCAATGGGACAGGTCGCGCGCTGAACCAGCACTGACACCAGCAGCACCAGCAGCATGGCGACAACGTAACCCGCGGCATCAAAGCCTAAGTCGATAACGTCGAAATGTCTTCCGGGAACAAAAATCTTATGCACCTGGTCCCCGACGGAGCATACGGCGCAAAAGGCCAGGACGGGCACACACCGCAATCGGGTGAGCAACATGCGCTTATCCAAGCACACCGCCGCCGACGAGGCAAACAGCCCAACAAAGAAGAACTCTACGGTATGGGCGACACGACGGATGTTGATGCCCATCCACATGCGAACGGGGGCAATCGGATCGGGATGGGCGACGGTAGCCGCTGAGCCCGCATCCCCAGCGGCATCTACCGCCTGGGTCTCCCCCGCAGTCTCGGGCTGCACGCTGGCGCTTTGCCCCTCCACCACGTGCGCGGTAGACTCGCTGAGCGACGATGTCTGCTCCACGCTCTGCTCCGTCAGCATCCAAATACTCGCCAGCGTCACGACAAGCAGGACAACCGATATCCATCCGACTATATGCTTCGCGCGCGCCAAGGGCTAACCTCCGTCTGTTATTGAGCAGCAGCGAGTGTACCCCCAAATGTCACCGTCGCCATAGCGGAATCCCAAATGTTCAAAACAAGGCGCCAGATGGCTGCGGTGTCCCTACTCCGTCTCGCGCATCCAGCGATTGAAGGTCCCCACGCACACACCTAAACGCTTTGCCGCCTGACTCCGGGTAATATTGCCCGCCTCATAGATATCGCGCACTCGTTCAAATTGCGGAGGGCACGGCTTGCGGGGTCGACCAAAACGCACGCCGCGCGCCCGCGCCGCCGCGATTCCCTCCGCCTGACGACGGTGGATGTTCTCTCGTTCCACCTGCGCCACGTAACTCAACAACTACAAAACGATATCGGCGATCAGCGTGCTGGTCACATCCGATCCGCCGCAATCTCTCGCACGCGTATCGAGCAACGGCATGTCCAGCACAACAATGGCCGCACCAAGTTCCTTGGTTATACGACGCCATTCCTCGAGTATCTCGCTGTAGTTTCGACCCAGCCGATCGATGGAAAGCACCACCAACACGTCACCGGAAGCCAAGGTATGAAGCAGCTCCCGATACCGCGGGCGATCAAAGTCCTTACCGCTCGCACGGTCGGCAAAAACATTCGCCGCCTCCACGCCATAGGCGCTCAGCGCATCCAACTGGCGATTCAAATTTTGATCGCGCGAGCTCACCCGCGCATACCCATATACCGTTGCCACAACATCCCCGCTTTCTCGTAAACCTGCCAAAAAGGGACAGGTTTGTTTTGGTAGGTCCTATCTCCCAAAAGCATATGAAGAAGCTGCCGAGATCATGGCGGGGCAATTAAGAGACACGCAAAGAGGGCGGCCCCGAAAGACCGCCCTCTACGCTTTGTCGATACTCACTGCGTGCCGGTTAATGAATGAGCTTAAAGTCCAAATGTCCGCGAGTAGTGTTGACGCGCGAGACCTCGATAATCACGCGCTGTCCCAACTCAAAACGACGCCCCGTGTCGGCACCCGTCAACGTGAGCGCGTCCTCGTCAAACTCAAACCACTCGTTACCCAGGCTCTTAATGGAAACCAGCCCCTCAACCTGCGTCAAATCGAGACGCACGAATAATCCCATGTTGCTGACCCACGAGACCGTTCCGGCATAGCGCTCGCCCAGGCGGTCCTCGTAGTACTGCGCAATCTTGATTTTTTGCGTCGCATGGCTGGCAGCGTCGGCCGCACGCTCGGCGTCGCTGCACGCGCGGCAGATTTGCGGCAGGATGCGCGGAAGCGACTCTCTGCCTTTTCCGATCAACCTCGGCGTACGCACTAAGGCGTCTTTTCCGCCCAGCTGCTCGTATGCCAGCTGCAGCTTGAGCACGCGATGCACCACCAGATCGGGATAACGGCGAATGGGGCTTGTAAAGTGGCAGTAGCACGGCGCGGCGAGCGCAAAGTGACCCTCGTTGCGCGGCTTGTACAACGCACGCTGCATGCTGCGCAAAAGAAGCGTGTTGACGAGCGGCGCGTTAGCCGTGCCGGCAGCGGCATCAACCGTCGCCTGTAACTCGTCGGGATTTCCCAGAGCAATGCCCGCCGCGCGGCGATCATCGATGATACCGAGCTGCGCCAGCGCCACAGCAGCACCGTGCAGACTGTCGGGACTGGGGTCATCGTGCACGCGATAGCATGCCTCGATATCGCGGTCGGCCAGCCACTCGGCAACGCACTCGTTAGCCAGCAGCATTGCCTCCTCAATAAGCGAGGTTGCGCAGGAACGCTCGCGTGCCACGATCTGCACGGGCACGCCGCCCTCGTCCAGCAGCGCGCGGATCTCTGCCGTGTCAAAGTCGACCGAGCCGCGTGCGCGACGTATGCGACGCCGAAGCTCCGCGAGTTCGTTTGCGGCGACCAGGAAATCGGCCAGGTCAACGTTATAGCCGCGGGCAGTGTCCTCGCACGCAAGCCCGCGCTCAAGCGCTTTCTCGCGCGAGGCTTCAGCCGCAGCGACATCCTCCGCAGCGCCCTCCAACACGGAATACTCAACAGCGCCGGCGCGCACCAGCAGCGTCTCGGCGCCGTCGTAGTCCATACGTACACGCGAACGAATCACACTGGGATAGGGATCGTAATGGCGCACACGGCCCTGCGCGTCGAGCTCGATGTCGACGGTAAACGCCAGGCGATCCTCATCGGGGCGCAGGGAACACAAGTCATTAGACAGGCGCTCGGGCAGCATGGGGAGCACACGGTCGGCAAGGTAGACCGACGTCGTGCGATGGCGGGCCTCCAGGTCGATATGCCCATCCCAGGCAACATAATGCGAAACATCGGCAATATGCACGCCCAGCTTATAGCCACCCTCGGGCGTGCGCTCGAGCGAGATGGCATCGTCAAAGTCGCGCGCATCAACCGGGTCGATGGTGATGACAAAGCGATCGCGCAGGTCACGACGAAGCGGGTCTTTAAGCGCTGCAGTCACATCGAGCGAAAGCGCCTCTGCCTCTGCCAGCGCCGCCTCGGGATAGCTGTCGGTATAGCCATAGCGTGCCATAACGTATTGGACGCCCAGATCGGGCGCATCGTCACCGCCGATGCGGCGCTCAAGAGTCACCGTTCCCGACTCCAAGCGCGTCGGGTAGGTCAATATGCGTGCGACGACGACATCGCCAGGGCGCACGCCCAGGCGCTCCGCCGAAGTGTCCTCGGGCAAAATAAAGAAGTCAGCCTTCAGGCGCGAATCGAGCGGCTCGATCACGCCAAGCGGGCCGGCCATCTGATACGTACCCACCACGCTGATGGCGGCACGTTCGACGACGCCTTCAATCACGGCGCGACGTTCACCATGCGGGCTGTTCTTAATGCTCACGGCAACGGTATCGCCATCCATGATCTCGCGCTTGCCGCGGCCCATGACCTTGTAGTCGCCGTTCTCGGTTATGACATAGGCACTGTGCTCATGGAGCTGCACGCGGCCAGTCAGGCTCGGACGACGCTCGCTGCGCACCGGCCCACGCTTATTGCGAGCTCCACGCTTATGCTTGTTATTGCGCCCCATGGCGCCTCCTTACTATCGATAGCCGTTTACACCCCAAGAGTCTACCCAAATGATCCCTAGGGGACGGCAGGATTGCGGATCACTCGAATCGACCGACCCCCTAAGTGATCCGTTTTCCTCCGTCCCCAAGGGATCAAAAAACGGGCCGTCCCAAAAGGAACGACCCGTTGGAAGGAACGAATTCCAAGCATGCCTACACGCGCAGGTAGCGGCGCATGGCGATGGCAGAACCAAAGAGACCGATAATGACGCCGACAAGAATCAGCGCGGCGTAGGTCACCAGGTAGTACTGCATCGGCAGCGCAAACGACATCCAGCCGACACTCTCCTGCAGGCGAGGAACCATCAGATTGCGCAGCAGCTCCAAAACACCGATGGAAAGCAGCGAGCCCAGAATGGCCTGCAGCACACCCTCGGTAATGAACGGTCCGCGGATGAAGCCGTTGCTGGCGCCCACCAGGCGCATAATCGCAATCTCGCGACGACGCGCCGTAATGGACAGGCGAATCGTGTTGTTGATAAAGATGAACGCGATAAAGGTCAGCAGACCGACGAGCACCACGGCGGCGATACGGATGTAGTTGGTCACCTGGAACAGGCGGCTCACTTCCTCCTGGCCATACAGCACGCTCGCGTTGACGTCGCCGTCGTCCGCGATCTTTTGGAAGTCGGCGTTCTTCTTGAGCTTCTTGGCCGTGCTCTCGACCTGAGACGGATCGTCCATCTCGATCGCAAACGAGGCGGGCAGCGGGTTCTGGCCGTCGAGCGCGCTCATGGTGGCGTCGGCGTTGCCCGACATCTTGCTCGTGTACTCGGCCAGCGCGTCGTCCTTGTCCTTATAGGTCACGGACTTGACGTTGCTCCACGTCTTGAGCTCGGCCTCAAAGGCCTGGACGTCTGCCTGATCGGCGTCATCGCTAATAAAGGCGTTGATGACAACCTGATCCTCGACGGTGCCGATCACGGAGTTCAGCATCGCGGAACCCATAATGAACAGGCCGATGATAAACAGCGAAAGGAAAATCGTGATGACGGCGCCGAGCGAGGTGGTCCAGTTACGGAAGAAGTGGCTGATAGCCTCTTTGAGCGAATAGCCCACGTTAGTTGGTGCCATAGTTGCCGTAACCTCCCCTCTCCTGGTCGCGAATTACGTGGCCGCCCTCGAGGGCGATCACGCGACGGTGCATGCTATCGACCATCTCGCGGTCGTGCGTGGCAACGATCACGGTGGTGCCGGTACGGTTAATGCGCTCGAGCAGCTTCATAATGCCCAGCGAAATCGCCGGGTCGAGGTTGCCCGTGGGCTCGTCGCAGATAAGCAGCGGCGGACGGTTGACCATAGCGCGGGCAACGGCGACACGCTGCTGCTCGCCACCGGACAGCTGATCGGGCAGAGAGTCCATCTGATCGGCCAGGCCGACCAGGCGAAGCACCTCGGGCACCTGGCTGCGAATGACGCCCTTGGGCTTGCCGATGCACTGCAGGGCAAACGCCACGTTTTCGTAGGCGGTCTTCTGCGGCAGGAGCTTAAAGTCCTGGAACACGGCACCAATCTGGCGACGCAAGAACGGAACCTTACGGTTCTTGATCTTCATGAGGTCCTGGCCAGCGACCAAAATGCGACCGCTCGTCGGCTTGACGTCGCGGTTGAGCGTCGACAGCAGCGTGGTCTTACCCGAGCCGGAGTGACCGACCAAGAAGACGAACTCGCCAGGATAGATCTCGATGTTGATGTCGTCGAGCGCGGGCTTGTTGGGCTGTGCCGGGTAGATCTTGGTGACGTGCTCCATGAGGATGACGGGCTCGACACCGGCCTGCTTGGCCATCTTCTTGCGGCTGGCCTGCGGATCGATGGGCGCAAACACCGACGTAAAGTCGGGGTTGTTGAGCGCATTGTCGAGGCTTGCGACCTCGGCGGCCTGATCGCTCTCGACTACGGGAGCCGCGGGCTGCGTAGGATCGGGAATACCGGCAAAAAGGCCGGACTGCGCAGGCTGTGGCGCCGGAGTCGCAGGAGCCATGGGATCGGGAATACCGGCCATGACGGGTTGCGACGCAACAACGTCCGCCTGGGGCTGGTCCACGCGAGCGGTCACCTTCTGCACGGGCTCAAAACCCGCGGCCTCGGAAAGCTCGACATCATTGGTGGGATTGTAGGCAAAGGGATCTGATGCCGGCTGTGCCTGATCTGCCGGCTGTGCGGGGATCGGGCTAAACAGCTGATCCTCTGAATCCGGGGCGGCGAAACGAGTGCCCACGGCGCCTGGCTGCGTCTTGGGGGCGTCATCGCCCGCACCGGAGGTACGGAAGTGGTTACCCACTGGTGCTCCTTATCGTCGTGCGTTTAAACTACATGAGCGCTTTGTATTTTAGCAGTATTAGCTTTGCTGCACATAAGAAGCATGGCGTGCTTAGGGATCCCGTCGGCCGGGCACAGGGCTACTCTCCAAATCGTCCTCGGACATGTCGGAGCCCCCGCTGCGCGCTTCGCGCTGCGGGGGCTCCTCCGTCCTGCGGAAAGATTTGGAGAGTAGCCCTGTGTCCGGCCTGCGGTAACTAAGGGGTCGCCGTGTTTTACTTGAGGTGCTGCATATACAAAGTTGGAAGGGTCTGAATTGCGCTTTGTCGATATATGCCCTTTTCCCTGATGGGACCGTGCTTGAGGGGCGTCTTCATAAGTTGCGGTGAAATAGGGACTGTTTTACCAGTTAAAAGGTCTAATCAGTCCTTATTTCACCGCAACTGAAACAGGGGCGCTCTCCAAGAGAGCGCCCCTGCCGGGTTTCCATAGTTCTGGCGAAGCAGTCCTTGAGATCCGCCTTGCCTTATGCCAAGAACTCCTTGGTGGTCGCCACGATGTTGGCGGCGTCCAGGCCGTACTTGTGCAGGAGCTCGGCGCCCGGGCCGGACTCGCCGAACGTGTCGTTGACGCCGATCTTCTTGAGCGGCGTCGGGCACTGCTCGCACAGGACGTCGGCGACGGCGCTGCCCAGGCCGCCGATCACGGAGTGCTCCTCGACGGTCACGACGTGGCCGGTCTTGGTGGCGCTCTTGACAATCAGGTCGGCATCGATGGGCTTGATGGTGTGCATGTTGATGACCTCGGCATCGATGCCCTCGGCAGCAAGCTGCTCAGCGGCCTCGAGGGCCTCGCCGACCATCAGGCCGCAGGCGATGATGGTAACGTCGGTGCCCTCGCGCATGACGATGCCCTTGCCTACCTCGAACTTGTAGGTCTCGGGGTCGTTGATGACCGGCGAGGCCAGGCGGGCAAAGCGCATGTACACGGGACCGTCGCACTCGTAGGCGGCGCGCGTCACGGCGCGGGCCTCGACGTCATCGGCGGGAACGATGACGGTCATGCCGGGAATGACGCGCATCAGGGCGATATCCTCGCAGCACTGGTGCGTGGCGCCGTCCTCGCCCACCGAGATACCGGCGTGCGTGGCGCCGATCTTGACGTTGAGATGCGGGTAGCCGATGGAGTTGCGGACCTGCTCAAAGGCGCGACCGGCGGCGAACATGGCAAAGGTGCTCGCAAAGGCAACGCGACCGGTGGTTGCGATACCGGCGGCAACACCCATCAGGTTGCTCTCGGCAATGCCCACATCGAAGAAGCGGTCGGGGCAGGCGGCCTTAAACTTGCCGGTCTGCGTGGCGGCGGCCAGGTCGGCGTCGAGGACCACAAAGTCATCGTGCTCGTTGGCGAGCTCGACGAGGGCCTCGCCGTAGCTTACGCGCGTGGCGATTTTCTTGACGTCTGCCATCCTAGAGCTCCTCTCCGGCGGCCGTGAGCTCTGCCATGGCCTGCTCAAACTGTTCATCGTTGGGGGCCTTACCGTGCCAACCCACCTGGTTCTCCATAAAGGAGACGCCCTTGCCCTTCATGGTCTCGGCGATAATGGCGGTCGGCTGACCCTTGGTAGCGCGAGCCTCGGCAAAGGCGGCGCGGATCTGGTCGAAATCGTTGCCGTCGGCAAGCTCCACCACGTGGAACTTAAAGGCACGGAACTTGTCGGCGAGCGGCATGGGGTCGTTGACCTCCTCGACGGGGCCGTCGATCTGCAGGCCGTTGTGGTCGACGATCACGCAGAGGTTATCGAGCTGCTGGTTGCCGGCAAACATAGCGGCCTCCCAGACCTGGCCCTCCTCGCTCTCGCCATCGCCCAGCAGGGCGTACGTGCGGTAAGTATCGCCCCAGTGCTTAGCGGCAACCGCCATGCCCACGGCGGCGGAGATGCCCTGGCCGAGCGAACCGGTGGACATGTCGACGCCCGGGGTGTCGTTCATGTTGGGGTGACCCTGCAGGTGACTGCCGATGTGGCGCAGCGTCTCGAGATCCTCCTTGGGGAAGAATCCGCGCTCGGCAAGCACGGCGTACAGACCAGGCGCGCAGTGACCCTTGGAAAGCACGAAGCGATCGCGATCGGCCTTGCGGGGATCGGCCGGGTCGACGTTCATTTCCTCAAAGTACAGATAGGTCATGATGTCGGCAGCGCCGAGCGAACCGCCCGGATGGCCGGACTTGGCAGCGTGCACGCCGGTGACGATGCCCTTCCTTACCTCGTTGGCAACCTTTTTGAGCTCTTCGTCGCTCATTGTGCCTTCCTTTCATCCTCATTAGACAAAATGCGCACGGCACCGAAGGTAATCCCAACACAGCCGCAATGCACGTACGTCATTCATTATGCTGGAAACTGATGGCTTTACCAGAGTTTTTATCATTATTTGAACAAATTAGCAGGCAGAACCGCTGATGAAACGGTTTATCAATGTGAACGTCTTTTGGATGCGGTGGCTGCCTCTCGCCCCGGCACAAAAATGATCCGCAAACCGAAATTCAGCCTACGCGTTAATGTCCTTGAATCCTTCACCGAAGGCTTCCGTAACGTCGGCGACCGTCACAATGGCGTGAGGATCGCGTTCGCGCACGATCGTTTTAAGGGTGTTGAGCTCTCGACGGCTAACGATCACCATGATCACCGGCTTCTCGACGCCCGAATACATACCGGTCGCCTTTAATTTGGTGCAGCCGCGGCCCAGACCATACATGATGTCGGCCGCGATATCGGGGAAGTTATCCGAGATGATGAGCACCATACGACGCTTATTGCCGCCATCGACCACGGCATCAATCACATAGCCGCTGATCACCATCGAAAGTCCTGCATACAGAGCATTTTCGAGCGAGAAGACCGGAGCCGATGCCGCACATACGGCAACGTCGATTGCCATGACGGTCGAGCCTACCGGCAGCGAGGTGTTACGCGAGATGATTTGGCCAATCGTGTCCGAGCCGCCGGTGTTGGCGCCGGCGCGCAATACCATGCCGTAACCGATGCCCGTGATAATGCCGCCCCACATAGCGGGAAGCATCAGGTCAGCATGTGCCAGAGGCGCAACAAACGGGGCAAACAGATCGGTAAAGAAGCCCAGCAGCACAAAGCCCGTCGCCGTCTGCACCACGTAGAACATGCCGCCCTCGCGCATAACGACCAGTAGCAGCAAGGCATTCATCACGATGGTCTGGATACCGACGGGAAGCGACACGCCTCGCGCTGCGCCGACTGCCTGGATAATAGTCGCAAGGCCCGTAACGCCACCGGCTGCAAGGCCGTTGGGAATCAAAAACAGGTCGGTCGCGATGGCGGCCAAGGCACACCCCAACATGATCTGGGGCAGATCGTGAAAGAAGTTCATCGAAAGAATGCGCTTGATGTCCAGACGATATGCCATGCTGCCTCCTTTAAAAAAGCGCACCCCATCGGATGCGCTTTGAACTTCTTCTTGTATTCGATTCTACCGATTCGCCGGACAAAAACCACCCCTGTACAGGGTATGTTCTGGATACAAAACCACCCTGCTCGGAGGGCTTTAATCCATTTCCGCATAAACCGAGCGGTCTATGCGGACGGGGTCTCCGCGTCAGCGTTGCCGGTAGCCCAACGGTGATAGCCAATCACAAACGGATCCAGATCGCCGTCGTCAAGAACGGCCTCGACGTTGCTGGTCTCCACGCCCGTGCGCAGGTCCTTAACCATCTGGTACGGATAGAGCACGTAGCTGCGGATCTGGTTGCCAAAACCAATTGTGGTCTTGGGTCCGCGAATCTCATCCAGGGCCTCGGCGCGCTTTTCGAGCTCAATCTCGTACAGACGCGCCTTGAGGATCTGCATGCACGCGGCCTTGTTTTGAATCTGGCTGCGCTCGTTTTGACACGTGACCACGATACCGCTGGGGAAATGCGTCACGCGCACGGCGGAGTCGGTGGTGTTGACGCCCTGACCGCCCGGGCCGCTTGCGTGGTATACGTCGACGCGAATGTCATCGGGATTAATCTCGATATCGATATCGTCGGGTAGCACCGGAATGACCTCGACGCCGGCAAACGTGGTCTGGCGGCGCTTCTTGTCGTCGGTGGGGCTAATGCGCACCAGGCGGTGAACTCCGGCCTCGGCGCGAAGCATGCCAAAGGCATCCTTGCCTTCGACGGTAAAGGTCGCGCGATCGATGCCGATGACCTCGGCCGCGGGGCAATCGTTGATGGTGACCTTCCAACCGCGGCGCTGGCAGTACTTCATGTACATCTTAAAGAGCATGAAGGTCCAGTCCTGGGCCTCCAAGCCACCCTGTCCGGGCTTGATGGTCACAATCGCGTCGCCATGGTCGAACTCCCCGGTAAACCAGCTCGCAAGCTCAAGCTCGTCGATGGCGCGGGATAGGCGCTCCGCCGTGGCGGCAGCCTCCTCACGCAGCGCAGCGGCATCGGGGTCATCGCCCATTTCCTCGGCAAGCTCCAACGCGGCGCGAGCATCGGAAAGCTCTCCGCGCGCGGTATCCACGGCGGCGATGTCCTCCTTGGCGCGCGCAATCTCCTCCATCGTGGCGCGAGCTGCATCGGCATCGTCCCAAAAGCCCGGGGCGACGCTTTTGGCCTCGAGCTCCGTTACGCGGGTGCGCTTCTCGTCCAAATGGAGATACGACTCGACCTCGCCGAGTCGGTCCGCAAACGCGTCCAACTCGGCGGGAGTTACCTCTAGAGTCTCGGCCATTAACGATTCCTGCCGTGGCAATACTTAAACTTCTTACCGCTACCGCAAGGGCACGGGTCGTTGCGGCCCACGTTGACATAGGGGTCATCGCTCTCGGACTTGCGGTAGGTCGTCACCTTGCCACCGTTGTTAACGGCAGCCGGACCACCCTGGACGGCGGTGCGGGCCTGCACCTGAGCCTGCTTGCGCAGTACCGAATCGCTGTTGTCGCCATCGACCTCGGCGGGACCAGAGAAGTGCGCGCCCTTAAGGGCGGGGTCCTCCTTGTGCTCCACAGCCTGCGGGGCAGCTTTGAGCTCAATGCGCAGAACAGTGCGCAGGTAATCCTCGTACATGGTATCGACGAGCATCTGGAACGCGCCGTAGGCCTCGGTCTTGTACTCAACCAGCGGGTCGCGCTGGCCAAAGCCGCGCAGGCCGATACCGGTCTTGAGGTAGTCCATTTCCTGCAGGTAGTTCATCCAACGCGTATCGATGACGCGCAGCATGACCTGGGTATTGAGCTCGCGCATCAGGTCCTCGCCCAGGCGCTCGGCCTTCATGTTGTAGCACTTCTCAACATAGGC
Organism: Collinsella sp.; assembly: GCA_019414645.1. GTDB lineage: Bacteria > Actinomycetota > Coriobacteriia > Coriobacteriales > Coriobacteriaceae > Collinsella. The sequence goes on from DXLP01000001.1 coordinate 28,474, forward strand.
CAGGACATCGGCGGCCAGGGCCTCATAATCCTCGTCGGGGAACTTCGGCGTATCGATGTGGCCGGTGAGCTCCACAACCCACTTGCGCAGGCCCTCCAGGTCGCGCTCGCCATCGTGACTGTCCTTGGTGCAGAACTCCTGCACGCAGCGGTACACGGTGTCGTGCATGACCTCGGTGATGTGGTCGGTCAGGTCCTTGCCGTCCAGAATCTTATTGCGCTCGGCGTAGATGACCTGGCGCTGCTTGTTCATGACGTCGTCGTACTCAAGGACGCTCTTACGCATGGAGAAGTTGATGCTCTCGACCTTGTGCTGGGCGCTCTCGACGGCCTTGGAGATGATCTTGTGCTGGATGGGCATGTCGTCGCCCATGTCGGCCGTGACCATCATCTTGGAGACGCGGTCCATCTTGTCGCCGCCGAACAGGCGCATGAGGTCGTCCTCGAGCGACAGGTAGAACTGGGTCTCGCCCGGATCGCCCTGACGACCGGAGCGGCCGCGCAGCTGGTTGTCGATACGACGGGACTCGTGGCGCTCGGTTCCGATAACGGTCAGGCCGCCGGCGGCAAGCACGCGCTCGCGCTCGGCCTTGCAGGTCTCCTTGGCCTCGGCGTTAAACTGCTCGAGCTGCTCGGGCGTCACGTCCTCCATGGTCAGGCCCTCGTGCTCCAGGCGCTCGCGCACCAGCTCGTCGGGGTTGCCGCCCAGCAAGATGTCTGTACCACGGCCGGCCATGTTGGTAGCGATGGTCACGGCGCCATAGCGACCAGCCTGGGCCACGATATGGGCCTCGCGCTCGTGGTGCTTGGCGTTGAGGACCTCGTGCGCGATACCGCGCTTAGTGAGGGCGGCGGACAGTTTCTCGGAGCTCTCGATGGAGACGGTGCCCACCAGGACCGGCTGGCCCTTGGCGTGACGACGCTCAACGTCGTCGGCAACGGCGTTGTACTTGGCCTGGATGGTGCGGTAGACCAGGTCCTCGTGGTCAACACGCTGCACGGGCTTGTTGGGGGGAATGACCTCGACGGGCAGCTTGTAGATCTCGCGGAACTCGGCGTCCTCGGTGAGCGCCGTACCGGTCATGCCGGAGAGCTTATCATACAGGCGGAAGTAGTTCTGCAGGGTGATGGTGGCAAGGGTCTGGTTCTCCTCGCGCACGAGCACGCCCTCTTTGGCCTCGATGGCCTGGTGCAGGCCCTCGGAATAGCGGCGGCCCTCCATGATACGACCGGTGAACTCGTCGACGATCTTGACCTCGCCGTTGGTGACCACGTACTGCTTGTCGCGGTGGAACATGTACTGGGCCTTCAGCGCCTGCTGCAGGTGGTTGACCAGCTGGCCGGAGAGATCGGCATAGATGTCATCGATACCCAAGCGGCGCTCAATCTTCTTAAGGCCGCGCTCGGTGGCGGCAATGGTGTGCTTGGCCTCGTCCATGACGAAGTCGCCCGTGGGCTCCACGTCCTCGGTGGCGGTGAGCATGTCGTGCGAGACGTCCTCACCGCGCTCAAGGCCGCGCACGGCGCGCGCGAAGTCCTTGTAAGTGCTGGCGGACTTGGTGCCGGCGCCCGAGATGATGAGCGGCGTTCTGGCCTCGTCGATCAGGATGGAGTCGACCTCGTCGACGATGGCGTAACTGTGGCCGCGCTGAACACGCTGCTCGGGGCGGGTAACCATGTTGTCGCGCAGATAATCGAAACCGAACTCGGAGTTGGTGCCGTACGTGACGTCGGCCTGGTAGGCTGGGCGCTTCAGCTCGAGCGGCATGTTGTTCTGCAGCAGACCGACGGTCATGCCCAGATACTTGTAGATGCGACCCATCCACTCGGAGTCGCGCTTGGCCAGGTAGTCGTTGACGGTGACGACGTGCACGCCCTTACCGGCGATAGCGTTGAGATAGCCGGCCAGCGTGGAGACGAGGGTCTTGCCTTCGCCGGTCTTCATCTCGGCGATGTGGCCCTCGTGCAGCGCCATGGCGCCGATGAGCTGTACATCAAAGTGACGCATGCCCATGGTGCGCTTGGAAGCTTCGCGCACGGTGGCAAAGGCCTCGGGGAGCATGTCGTCGAGCGACTCGCCGTTGGCGTAGCGCTCACGGAACTTATCGGTCTGGGCGCGGAGCTCCTCCTCGGTCATCTTCTCAAACTGGGGCTCAAGACCGTTGATCTTGTCGACGATCTTGTAGTAGCGCTTCAGGTCCTTATCGGATCCAAAGGACAGCAGCTTTGACATGAATCCCATGTGGTTTTCCTTTTTGGCCATCGCCCGCGGTATGAAACCTTGGACGAGTTAAACACAGATATTTGTACTTTAGCCAAACAAGGCGCCGCCTATGCGGTCGACACGCTCGACCACGTAATAACTACGACAGCCTGCCAAAAAGGGACTGGTTTATTTTGGCAGCTTTTATCTGGGAAAACGCTGCCTCTCTGCCATTTGGTGCAAACCAACCTGTCCCCTTCGCGCCAACCTGGTGCAATGGGGACAGGTTGGTTTGCACCAATAAAAAGATAAGGGCCGCGCACCCAAATGGATGCGCGGCCCTTTTGCCATGAATGCGAGTGTTTGCTCGGCGAGCTATTTACTCAGCAGCCTCGGTGGTCTCGGCCTCGGCAGCGGCCTCCTCGACGGGAGCCTCTGCGGGAGCCTCAGCAGCCTGCTTGGCAGCCTCCTCGGCGAACTTAGCGGCACGCTTAGCCTTCTCGGCAGCCTTAGCCTCAGCGGCGGCCTTGCGAGCGGCCTCGGCCTCAGCAGCCTTGGCGGCCTTGGCAGCCTTGGCCTCCTCGGCCTTCTTGAGCTGGGCGGCAGCGGCGCCACCGAACTTGTCGGCGAAGCGCTGGACGCGTCCACCGGTGTCGACGAACTTCTGCTGGCCGGTGTAGAACGGGTGGCACTCGTTGCAAAGCTCGACCTTCATCTCGGACACGGTAGCGTGCGTCTTGAAGGTGTTGCCGCAGGAGCACGTCACCGTGCACTCGACATACTGGGGATGGATACCCTGCTTCATGGTAGGACTCCTTATTGGTCAGGCGCTGGTTACCGATCAGCGCATAAGGCGTCTTGGTTTCCGACCAAGACAACAAACTCGGCTATGGTACCACGGCGCCGCGTGTCCCACAAAAGGTTCACGGTCTTTTCGGAACGACACGAATCTGACCCATCGAAACACATCTCCACCGTTCCTTCAACTGGGAAAATGCCGTCCCCGGGGCCTGAGAAGGGCCCCGGGGACGTTCGACTGACTGCGGGAACGGCCTTTCCGCTCAATGTGTTCGGCTGAGATCGGAAATCAACCAAACTGAACTAGGTTCAGTTGACATGGTTAAAAACGGGGGCGACGCTTTTGCGTCGCCCCTCGTCACAGCCGGTTGCTTTAGTTGTACACACGGTAGTTACACTTGAACTGGGTTATGTGTCCATAGTTGGAGCGGTACCAACCCGACGTATAGCTGATTGCCTCTGCGCCTAGATAGTCGTAGCCCTTGTTGTAGCGAAGCTGACGGTAGGTCGTGTCGTACTCTGCTACGTAAAACGTGTCTCCAGAGAAGGCTTTGTACCGGTCCTTAACCGTCGAAGCCATGTACGCGGGTTCGACATCGCCTTTCTCTCCGTTGAGCGCATAGACGGGTGCCGCGATTCCGCATAAAGCCGTTGCCACGAGGATGGCGTAGACAGCCATGCGCGACGCATTGGACTTCAGCTGTTCAAATAGTTTCATGTCATTCACCTCGCTCGTATGTATCGAGGTATTCCTGCTTGAGCGTCTGCGAGGACGACTTGATCTTTTCCACGAGCGTGCCGGCCTCGATGAAGTAGAACGAGTTGGTGAGGTCTGCCAGGTCGTCGAGCAGATGGCTTGAAATGAGCACGCTGCGTCCCCGCGCCACCTCGCTGCGCATCGCGTCGCAGGAGGTTTTCCGCTTTCCCGGATCGAGGCCGTTCAGCGGTTCATCGAGGATGAGGTACGGGCAACCGGTCGCTATCGCCATGGCAAGCTTTACCTGCTGCTTCATTCCTGTCGAGAGTTTACGGGTCGGCTTGTCGAGATATGGGGAGATTCCGAGGGAGTCGCAGAGCGAGTCGATGTCGGCGGCCGATTTCCACGCCTCCCTAACGAAAGCAAGGTGCTCGATGGCCGATAGCGTGGGGTAGAGATCCGTGCCGCCTGAAGAGCTCAGGTAGACGAGTTCTGCGAATTCGGCTGATCGGCGTTGGCAGATTCCGTCTGCCAACAGGCTTCCCGAGCGGATGCGGGTGGGAAATTGGCCCGACAGCGCTTCAAGAAGGGTGGTTTTCCCCGAGCCGTTGGGAGCGACGAGGCCCGCCGCCGTTCCCGGGCTCAAGAAAAGCGACCCGATTGAAAGTATCGTCGTGCTCCCGTATCCCACGCTCGCGTCCAGAAGCTCGAGCCCATGGTGCTTTTTCGCGGGTCCAGCCTGTTTGGGCGAACGTGTCGCAACGGCGCCGACCGCAAAAAGGACCGCGACGTATGCCAGGGCCACGGCAAGCATCGACGCGCTGCCTGAACCGGAGCCAATGAATTCTGTCGGGAAGCATCCCACGTAACCCGTTGCCTCGATAGGCGAGAATACGGGCAGTGGCAGGAGCCCGAGCACGGCATTATGCCCTAGTGCCGAATCGGACAGTAACGGGAATGCCGGGGCCGCGACAAGCAGCGCGGAGGTAAGGGGGCCCGCGAGGACGCGCCTCGTTGCGGTCGATAGGACGGCGGAGCAAACGGATATCAAGGTTCCGCCCGCAAGCAGCGCGAGAAGCAGGGCTGTGAAGACGTTTCCCGCGGTCGTGGTGGTAAGCGCGCCGTCATGGAAGAAGGCGATCGGGTACCCAATTTGCCCGAAGCCGTTTAGGACCAAGGCGTAAATGCCCCCGGGTGCGAGGCCGGCGAGGAGCATCGCGGTCCCCGCGCCAATTATCGAAAGCACGGTCTGAATAAGGCGCCGGAATTTGGGCACGGGCGCCTTTGCCGCCAGGGTCCCGGGCCTTGTGGCGCCGAGCACGAGTATCGACGAGAGAAGGAAGGGGATGAAGGGAAGGAAAGACGGCGCCGTGGCAATGGCGTAAGGCAGGAAGGAAAGGAATGGCAGGTCGTTTGCGGAGGCCGGGATATCCGTGATGCCGGAGCTGCTCAGGGCACGGCAATATGCGAGCGCTGCGTCATTGGTCTCTTGGTCTCCCACGATGGACCCGGATTGGAAGCCTTCGCCCATGAGCGCGTAGTAGCTCTCGGCAGAATCGAGAAAGGCGGCGTCGGTTTGAGCGGCAAGGGCGGCGTTCGCGTATCTCGCAAGCTCCGCGTCATTTTGCTGCTCTGGAGATAGGTCTGTGCCGCTGGCCTGGGGCGCGCGCGTATTGAATGCGTCGACAAAGCCCTGCATGCCCTGTTTCATAAAGAAGGGCCCGTAGATGGGTGAATTGAACGCAATGGGGACGGAAAAGGCTGCAGCGAGAACGAGCGTACAAATCCATACGGCCTTGTCTCTTAGGATTAGTTTGAGAAGAAGTCGACAGTACATTTGGAAGCACCTACATTTCTCAAAGCATCGTTAGATTAATAATGACAGACCGAATGAAGATGCGTGCGATGGGGGCGAGGCGAATGGCTGAGCGGTATCGATATGCGGGTTCAACGGTATCACATTGGCCACATAGATTTTTAACTTGCATTTCTACCCGCCCTTTTCGTAGAGTCGCCGATACGTGCTTAGCGCACCCTCGGCGCGTCCGGCAGGCTTTGCGAAATGGGATCCAGGAGACTTCGGCGCAGCATCATCTTGCGGAATGCTTCTAATGAGCCTCCCATCCTTCAAAAACAGAATCTCATCGCACAGCCTATCGACCGAATCCAAGATGTGGGATGACATGATGATGCACGTACCAGAATCGGCCAGCTTCCTGAGAATCTCGGAATGCAAGTCCACCCTGCTGGGGTCGAGCGCGTTCATGGGCTCATCTAATAGAAGGTACCGCGCGCCCGTCGCATACGCAATCGCCAGGGTAAGCTGCTGCTTCATGCCCTGGCTCAGAGTGCGGATCCTCATCTTCGCGAACTCGCCTATCTGCGTTTGTTCCACTATCTCTTCGATATCGCGAGCATGCGGCCACATATCGCAAACCATCTTGAGGTGATCTTCCGCACGCAATCCGGGATACAGCAGCGTCCCCTCACCAGGTGCATAGAAGATCATAGAACGGACCTCTCTCGCACCCGTACCCTGCACCTCATCCAGAACGATGCTCCCGTCCACGCGAGGACCCGGCAAACCTGCCATCGCACGCAGCAACGTCGTCTTTCCATGCCCGTTCGGAGCGACGAGACCGTAGACCGTACCCGGGGCAAACTCAGCGTTCACCGAATCTACGAGCACCTTCTTTCCATAAGAGATCGTCAGCGTTTGAAGGTCAATCATCGAGATCATCCCCTTTCGATCTTTGGAACACTCAGGCGCACCATCAACGGAGATACGGCGCCCAAGACCACCAGCAGAGCGCCCGATGCGCCGACGACCTCTCCAAAAGGCATCGCGTTCGTCCCTCGCCCAAGGAACCCAATCGTCCCCACCTGGGAAGCGGAATCAAACGAGGCGAATGGAGCCAGCAGCGCGACGCCCATGCCCACGCTTTCAACATGAGCGCTCAACGAACCCAACACCAAGAGAACCGCGCAAACCATTCCGGTGACAACGGGGTTGCGGCTAATCGCTGCTGTCAACGCAGCGACGACGGAAATCACGCCGTATGCCATGACCAGCAACGGAATACTGCACAACACCGCCTCCCCCACCGTGGACGTTGTCGAAGCTCCCGCCCGAATGAGAGCGACGGGATACTCCGATCCACCCGCACCGTTCTTAATCACGGACACAACGACAGCGGGAACCATCGACACCAAAAGCAGCACCAAGCCAAGCAGGAGAGCCAGCGCAACAGCCGTCAGAAAACGCACATGCGCTGTTGCGGGGATCTGGAGAACCAGAAGGGAACGACACTGCAGGTGGGTGCACGCGAGCGATGCGACAACCACGGGCAACAGCAAAAATAAGGAGGGAAGCGCTGCCTGGAGATACGAAAGGAGGATTAATGGGGGCATCTTCGTACTTAACTCGTAAACCTTGGGGTCCGGCAAGCTCGCGATCGACTCAAGCAGAAGGGCGCGCGCCTCCGCACGAGAAGGAGTCTCCGGCTCGATTCCGATCGATTGCAGGAGAGTCGCATCTGCCGCGCCCAGCTCACCTCGAGCGCGCTCGTACGTCGCAAGGCTTCGAAACCCCTCCGCAGGCATAGGCGCGTACACGAAACCCGAAAGAGCATCCCGCATGTCTTCCAGGGCCGCTTTGCCCTCGACGTCCATATTCGCAGCGTTCTGCTCTAGATACCGATCTATTGAACGGAGCTCCCCATCCCTATACCGAACAGCGGAAACGTTATCAGCGTCAGGAAACATCTCGACCAGAGCCGGGGCCAGCATCGTCGTCGACATTGCAATCGCGCATACGGCGAGGGTAGGAGAACGCAGGAGCAGTTTCCCCATCGTTCTTACGTATGCAACGGCGGAGGCACAAGCGCTCGAACGAGTTGCCGTTCTCGATGCAGTGAAGGAACCTCTCTCAAGACAAATCGGGGATATCGGGCACGCGCAGCCGCTCTTTCCAGCAACGCAAAGCAGGCTAATTGCCAGCACCTCGATCCCGATTGCGCATACGAGGGCAATCGCGCCACGCTCGAAGCAAAGTCCAGGCAGATTCACTATCTGCGTTGTCGGGTACGGGCTATAGGCGCCGACGGTCAACTCAGTGTTCGCATACGTAAGGGGATTCAACAGGGCGAACTCACGTAAAGCGATGGATCTTCCGTAATACCCGGGAACCATCGTCACCCCCATCAGGGCACATACGAACACGATTCCAAGCGTAGGGTTATTGGCAATCTTCACGGCAAGGTGAACGACAAGCGAGATGAACGCTGCCACCAAGAATTGCAAGATGGCCGTCTTCGCGAACACCAGCCAAGCCGGTTTGATAACCGGAGTCGCATATTGAATGTAGCCTATCGGATAGAACGGCGAGCCCGGGCCATTCTTCACAAGCGCGGCGATTATCCCTGGAAGATTGATGGCGAGGACGGCAAGCATTGCAAAAACACTCGCCCATACGCTCGATGCAACAAGTCTACCCAGCTCGCCCATCGGTGCCTGGATGATGAGCTTTTCACGTTTGTTAAGACGCGCGGCAAGGAACGAGACGGCAACGGCCGTTGCGACCCATAGCAAGTACTCCTTCGATCCGTCATAATAGGTGTACTCTCCATCCGATATCTGCAGAAACGGAAGTAGGGGAGAGAGCGGTGCCAAGATAAGACGTCCCGCGGCAAGAGGGTACAGAAGCGCGGGCATGCTTGATGAAGAGGTATAGACACCGTCCTCCCCCGCATTCACAAGCGCATCCGCATAGGATGCTGACAATTCCTGCTCAACACGGGTTATTCCCGACTCGAGGTATTCGACCCGTCCGTCGATGCCAGCCGCGCTCCTGAAGACGGGCAGAGCACAAAGAACCATCAACGCAACAACGACAACACAGAGCGACCTGGAGGAGAGAAGCGACCTAAAGATCGCCTTCGAGATTTTGAGCATATTCATCGCCAACCTTAACCTCATCCAGTCGGAACAGAGGGGCCGAACAAAATGCTCGGCCCTTATTACTTGTCGGCAAAGTCAATTTAACATAAACTGTTAAAAAGTAACCTGAGTTTTTTAAATTCTTCGGAGGTTATTATGAGTTCCGACAATCGCACTCCCCGGCTTCATCCCTTCCGCATCGCATGTGCGATAGCCTCTGCGACCCTTTGCGCCACCGCCATCGCACAAGTGGCGTTCTCCTTAAAGCCAGCAATCGAAGTGCTCGACAACCCTGTAATTGCAGACTCCCCCGCGTATCCAGCCCTTGCGATCTCGACATTGGTCCCTGCCGTCATCGGTATCGCTACGACCATCCTCAGCGCCGTTCTCGTGTGGACGATCAAGAGCGGAGACCCCTTCAAGAAAGGGTCTGCGACATGCTTGAAGGTGCTCGGCATTCTCTTCGTTGTTCAAGCTGCCACCAGCCTCTACGCCGGCTCACTCAAAACCTCCGTTTCGATGTTTGGCGGCGAGGGGGCCGTCGGCGCCCAAGAGATCGCTTCATCATTCGATTGGACCTCTCTGGTTCTCGGCATCGTCCTGTTCATGCTTTCCCAGCTCTTCTTGTACGCCCGAGAGCTGTACCTCGACTCCGACGAGATTGCGTAAGGAAACGCCATGCCCGTAATTGTTCGCCTCGACAAGATCATGGCCGAGCGAAAGATTTCCTCGAACGAACTTGCCGAAAGGATTGGAACCACGCCCGTGAACCTGTCCCGTATTAAAAAAGGGCATATTCGCGGCATTCGCTTCAACACACTCGAGCAGCTATGCCTCGCCCTTCGTTGCCAACCCGGAGACCTTCTCGAAGTCATGAGCGAAGAGGATGCCCGAAAGGAGTTCGGACTCGATTGGTCCGCCGAGGATTAGAGGGCGGTCGTACTCGCCCTGCACACGGGGATGCGAATCGGCGAGGTCTGCGGCCTTCGGTGGTGCGATGTGGATTTCGAGACGGGCCTGATCTCGATCAGACACTCGGTGGCGTACGCGAAGGGAATGGGTTCGTTCATCAAGGACACCAAGACCCATGACGCCAGGGGTATCCCCATCGACCCGGTCGGCCTACTCCCCTTCCTGAAGGAGACCCACGAGATCGACTGCGGAAAGCTGCGCTTGCGCGGCCTTACCGGGGCGGTCGAGATCGGGGACTGCTACATCCTGTCGGAGCCGGGCGCGACCTTCGCGACGACAAGCTATATCCGCAGGGCGTTCAAGACGTTCTCGGAGACCAACGGCCTCATGGGCACCAACGACGAGCTGATCACGTTCCACGGCCTTCGCCACACGTTCGCAACGCAGTGGATCCGCCAAGGCGGCGATATCAAGGCGCTCCAATCGATCCCCGGCCACAAGGACGCCATGGCGACGCTCAGCGTCTACGCCGACATCGAGCCCATCTCCAAAATCCATAACATGCTGCGCGCCACGCCGTGCCTTTGGCGCGGGCACCTCGGGCCGAGGGTCGATCCGGGTCCCATGTTCCAACAGAGGATCCAGGAGTCCATCGAGACGCTCCAGGCGTTCGGCTACGGCATCACCGAGCCGGACGACCGAAATATCGCCATACGCGACGTGAAGACGAACAGTTGGCTCTAGCTCACCGAGTACGCGGCAGTGCTGGGCCCATCCCAACTGAGGTCACGGTGGTCCGATAGGGGCGCCGCCCGCGGCATGCGCCGCGGAGCGGTATCCCCTACCGAAGGGCGGGGATGCCCTCCGCTTCCAGTTCGGAATCAGCCGTCGGAGGCGTTCGGCTGACTGCGGGAACGGCCTGTCCGCTCAATGTGTTCGGCTGAGATCGGAAATCAACCCAACACGAGCCGGACACGCGCCAGACGGCTCTTCCCCGTACGGCCTTCCCCCTTACGCTCATGTTGCAGGCATGTAACGCCGCAGCGAGCGCGCCTTTTTTGCGCCAGACAGGTACAATGATGAACACTGTACCGTAGCGGAGCGCCCCGCGCGCGCCGCAATCACGCGAAAGGGTTTCCCATGGCCGAGATCTCGTCCTCCCGCATCGTCATCACCGTCCTTGGCAAGAACCGCCCCGGTATCGTCGCCGGCGTCACCCGTGTTCTGGGCGAGGCCAACGTCGACATCCGCGACATTACGCAGTCCATTATCGAGGACATCTTCACCATGACCATGCTGGCCGACACCGCCGAGTCCAAGCTCGACTTCGCCGAGCTGCAGAAGGCCCTGGCCGAGGCAGGCGAGCTTTCGGGCGTCAACGTGTCCATTCAGCGCGAGGACGTCTTTAACTTTATGTACCGCCTGTAGCGAACAAGCCGCTCGGGGCAGCTTGACGTCATATCGTCCAAGCGCGCGGCCCCAAAGCGGACCGGAGAGGAGCGCGCATGGCCTACGACGCCAAGAAAATCTACTACCGCTTCGACGATCACCTGAGCCGCCTGGTTCTGGATTACGAGGCGAGCCGTCAGATTTCGCCCGAAAGCGAAAACCTCTACCACGGCCTGCCGACCGCCCCATACGACGAGGACCTGTTCGTAGAGCACAACGTCAAGCGCGGCCTGCGCAATGCCGACGGCTCGGGCGTGGTCGCGGGCCTTACCCGCATCTCGGATGTGCATGGCTACAACAAGGTCGACGGCAAAGTCGTGCCCGATCAGGGCAAACTCACGCTTCGTGGCTACAGCATCGAGGACCTGGTCAACAACGCCCAGGCCGAGGATCGCTATGGCTACGAAGAGGTCGCCTACCTGCTCATCACGGGCTCGCTGCCCACCAAAGAGGAACTCGACGGTTTTTGCGGACGCCTGGGTGCTTTTAGACACCTGAGCGACGAATACGTCCGCGAGTTCCCCATGACCACGGTGTCGTCGAGCATCATGAATGTGCTTCAACGCGCCGTGCTGCTGCTCTACGCCTTCGACGCCGAACCAGACGTGATCACGCCCGAGCATGAGATCGACGTGGCTATTTCCATGCTCGCACGTCTCCCGCGCATCGCCGCCTTCGCACACATGGCCTCGATCGCCAAGCTTCGCGGCTCCGAGGTTCACGTGCCGCACCCCACGCCCGGCCTCTCCACCGCCGAGACCATCCTACAGGTGCTCCGCGGCGGTATGGCGTTCACCCGCGATGAGGCCATGCTGCTCGACGTGATGCTCATGCTGCATGCAGAGCACGGCGGCGGCAACAACTCCACGTTTGCCTGCCGCGTGCTGTCCTCCTCGGCCACCGACCCGTATTCCGCCTACGCCGCGGCCATCGGCTCGCTCAAGGGCCCGCGCCACGGCGGCGCCAACGCCAAGGTCGTGTCCATGCACGAGGACATCCGTGCGCATGTCTCCAATTGGGAGGACGAGGACGAGGTCGCGGCCTACCTGGGCAAGATCCTCGACAAGCAGGCCTTCGACGGCACCGGCCTCATCTACGGCATGGGCCACGCCGTCTATACGCTGAGCGACCCGCGCGCCGAGGTCTGCCGCCGTTACGCGCGCTCGCTTGCCGCCAAGAAGGACTTGGGCGAGGAGTTCGCGCTCATCGAGCGCATCGAGCGCCTGGCCCCGCAGGTGATGCGCGACCACGGCATGACCAAGCCCATCTGCGCCAACATCGACCTGTACACAGGCTTTATCTACAAGATGCTCGGCGTGCCCGAGACGCTCTTTACACCGCTGTTCGCCGTCGCCCGTATGGCCGGCTGGTCGGCGCACCGCATGGAAGAGCTCTTCTGCGCGCACCGCATCATCCGTCCCGCGTATCGCCCGGTTATCGAGCCGCTGGAATACAAGCCGCTCGCCGATCGCTAGGACGCGGACCGTTATAGAACCCGAGCGTGGCCAGGGCATCACCGCCCTCGGCCACGCTTTTTATGCCAGTAGAAAGGGCTGCATCAAATGATTGTGTTTTCCGATATGGATGGGACGCTGCTGACGAGCGATAAGCAAATGAGCGATGCCACCTGGGCGATGCTCGACGAGCTCGCATGTCGTGGCATCGAGTTTGTTCCCTGCACGGGACGTCCACTGTCGGGCATCTTTGAGCCCATTCTCGCCCATCCCGCCGTGCATTACGCGGTCTGTGCCAACGGCGCCAGCGTCTGGCAGCTCGACGAGGATACGCCCACCGACGCCTCGCGCGCCACGTGCATCTTGAGCCGTCCGCTCGACCGTGGCATTGCCCACCGCATCCATCGCATTGCCGCCGGCCACGATGTGACCTTCGATATCTTCGCGGATGGGCAGTGCTTCCTCCCCCGCTCGCTATACGGGCGTCTGGATGAGTTCTGTGGCGGCGACCCCCACATCGCGGCTTCGCTCAAGCGCACACGAACGCCGATCGACATGAATATCGACAGCAAAATCGACGAGGTCGAGACGCTCGAACGCATCGCTATGTACTGGCACGACCCGGCCGATCGCGACGCCATCGCAGCAGAGCTCGACACGCTCGGAGGCATTGAGGTCACGCGTTCGTACGCCATGAATATCGAGGTCATGGGTGAGGGCGCCACCAAGGGGACGGCCCTCACGTGGTTATGCGAGCACCTGGGCGAGCGTCTCGCCGACGCCTGGGCGTTCGGCGACAACATCAACGACATCCCCATGCTACAGGCAGCGGGCCACGGCATGGCCATGATCAACGCCGAGTCCGAAGACCGCGAGGCCGCCGACGCCATCACCGAATACGACAACGACCACGACGGCGTCGCCCGCACCATCATGGCCGCCCTCGCTTAGTCGTTGGGTAGTCATTGGGGACGTTCTTAAACGACTAGTCGTTGGGGACAGTCTTCGCGAAAAAGCTGCAAGGACTGTCCCCCACTGCCGGCAGAAAAGGAACGTCCCCATCTGCCGGATTAAGCGAGACTCTCCAGCACGCGACGGAGCTCCTGCTGGACGGCGTGGTCGCGATTACAACCCACCACGCGATCGGCCACCGCTTTGAGCGCGGGACGCGCGTTTTCCATCGCGCAGCCCGTGCCGACAAAGCGAATGATCTCGTAGTCGTTCATCGAGTCGCCAAACGCCATGACCTCGTCGCGTTCGACGCCATAGTGCTCCATGAGCTGCTCGATTCCCGAGGCTTTCGACACACCGGACTGCATGGCATCGATCCATGCGTTTCCAGAAGGCGCAAAGGTAAAGAGCTGGCCAAGCTCGCGCTGCAGTACGTAGGCACTGTCCATAACGGCACAGTCATCGCAAAAGATACTCGCCTTGATGATATTTACGCTGGGATCGGGCAGCTCCCAAATGCGCTCGGCATTGGGAAGGTCCTTATCGACCTCACGCACGAACTTGCACTCGTCATCGAGCAGGAAGGACTTGGTTCGGTCAAAGAGCGCAAGATGCAGATTGGGAAACGTCCTGACGGCTTGGGCGAGCCTTCGAATCGCCAGGTGGGAATACACCTCACGGTCTACCATCTTACCGTCGGCGTAGACTTGGGCGCCGTTAGCGGCGACAAAGTCCATCTTGTCGCGAACGGGCGCAAAGAACTCGCACAGGCGATCGTAGCGACGACCTGACGATGCAGCGAAATGCACGCCATGCTCGTGTAGCGCCAGAATCAGTTCGTAGGTCTCGGGAGGCACCTGGCCGTTTTCGTCAAGCAGTGTGCCGTCCATATCGGATGCAATCAGTTTAAACATAGAAAAGCTCCCTTCGGGCTTGATGGAATCGGACGTATATCCAAAATCACCGTACCCAAAGGGAGCTCAAATAAGACTCCGCGGGCGCAAACGTTACAAGGACCTAGCAAATAGCTCACGCGCGCCAGAGGCCCCACGGTCGCGACGTCAGGCAGACCGCCAAAGAGTGTCCCCGACGATTAGTCGTTTAAGAACGTCCCCGATGACTAGTCGGCATAGGTGAAGGTTGTAACGTCGAACATGCCCTCGGGGCGGATGCGGAGCGTCGGGATGACCGGCAGGGGCAGGAAGATGATGCCCATGATGGGGTCGAGCGGCGGCTCAATACCCATGGCGCGCGCCTTGACCATAAAGTCGTCGTGCTGCGCAGCAACGTCCTCGGCCGCGCCTTCGCTCATAAGGCCACCGAGCGCCAGCGGAATACGCGCCACGACCTTGCCGTTGCGCACCAGCACGTGGCCGCCCTGGCCCACGGCCTCGACGGCAGCCATCATATCAGCCGCGCTGTCGCCCACCACGCACACGTTGTGCGAGTCGTGGCCGATCGTCGAGGCGATGGCACCGCCCGTGATGGTAAAGCCGCGCACCCAGCCGCGACCGATATGCTTGCCGACCAGGCCCAGGCCAGCGGGGCCGTCGCCATCGGCGCCCTCGGCCTGCAGCGACACGCCGCGGCCGTGGCGCTCGATCAGCATAATGCGGCGCAGGCCCTCGGCACTCTCGGGGCGAGCCATACCCGTGATGGCCTTACCCGGCACCACGTCGATCACGGCCTCGCCCGGCTTAAAGGCATAGTCGAACACGTCGAGCGATAGCTTCGGCAGTTTAACGGAAGCGCGCAGCTCATCGGCAAGGGCCGCAACCTCGGCCATCTCGGGTGCAATCTCGCCCACAAAGGTGCCGTCCTGCGCCACCAGAGCACCGGAGGCATATACGCGATGCGGAGCCGTGGCAAACGTCAGGTCGTTGAGTACCAGCAGGTCGGCACGCTTGCCCGGGGCGATGGCGCCACGCAGTTCGTGCGGGTCGCGGCAACCGTGGTCCAGGCCAAACGCCTCGGCCGTGGACAGGGACGCCATAGAGATGGCAACCACGGGGTCGATACCGGCCTCGACAGCCACGCGGCAGGCATTGTCAATCATACCGGTCGAAAGCGCGTCGGAGGGAGCGCGGTCGTCGGTCGCAAAGCAGCAGCGGCGGGCACGGGCAGGATTCTCCAGCAGCATCGGAGACAGGTTGGTCAGGTCATGGCTGCACGTGCCTTCGCGCAGCATCACGTACATACCGCGAGACAGCTTGTCGAGCGCCTCCTCGGGAATCGTCGACTCGTGGTCGGCGATAATACCTGCTGCGGCATAGGCGTTGAGGTCCTTACCAGCAACGAGCGGCGCGTGGCCGTCAACCTGCTTGGACGGCGTCTGGTTGGCAGCATCGATGCGAGCACAGGTCTCGGGGTCGGCCATAAAGACGCCCGGCAGGTTCATCATTTCGCCCAGACCAAAGACATCGCCTGGATGCTCGGCAAAAAACGCCTGCATATCGGCAGCCGAAATAACGGCACCGGCCTGCTCGTCGGGCAGCGCGGGCACGCACGAAGGCATCATGTACTTGATGGAGATGGGTGCGCGGCGGCCGTCCTCGATCATAAAGCGCAAGCCGTCGAGACCGGCAACATTGGCAATCTCGTGGCTGTCGGCAATGGCGGTGGTAGTACCGCGCGTCGCGGCCATGCGAGCATACTCGGCGGGACGGATGTTCGAAGACTCGATATGCAGATGCCCGTCAATAAAACCGGGAGCGAGATAGCGACCCTGGCAGTCGATGACCTCAGTTGCCTCGTAGGTGCCAGCGGCATCGTCGCGACCATCGTAGAGCACGCCGACGATCACACCGTCCTTGACGGCAACGCTACCGGGCGCCACACGCTGGCCATACACGTCGACGATCTGCGCATTGGTAAACAGCGTGTCGACGGGCACGCGCCCCTCGGCAGCATCGATCACAGACCTCATGACCTCAACGGACATACATACTCCTTTAACCGTAGAAAAAAGCTGCGGAGCGGACAGACCTTCACCGCAGCAAACCAATAGCCATTGTATGCCCAAAAGGAAGCCCCGCTAACACCCCTTCCGCTTAACGGCACCGCCAAATGATCCCTCCGTCCCCAAGGGATCGTCGTAACCAAAAAAGGCCGCAGTCGGGAATCCCGGCTGCGGCCTTGTTGCACTTGTGAGGTCAACTCGCTCGTTAGATCAGCTTGAAGCCCTTGCGCTTGCCTACGGAGAGGGTGTCGCCCAGCTTGAGGGCGCTGGGATCGATGTTATAGCTCTTGGGAGCCACGGCCTTGCCGTTGATCTTGACGCCGCCGCCGTCGATATCGCGACGAGCCTGGCCGGCGCTCGCCGAAAGACCCAGGTCCTTGAGCAAGCCGGCGAGGTAGATCTGGCCCTCGTCGTTAACGGTCAGCTCGACATGCTTCTCGGGGAAGTCGGCGAGCTGGCCCTCCTTGAACACGCGGTCGAACTCGGCCTGAGCCTCGTCGCCGGCACCGACGCCGTGGTAGGTGTCGCACAGGTCGCGGCCCAGAGCGCGCTTGAGCTCGTAGGGGTCGGCAGAACCATCGGCCAGGGCAGCGTCGATCTTGTCGACCTCGGCCGGGGTGAGCGAGCTCGCCAGGCGGTAGTACTTGCCGATCATCTCGTCGGGGATGGACATGGTCTTGCCGAACATGTCCTTGGGCGCGTCGGTCAGGCCGATGTAGTTACCGTAGGACTTGGACATCTTACGAACGCCATCGGTGCCCTCGAGCAGCGGCATGGTGAGCGCGATCTGGGGCTCCATGCCCATCTTCTCCATGAGCTCACGGCCGGCGAGCAGGTTGAAAAGCTGGTCGGTGCCGCCCATCTCCACGTCAGCCTTAATCATGACCGAATCGTATGCCTGCATCACGGGATACAGGAACTCGTGCAGGGCGATCGGCGTCTGGGACTGGTAGCGCTTGGTAAAGTCATCGCGCTCAAGAATGCGGGCAACGGTGAACTTGGAGCACACCTGCAGCAGGCCGGCCAGATCCATCGAAAGGATCCAATCGCCGTTGTGCACGATGGTGGTCTTCTCGGGGTCCAGGATCTTCATGGCCTGGCTCACGTAGGTCTCGGCGTTGGCCTCGATCTGCTCCTGCGAAAGCTGCGGACGCGTGGAGTTCTTGCCCGAGGGGTCACCAATCAACGCGGTACCGTTGCCGATGATGAGGGTGACGTTGTGGCCCAGGTCCTGGAACTGGCGCATCTTGCGCAGCGGCACGGCATGGCCCAGGTGCAGGTCGGGGCTGGTGGGGTCGACGCCGAGCTTGATGTTGAGGGGCTCGCCCTTCTCAAGCTTCTTGCGAAGGTCGGCCTCGGGAACGATCTGCGCGGCGCCCGAGGTGATGATACGCATTTGCTCGTCAACAGACAGCATTGGGTATCCTCCTTTTGCTATAGCACCCTCGCCGAAAACGGCGGTGCTGGAAGTCCATAAACTCTCTTATGATAACAAACTGACGCGACGCGGCACCTACGACAGGAAAATCCTCGTCCTGCCGCATGCGTCAATGGCAACTGGCAGACGTGTACCGTCACGCTCAACCAGATAGCGCACCTGCCGACGACGCAAGCAGTCGCGGCAACGGACCTGTCCCGTCGCATCGGTGGCGCAGACGCCCTCGGCGGTCAGCAGGCAGTGCTCGCACACCATAAGCTCGGGACGGTCGGCGTCGACCGGACCAAAGACGCCGGGTTCAGCAGCCAGTTCGGCAATACGCTCCGCATCATTGCCGAGCAACTCGGCCGGCAAGTACACCCGCCCCGCACCGAGTCCGCGCAGCCAGGTAAGCGTGGCCCGATTCGCGCAGAACACCGGCGCCGCCACGTCAAACGTCACGCCCAGCTCGCGAGCGATCACCACCTGTCCCAGGTTGCGGCAGACGACGCACCCGGCACGCTGCATCAGTGAGCGGGTCCGGTCAGCGTCACCCGTGCGGCACACTTCGTCAAGCACCACAACGGCGTCGGACAAATCGAGTTCTCCGCGCGGGTCGGCATCCATCAGCTGCCAAGCAAAAACCATGCGAGCGGGAACCGCGCACTCCACCAACTCCGTCGACGCACCACCATCCACCGCAACGCCCTCAAAGGGCAGCACCTCAACGGCACGCGCAACGGGCGCAATCGCATCCGCCTCGGCCCGCATGCGCTCCAACACCGCCGCCGTCTGATCCAACACGCCGGCGCTGCGAATCAGGTATACCTCGCAGCCCGCGTCCACCTTACGCTTGCAATGCACGACGACGCGCTTCCCCGCTGCGGCATCCACCGGGCAGGGCACCTGCGGCCAGCGCTTGGGCACATCGGGACGCGTGTCGACACCCGGATAGAACCGAATCTCGAGCGTGTCACCCGCCGCCACAGCGGCGTCGAGCTCAACGGTCACCTCTTCGTGGCCCACAGCGACCAAGCGCCCCACGCGCACGCCCTGGTTAATTGCGCGCTCAAAGCTCATCAGCCCGGCACCCGAACGCCCTCGCAGGTACGCATCGGTAAACCCACGGTTAAACGACCTTCCCAGCTCGCGTTCAAGCTCTTCCACGGCACCGGGGTCCCACGCGCCGTCGCACAGCATATCGAGTGCCCGGCGCCACACCC
Source organism: Collinsella sp. (assembly GCA_019414645.1). Lineage (GTDB taxonomy): Bacteria > Actinomycetota > Coriobacteriia > Coriobacteriales > Coriobacteriaceae > Collinsella. Next base: position 47,474 of record DXLP01000001.1, read on the forward strand.
GCACCACGTTGAATACGTAATCGGGGTTCTTCATGCGCCCCTCGATCTTGAGCGACGCCACGCCGGCATCTACAAGCTCGGGCAGATGCGCAATACCCAGATAGTCGCGCGGGCACAGCAGGCGATCTCCCTCGACGGCGACAACGCTCTGCCCCGCCTCGTCCACCAGGTCGTACGCCAGGCGGCACGGCTGCGTGCAGTCGCCGCGCATCGCCGAGCGCCCACGCCGCAGGGCCGAGAACTCGCACGCCCCCGAATAGCCGATGCAAATCGCACCGTGGCAGAATACCTCGATGGGCACGCCCGTGGCACATAGCGCCGCAATCTCGTCGACCGTCAGCTCGCGCGCCGTCGTCACGCGCTCGACCCCCAGCTCGTCAGCCGCCAAACGCACGGCGCCCTTGCTATGGACGCCCGCTTGGGTGGACAGATGAATCTCGACCCCCGGAATTGCCGCATGCAGCGCGCAGGCCAACCCGGCATCGGCCACAATCAGAACATCGGCGCCCAGCTCCAGTGCATGAGCTCCCAGCGCCACCGCATCGGACAGCTCATCGTCAAACACGAACACGTTGAGCGTCACGTACACGCGCACGCCATGGGCATGCGCCACGGCGCAGCCGCGCGCAAACTCGTCATCCGTAAAACCATGCGCGCTCACGCGGGCGTTAAAGCCGCCCAACCCCGCATAGATGGCATCGGCGCCCGCGGCGATGGCCGCAAGCATCTGGTCGAGCCCGCCCGCCGGCGCCAGCAGCTCGGGCAGCGCCGCACCGGCAGCATCCAATCCAGTCTCGTATTGTCCGCTCGGCCCCATCGCCCGAATCGCCATCGGCAAACTCCTTACCAAGGTATGCATTCACTCTGAAAAATGCCGTCTTCCAGCATACACGAGGCATCGCGCGCCCCGTTTGGTTTATCGTGTAATAACTTATGTCCATCCTGCCTCGACGGCACATCCGCCGCCCGGCACGACATACCTGGAGGTCAATATATGGGTCCTCGCCAACGACAGGGACGCAGCCGTTCAAAGACGCATGCTCTGCCCATAATCCTGCTCTCGTTTTTGGGCTTTCTGCTGATTGCGGGCGTCGCGTTTGGCATCGGCATGGTCGGCAACGTCAACCGCTGGCTGTCCGATCTGCCCGACTACACCGACGCCAACGCGTATCTGGTAAGCGAGCCCACCGAGATCGTCGACTGCAACGGCAACAAGATCGCGAGCTTCTACACGCAAAACCGCAAGTCCATCACCAAGGACGAGGTCTCCCCCTACGTGCTGCAGGGCACCGTTGACGTCGAGGACGAGCGCTTCTACGAGCACGGCGGTATCGACCTGTGGGGTATCGCGCGTGCTGCGGTGGCAACCCTCGGCGGCGGGCACGAAGGCGCCTCGACTATCACCCAGCAGCTGGTGCGCAACACCATCCTGCAGGAGGAGCAGTTCGACTCGACCATCGAGCGTAAGGTGCGCGAGGCCTACATCGCGGTCAAGATGGAGGACATGTACTCCAAAGACGAGATCCTCATGATGTACCTCAACACCATCTACTACGGTCACGGCGCCTACGGTATTGAGGCCGCCGCCGAGACCTATCTGTCCAAGAACGCCGCCGACCTCACCCTGAGCGAGGCCGCGCTGCTCATCGGCCTTCCCAACTCGCCCTCGCAGTACGACCCCACGGTCAACCCCGACCTGGCGCTGTCCCGTCGCAACAAGGTCCTCGACAACATGTTGCGCCTGGGCCACATTACGCAGGAGGAACACGATGCCGCACAGGCCGAGCCCATCACCCTCAACGTGACCGAGATTTCGGGCAGCGGCGTCGACGTCTACTCGCAGCCCTACTTTGTCGCCTATGTTAAACAGCTGCTGGAGCAGGAGTTCTCGACCGACGTGCTCTTTAAGGGCGGCTTGACCGTCAAGACCACCATCGACCCCACGATGCAGCAGGTGGCAGAGAATGCCGTCCGTGAGCAGCTCGACACGCTCTCGCTCGACGGCCTGGACATGGGCATGGTCGTCGTCGACCCCAAGACCGGCTACATCAAGTGCATGGTGGGCGGCTACGACTACAACGCCGACGAGAACCACGTAAACCATGCCACGGCCAAGCGTCCCGTCGGCTCCACCTTTAAGGCCTTTACGCTGGCAACTGCCATCCAAAACGGCATGAACCCCAACGTCACCCTCAACTGCAACTCGCCGCTCAAGGCCAAGGGCACCACGACCGATGTCCAAAACTACGCCAACCATAGCTATGGCAACATCACGCTTAAGCAGGCAACGGCATACTCCTCCAACACCGGCTACATCCAGGTGGCGGAAGCCGTCGGCAACAGCAAGATCATCTCGCTCGTCAAAAAGCTCGGCATCGATCCTGCCAAGGACAACATCGAGGACGTTCCCGTCATGACGCTCGGCACCGGCTCGATCTCGCCGCTCGAGATGGCCGCCGCCTACGCGACGTTTGCCAACGGCGGCTACTATCGCCAGCCGATCGCCATCACCGAGATTGACTCTCGTACCGGTTCGGTGCTGTACCAGCACACCGACAATCCCTCACAGGTGCTTACCGAGGGCGAGGCCGCCGCGGTCACCGATGTTCTGTCCGGCGTCATGCAGGGCAGCGGTACAGGTGCTGCTGGCGCCCTGAGCGTCAACCAGCCCTATGCCGGCAAAACGGGCACCACCGACAACACCACCAACCTGTGGTTCTGCGGCTATACCCCGCAGCTGGCGTGCGCCCTGTGGACCGGCTATTCCGCAGGTGAGATCCCCATCCAAAAATACGGCACGGACCTGCTGGGCGACAGCACCAACCTGCCTGTCTTTAAGCGGTTTATGAACACCGTTCTGACCGGCACCGAGCGCGAGGAGTTTGCGACCGGAACGGCGCCCACCTACAAGAGCAACAGCGTCTGGAAGTTCTACGGCACCAACAACACCAAGAAGACGGAGAACGACGACAAGGACGAGAACGAGGACGAAGAGGAAACCACCACAACGACTACCACGACGACCACGACGACCGAGACCACGGGCGGCGACACCACCGGCGGCACCGGAACGACCGGTGGCTCGACGGGCGGCTCCACTGGTGGTTCGACCGGCGGCGATGGCGGCACGCCTACGCCCACGCCTACGCCCACTCCCGACCCCTCGCCCACGCCTGACGATACGGTCGGCTAGAAATTCATCCGGCCATTAGCAACAAGGCCCCCGAGCAGCTTATTAAAGTGCTCGGGGGCCTTTTAATTTAAAGTGACCTGGTGGACGGTCTTTATACCGGCAAACAAAGGGGGGGGTACCGACCAACGTCGATACCCCTTACAAGCCACCATGTCACGCGCACAGTGCCGAGCGCACGACCCGCACGCCTACTTGCGAGAATTGCTCAGCTTATTGATCAGCGCCTCAAGACGCTCGCCGTCCTCGGCCGTCTGGGCAATAACCAAAATCGTATCGTTGCCGGCAAGCGAGCCAAGCACATCGGGCAACTCTGCCGCATCAACGGCGGCGGCGATGCCGGAAGCCGTGCCAGGCTGAGCCTTGATCATAACCAGATTATCGGTACGCAGAACGCCCGTTACAAGCTCGGAAACCATACGCTGCAGGTGCAGGTCCTCTGCCAGAACATAGATGCCCTCAGGGAGCTTACGCAGCCCCATGTCGGCAATATCGCGAGAGACAGTCGCCTGCGTGCAATCAAAGCCCATAGCGCGGAGCTCATCGACCAGCACGCGCTGCGTGCGGACGTCCTTATTGCGCACAATATCTCTAATGGCATCCTGGCGCCCATTGCGTTTTTTAGCCATACAAACCCTCTCTCCAAAAGATGGCGGAGACAATCAATCAGTGATTGAATAGTTTAACGCTATTTGAAGGCTTTTGTGTATAAGAACGCATTTCGAAACAATTCTATGCAAGTTTGTTTCGAAATGAGCCGTTTAGGCGGTTTTTGCGCCCGTCCGGTTAAGAAAAGCTGCCAGATGCGTACACATCACGCAGCGCGCGGGCTTGGCGCTGGCGATCGGCCCAAACAACAGACCGAGCCCCCGATGGTTATCCTTGAGCGCGGCGACCATCTGACGGGTTCGAGGCGCATCGAGCATATCACGCATGCGGGCGGAACGCTCGATTGACGACACCCCATGCGGGCTCAGACACAAATTCTCGATGCAGGCGACCAGTCCGGCAAAGTAGAACTTTTGGCTTGCCAGCTTGAGCCGACCACCGCTGTCTGCTTCCGAGAGTGAGTCCGCAAGCTCGTCGAGCGCTCGAGTGTCATCGGATACCTTGGCATACATGGTGGGATCAAAGGCATCTGTAAGTTTAGGTGCCGCCGTGTGGAAACAAGCATCGCCGCAGCCGGACACGCATCGTGTCTGCGAAAGCGCGCATGCCATAAACCCAACTGTGCGAAACACCTTGTCGCACAAAAGGCATGCCTCAAACAGCGAGCGGCTGTACATCACACCAGAGGTCTGAACGACTAGGCCGCCTAAAATCAACTGAGGCAGCCCGGCCACCATCGAAGATTTGCTATCAATGGAAATATGAGCAGCATCCAAGACGCGCGAATGGCGCTCTCGATGTGCATCATAGCGGTCGAGCGACACCGTGGGGAGCACTATGTCTGCCGTAGTATCGCACGCGATATTGACCATCTTGGAAAGGGACTGCGGAGCAAACCACTCATCGGCGTTCATAGCGATGATTTGAGAGCCGCGCGAGGCAGCAAAACCGGCACGAAGACAAGCGCCGCGCTTCGCGTCCTCGACGTCAATCAAATCAATATGGATGTCCCTGTCGGCAGCAACTTGAAGCGAATGGCGCACACCGGGCGCAGCATCGCGGCAGACAACGACAATCTGCAAATCGTAGAGGTCTTGGTTCTGGATACTCTCGAGCGCACGCATCGCATAGCTGGGCGAACCTTCTACCACAAGGATCACCGAAAGTCGCGGATGCGAGCCACGTCGAACCAAGTTATCCGTCCTCTCGACAGCAGTGAATCAAACTGTCGTTCATGGTACACCCCGGCAATAAAAGCAATGAGACACCGGTTGTATTGCACGCCAAGAACAGATGTTGCACACGCGCAGCCCACAGATGACAGGTGCCGACGCACGACGCGCCGAGCCCTCCCCTAGTCGAGCACGACAAGCTCGGCGGGATCGTAATCCACGCCCATAAACGTAAGGCCGCAGGCAGGAGCCGTGGGGCCCGCAGCGGTACGGTCGCAAGCATCGATGACCTCACGCATCCACTCGGGTTCACGGCGATGCATGCCAATCTCGACAAGCGTGCCCACGATCGTACGGACCATCGAATGCAGGAACGCATTGCCCTCGATGGTAAACGTCAGGATGTCCTCGCCAAACGCAATCTCATGGCCAAACTCGGCACGCATCACGCAGCGGTGCGTGGGCTTGCCCACGGCAGACGCCACCTTGCAAAAGCTCTTGAAGTCCTGCTCGCCCAGCAGCGCGGGACAGGCCGCAGACATCGCCTCAACATCCAATGGGTAGCGATGCCACCACACCGCACCGCGCGAAAGCACAGGGCGCGCGTCGCGATCGGCAATACGGTACGTATACGTACGGGAACGCGCATCAAAGCGTGCAGAAAAGCCTTTACGGGCCTTGTAGACCTCGTTTATGGCGATATCTTTGGGCAGGAGGGCATCCATAGCCCTCAGCCACCTACGGCGCGTCAAAGCCAACTCAGCGTCCGTTACGGGCACGCTGATAAACTGTGCCACCGCATGCACGCCGGCATCGGTACGTCCCGCACACGTCAGGTCGATCGGACGGCGCAGGAGCGTCTCAATAGCTCGACGTAGCTCACCCGCAACCGTCGTCTCTCCCGGCTGCTCGGCAAATCCGCTATAGGACGAGCCATCGTAAGCCACGCGGAAAACGAGTGTGGCATCGAGCTCTAGAATCGAATTGAAATCAGACGGCGCGGTCATGGGCGCTCCCAACAAACAATAAACGGTATCGCGACAAAAAAAGAGGGGTACGCGAACGTACCCCTCGAATATAGCCTATGCAGACGGATTGTCTACTCAGCGGTCTCCTTAGCAGGAGCCTCCTCGACAGCCTCGACCTTCTTGGGAGCAGCGGCCTTCTTGGGGGCCGGAGCAGCCTTCTTGGCCTTAGGCGTGCAAGGCTCGGTGACGAGCTCCATGATAACGATAGGAGCGTTGTCGCCCTTACGGTTACCGAGCTTCATGATGCGGGTGTAACCGCCGTTGCGGTCCTGCCACATACCCTGAGCAGCCTTGTCGAAAATCTCGGCAACGAGCTGCTTATCGCCGAGCTTGGCGATGGCCAGACGACGAGAGTGCAGGTCGCCCTTCTTGGCCCAGGTGATGATCGGATCGACGACCGAACGCAGCGCCTTAGCGCGGGTCTCGGTGGTCTTGATGCGGTCGTTCTCGAAGAGGGCCTTGGCCAGGCTCTTCTTCATGGCCTTGGTGTGGCTCGCATCGGTGCCGAGCTTCAGGCCCTTCTTAACGTTGTGACGCATGGTCTAGTTTCTCCTCAAATATGCGAAGCATTAAGCCTTCAGGCTCAGGCCCATGGACTCAAGCTTGTCCTTCACTTCCTCGATCGACTTAACACCGAAGTTACGGATGTTGAGCAGATCGTTCTCCGAGAACTCAACGAGCTGACGGACCGAGTGAATGCTGGCGCGCTTAAGGCAGTTGTAGGAACGGACGGAAAGGTCCAGATCCTCGATCTGCTTGTCCAGCTCGGCGTTGTCGTTGGTGACCTCGGGAGCGAAGATCGAAGCCTCCTCCTCGACCTCGGGGGTCTCGGCAAGGTTCATAAAGGCAGCCATATGCTGGTTGATGATATTGGCAGCCTGGACCACGGCGTCGCGCGGAGCGATGGAGCCGTTGGTCTCGATCTCGAGGACAAGGCGGTCGTAGTCGGTATGCTGACCGACACGGCAAGCCTCAACGAGCTTGGCGCAACGGGACACCGGCGAGTACAGCGAGTCGACGTGGATCACACCGATGGGATCGTTGTCGCGCTTGTTAGCCTCGCCAGAGACATAGCCGCGGCCATAGCCGATGCGCATGCTCATGGTGAGATGGCCACCCTCGGTGAGCGTAGCGATGTGCTGCTCGGGGTTGACCAGCTCAAACTCGGACGGAATAAAGAAGTCCGCACCGGTGACCTCGCAGGGGCCGTCAACCGAAATGGTGGCGGTCGCCTCGTCGGTCGTGCCGAGAGCCCTGAAGACAAGACCCTTGACATTCAGGACGATGTCGGTGACATCCTCGACCATGTTAGGGATGGTCATGAACTCGTGCTGCGCGCCATCGATCTGAATAGCCTCGACGGCGGCACCCTCGAGCGAGGACAGAAGAACGCGACGAAGGGAGTTACCCAGCGTATCGCCGTAGCCACGCTCGAGCGGCTCAACGGAGACACGAGCAGACGTCTCGTTAATCTCTTCGACCTGAACCTGAGGCCTAATGAATTCTGACATGTATTACCTCCAGCCTCAGCAGCCCGGATGGACTACTTAGAGTAGAGCTCGACGATGAGCTGCTCGTTGATATCACCGCTGATCTGCTCACGCGTCGGCAGAGCGAGCACGTTACCAGACAGCTTCTCGATATCGACCTCGAGCCAGCCAGGGACCTCGAAACGCTCGGAGGAAATCAGGGCCTCCTTGATGGGGAGGAGGTCACGGAACTTCTCGCCGACAGCGACGACGTCGCCGGCCTTGACGCGGTAGGACGGGATGTCCACGCGCTTGCCGTTCACGGTGAAGTGACCGTGACGGACGGACTGACGAGCCTCTTTGCGGGTGCGGGCGAAGCCAAGACGGAAGACGACGTTGTCAAGGCGAGACTCAAGGATGATCATGAGGTTCTCACCGGTGACACCGTTCATCTTACGGGCCTTGTTGAAGTAGCCGTGGAACTGCTTCTCCAGAACGCCATAGATGAACTTGACCTTCTGCTTCTCACGCAGCTGCATGCCGTACTCAGATTCCTTGCGACGGCGCTTGGGCTGACGGATAGATTCCTTCTTGCTGCTGTAACCGAGCTCAGCGGGATCGATCCCGAGCTGACGGCAGCGCTTAAGAACAGGAGTCCTGTCGATTGCCATATTGATACGATCCTTTCAGTTACACGCGGCGACGCTTCTTGGGGCGGCAGCCGTTGTGCGGGATGGGGGTCTTGTCCTGGATGCTCGAGACCTCGAGGCCAGCAGCCTGGAGGGAGCGGATGGCGGTCTCACGACCGGAGCCGGGGCCCTTGACGAAGACGGAAACCTTCTTCATACCGTGCTCCATGGCCTGCTTGGCAGCAGCCTCGGCAGCCATCTGGGCAGCGAACGGCGTGGACTTACGGGAGCCCTTGAAGCCCACCTGGCCAGCCGACTTCCAGGAAATGACGTTGCCCTGGGGATCGGTGATCGAAACGATCGTGTTGTTGAACGTAGAACGAATGTGAGCCTGGCCCACGGAAATGTTCTTACGGTCCGCGCGCTTCAGACGGGCAGCGCGAACGTTCTTCTTAGCAGTAGCCATCTATCTAGCGCTCCTTATTTCTTCTTCTTAGCACCGATCTGACGCTTCGGGCCCTTGCGGGTACGAGCGTTAGTGTGGGTGCGCTGGCCGCGGACCGGGAGGCCCTTGCGGTGACGAAGGCCGCGGTTGCAGCCGATGTCCATAAGGCGCTTGACGTTCTGGTTGCGCTCACGGCGGAGGTCGCCCTCAACCATGATCTGGTTCTTATCGATATAATCGCGGATGGCGTTAACCTCATCCTCGGTGAGGTCCTTAACGCGCGTATCCACGTTAACGTTGCACTCGACGCAAATCTTCGTCGCAGTGGTGCGGCCGATGCCGTAAATGTAGGTCAGACCGATCTCAACGCGCTTCTCACGCGGGAGGTCGACACCATTAATACGGGCCAACGTAGTCTCCTCTCTTAACCCTGACGCTGCTTATGACGGGGGTTCTCGCAAATGACGAGGACCTTGCCATGGCGCCTAATGATTTTGCACTTATCGCACATCTTCTTGACCGAAGGACGTACCTTCATCGTTCTTCCTTTCGGTAGCGCTCAAACTACTTCCCTACTATCTACTCGCCCAGCCGCAGGCGTTTAAAACTATGGCTGGTCTTCACACACAATCCGACCGTAGGTTGAGCTAAGCCTGCAGTCGGAAATGGAGTGCGTGTATGCGTGCCGCTATTTGTAGCGATAGGTGATGCGGCCGCGGGTCAGGTCGTACGGGGAAAGCTCCACGACAACCCTGTCACCGGGGAGAATACGGATGTAATTCATTCGGATCTTGCCAGAAATGTTGCACAGAACCGAATGACCGTTCTCGAGCTCGACCTTAAACATGGCGTTGGGCAACGGTTCCTTTACCGTACCCTCGAGCTCAATTGCGTCTTCCTTCTTCACAAGCAATCATCTTTCTCTAGAAAACGACAGCGATTGAGTATTCTACAACACGTATGCACGCATCGTAATAACTTCGTAATGGCTCCACAACTAAATGGAACTTGTTACATTTCTCCGCCTTGGAGGGAGCACCAAGCACCTTGGGCATCCGTGGTGAGAATCACCGGACCGTCATTGGTAATGGCGACGGTGTTCTCGTAGTGCGCGGCGGGCAGGTGGTCGTTGGTCGTAACGATCCAACCATCGGAGCCCGTGCTCACATGATTGGAACCCATCGTTACCATCGGCTCGATAGCGATGACCATACCAGCCTGGAGGCGAACGCCCCTCCCCTTCTTTCCATAGTTAGGAACGTTGGGGTCCTCGTGCATCACGCGGCCAATGCCATGCCCCACGTAATCACGAAGCACGCCGTAACCGTGAGACTCGGCGAGGGACTGAACAGCATACCCGACGTCCCCGATATGGTTACCGGGAACAGCCTGCTCGATGGCAGCCTTAAGGCAATCGCGCGTAACCTCGCACAGGGCCTTGGCCTCGGGCGTGGGGGTGCCGACGAAAAACGTCCAGGCGTTATCGCCGAGCCAACCGTCGAGAACAGCTCCCGTATCGATGGAGATGATATCGCCATCGCGCAGGATCATATCGGGGTTGGGAATACCGTGGACCACGGCATCGTTTATTGATGCGCAAATGGTTCCGGGGAACCCGCCGTAACCCTTAAAGGCCGGGGTGCCGCCATGCATGCGGATAATCTGCTCGGCAAGCTGATCGAGTTCGAAGGTCGACACGCCGGGGCGAACCATGGCTCCAACGTGGCGGAGCGCCATCTTAGATAGCGCTCCTGCCTTCTTCATCTGCTCGATTTGCGTTGCAGACTTAATCTTGATCATAGACCGAGAGCCTCTTTGACATCCCCGTACACGGTCTCGCGAGCCTGGTCACCGTTGACCGACTTGAGCAGACCCTGACCACGATAGTAGTCGACGAGCGGGCTCGTGGACTTCTCGTAGACGTCGAGACGGTTCTTGATGGTCTCGGGCTTGTCGTCGTCGCGCTGATACATCTCGCCGCCGCACTTAGGGCAGGTGACATCGGCAGCGGTGCCGGTGTAACCGCAGGCGCGGCAGGTGCGACGCGAAGACAGACGATCGATGATGACGTCGGGGGCCACATCGACCAGAAGGGCGCAGTCGATCTCGCGACCCATGGCGGAGAGCTCGGAATCGAGCGTCACGGCCTGGGCGGTGTTGCGCGGGAAGCCATCGAGGATGAAGCCCTGCTGGGCGTCATCGGCGGCAAGGCGCTCCTTGACAAGGTCGATCACGAGCTGGTCGGGAACGAGCTCGCCAGCGTCCATGTACTTCTTAGCCTGAATACCAAGCTCGGTGCCACCCTTGACGGCAGCACGCAGCAGGTCGCCCGTGGAAATGTGAGCGACGCCAAACTCGGCGACGAGCTCCTGTGCGACGGTGCCCTTACCGGCACCCGGAGCTCCGAGCAATACGAGGTTCATGAGCAATCCTCCTCTAGCCTATTTAAAGAATCCATCGTAATCATACATCTTGATCTGGCCTTCGAGCTTATCGACCGTGTCGAGCACGACGCCGACCATGATGAGGATGGACGTGCCGCCAAATGCCTGGATCAGATGATTACCCGTGAAGGAGAAGATGATAGAAGGCACGATGGCGATGAGCGCCAAAAAGACAGCGCTGGGAAGCGTGATCTTGTTGAGCGCGTTCTTGATGTAGGCCGCGGTAGCCCTACCCGGACGGACGCCCGGAATAAAGCCGCCCTGCTTCTTAAGGTTGTCGGCCGTGTCATCAGGGTTGAACACCATGGAGGTGTAGAAGTACGCGAAGAACACGATGAGGACAACGTTAAGCACCCAGTTGAGCCAACCGGTCGAAAGCGCAGAGGCAACTGCCTGGATCCAGCCGATACCGGGGAAGAACACGGCAATCTGGGCCGGGAAGTACAGCAGCGCCGAAGCGAAGATGATCGGCACGACGCCCGCAGTGTTGACCTTGATGGGCAGGTAGGTGGTCTGGCCACCCATCATGCGACGGCCCACGACGCGCTTAGCGTAGGAGACCGGAATGCGGCGCTGGCCGCGCTCAAGGAAAACAATCAGCGGGATAACCAGCAAGATGATGGCGCAGATGATCACCATGGTGATGATGCCACCGGCATTGCCCTCGGTGCTGGAGAAGATCGCCTGCGGCAGGCCGGCCATGATGTTCGCGAAGATGATCAGCGACATGCCATTGCCGATACCGCGCTGGGTGATGAGCTCACCAATCCACATGATCAGCATGGCGCCCGCGGTGAGCGTGCCGACGATCATGAGGTCGAAGATGATCTCGGGAGCGCCGGCGCCAGTAAAGCTGATGCCGAAGCTCTTAAAGAGGAAGAGGTAACCCACGGAGTTGAGGATTGCCAGAGCCAGGGTGAGGTAACGCGAATACTGCGTAACCTTGGTCTGACCGACCTCGCCCTCGCGGGCAAGCTCATGCAGGGAAGGCACAACGGCCTGGAGCATCTGGAGGATGATCGAGCTGGTGATGTAAGGCATGATGCCCAGGGAGAACACCGAAACATAGCTCAACGCGCCACCAGAGAAAAGATTCAGGAGGGCCATAGCACCTGCGGCGACCGAATTGTTATCGGTCGAGAAAAGGCCCAGCATCCCCTGGAAGGGAATGCCGGGCACAGGAACGTGCGCACCAATGCGGTACACGACGAGCATAGCTATGGTAAAAAGAATCTTTTCGCGCAATTCTTTGATGCGGAAAGCATTCTTAAGACCATTTAGCACGGCAGCTCGACCTTTCCGCCGGCGGCCTCGATCTTGGCCTGCGCAGAAGCGCTGACCTTGTCGACCTTGACCGTGAACTTCTTGGTGAGCTCACCATTGCCGAGCACCTTGACGGGCTCGAACTCGCTCTTGGTGATGCGAGCGGCCTTAAGAGCGGCACCGTCGATCACAGCGCCGTCCTCGAACTTGCGCTCGAGACGCTCAACGTTAACGGCGGTGTACTCGATACGACGGGGGTTGCGGAAGCCCGGAAGCTTGGGCAGGCGCATAGCCAGCGGAGTCTGGCCACCCTCGAAGCCGGCACCCTTGGTGCCGCCAGAGCGGGAACCCTGGCCCTTCTGACCGCGGCCAGAAGTGGTGCCGTGACCCGAAGAATTGCCACGGCCGACGCGCTTGCGGTTCTTGGTGGAACCGGGCGCGGGAGTAAGATCGTGAAGCTGCATTTGCTACTCCTCTACAATCTCGACAAGGTGCTTGACCTTGAAGATCATGCCGCGGACGGACTCGTTGTCAGCAATCTCGCGAACCTCGCGGATCCTGTGGAGACCGAGGGCACGGACAGTACGGACCTGGTCCTGCTTGCAACCATTGGTGCTGCGGACCTGCTTGATCTTGATGGTGTCAGCCATGCTTAGTTCTCCTTACCGACGAACATCTCGGAGACCGTCAGGCCACGGCGAGCCGCGACGTCCTCAGGGCTGGAGAGCTCCTTGAGGCCCTCGACGGCAGCCTTGATGATGTTGAGGCCGTTGTCGGTACCGAGGGACTTGGACAGGACGTTCTTGATGCCAGCAAGCTCGAAGAGGGGACGCACAGCGCCGCCGGCGATAACGCCGGTACCCTCGACAGCGGGCTTGATGATGATGCGACCGGCACCAAAGTGGCCGAGAACCTCGTGCGGGATGGTGCCCTGCTCGGTCACCGGCACGTGGAACATGTTCTTCTTGGCATCGAGAGACGCCTTGGAGATGGCCATGGGCACCTCAGCGGACTTGCCCATGCCAACGCCGACGTTGCCCTTGCCGTCGCCAACGACGACGAGAGCGACGAGGCTCATGCGACGACCACCCTTGACGGTCTTCGACACGCGGTTGATGTAAACGACGCGCTCCTCGAACTCGGAGGCCTCGCGCTGCTGCTTCTGATTACGAGCCATGTGCTACATACCTCCTAGAACTCGAGACCGGCGGCACGAGCACCGTCGGCGAGGGCCTTGACGCGGCCATGGTAGATACGGCCACCACGATCGAAAGCGACCTTGGTGATGCCGGCCTCGATGGCACGCTTGCCAACGAGCTGACCGACCTTCTCCGCGGCCTCCTTGTTCGAGGTGTGGGTGCCCTTGAACTCGGCCTCGAGGGTCGAGGCAGAGACGAGCGTCAGGCTGGAGCCCTTGCTGTCGTCGATGATCTGGGCATAGATGTTGGCGTTAGTACGGGTCACGCGAAGACGCGGACGCTCGGCGGTACCCGAGACCTTGCCGCGAACACGACGCTGACGACGCTTGAGGCCTTCCAGCTTCGCCTTATGCTTGTTCATACGTAAACTCCTAAAAAGGTTGATCTTGCCAGCACCTAACGGGGTGCTGGTCTTATGCGAGTAAGTCGGTTACGACTACTTGGCGGCCTTACCCAGCTTGCGGCGGATGTGCTCGCCAACATAGTGGATACCCTTGCCCTTGTAAGGCTCGGGAGGACGATGGCCGCGGATCTCAGCGGCGATCTGACCGACCTGCTGCTTGTTGATACCCTTGACGTTCACGTGGGTGTTGTCGGGAACCTCGAAGGTGATGCCCTCGGGAGCCTCGACGATCACGGGGTGCGAGAAGCCCAGGGAGAACTCGAGGTTCTTGCCCTTCTGCTGCACGCGGTAACCGACGCCGGCGAGCTCGAGCTTCTTCTCGAAGCCCTCGGAAACGCCAACAACCATGTTGTGGATGAGGGCGCGGGTGAGGCCGTGGCGGGCACGGGTCTCACGCTCGTCGTCGGGACGGGAAACGGTGAGGACGTTGTCCTCGACGTTGATGGTGAGCTTCTCAAAAACATCGAGCTCGAGCTGGCCCTTGGGGCCCTTGACGACAACGTTGTTGCCGTTGACTGCCACTTCGACTCCGGCGGGAATCTGGACAGGCTTATTACCGATACGAGACACGGTGATCTCCTTTCCTTCTACCTACCGACCGAATTACCAGACGTAAGCGATGATCTCGCCGCCGACGTTGTGCTTGCGAGCATCGCGGTCGGTCATAACGCCATGGCTGGTGGAAATAATGGCGGTACCAAGGCCACCGCGGACGCGGGGCATGTCGGCAACGCCGGTGTACTTACGCAGGCCCGGCTTGGAAATGCGGCGGATGCCGTTGATGACCTTAGCCTTCTTGGGACCATACTTAAGCGTGATGTGCAGAGTCTTCTGGGGAACGGTGTCCTCGACATCGTAGCCCTCGATGTAGCCCTCCTCGTGCAGAACACGAGCGATCTCGACGAGCTTCTTGCTGCTCGGCATGGAGACCGTGGCCTTGTTCACAGAGTTAGCGTTACGGATGCGCGTAAGCATATCTGCGATCGGGTCTGTAAGGTTCATACAGATTCTCCTTCGTTCTTGATGAACACGTGCTCTTGGTTCTTCGCCGCCCTTAACGGCAAAGCCTAACTAGCGCGTTTTCCCTGTTCCAAACTGATGCTTGAAACGCTGGTAGTGACTTACCAGCTGGCCTTCTTAACGCCGGGAAGCTCGCCCTTGAGTGCAAGCTCACGGAAGCAGACACGGCACAGGCCGAACTTGCGGTACACAGAGTGCGGACGGCCGCAGCGCTGGCAGCGCGTGTACTCACGAGTAGAGAACTTCTGCTTGCGATTGCACTTGACGATCATCGATGTCTTAGCCACTTATATCCTCCTCACATAGAGTATTGTTCGCCCCAAGCGCCGCCCCCTTGTGGGAACGGCGCTTTTAGGGCAGGTGAACCTATTTCTTGAACGGGAAACCGAAGGCGTCCAGAAGGGCCTTGGCCTCCTCATCGGTGTTGGCGGTGGTCACGAAAGTGATGTCCATACCACGCTGGTGATCGACGGAGTCGAAGTCGATCTCGGGGAAGATGAGCTGCTCGGTGACGCCCATGGAGAAGTTACCACGGCCGTCGAAGCTCTTGGCGGAGATGCCGCGGAAGTCGCGGATACGGGGGATCGCGACGGAGGTCAGACGATCGAAGAACTCCCACATACGGTCGCCACGCAGGGTAACCTTGCAGCCGATCGGCATACCAGCGCGCAGGCGGAAGGTAGCGATGGACTTGCGGGCACGGGTGATCATCGGCTGCTGGCCGGTGATGGCGCGCAGGTCGCGCACGGCACCGTCGATGGCCTTGGAATCGGTAGCGGCCTCGCCGACACCCATGTTCACGACGATCTTCTCAAACTTGGGGATCATCATGACGTTCTCGTACTGGAACTTGTCCTGAAGCTGCTGCTTGACCTCGTTGTTGTACTTGGTCTTCAGACGCGGCACATACTTCTCTTCTGCCATTGTTCACTCCTTCTTGGGGTTTTAAGCACGGGGCGTGGCCACGATGGGTTGTCCTCGTGCCTCCTGGCTGCATCCGCGCCGCTCATGGCATTTCGCGGTTTGGACTCGACGCAGCAGGAGCCGACAAAACAATCGGTACTATACGCGCATCGGGAGCGTATTTCCAGAAAAACCTCGTCTGCCTGCACAACTCCACAACTCCCCCGCACAAATTGATCCCAAAAAGCAGTTGCGGTGAAATAGGGACTGTTTGGCGGCCTAACAGGCTTAAACAGTCCGTATTTCACCGCAACTTATTGGTGGGGATGCGATTAGCGCTTGCGGGGAACGAGTTTGGTGCGGCGCAGGTGGATCATCTCGGCGGCAATGGAGATGGCGATCTCCTCGGGGTCCTCGGCCTCGATGGCAACGCCGATCGGCAGGTGCAGTCCGTCGATCTGTTCCTGCGTAAAGCCCTCCTGCTCCAAGCGGGCCCGCACAAAGGCCGTCTTGCGGCGCGAACCCAGACAGCCCAGGTAGGCAGGCTTGGCGCGCATCGCCTGAATCACCACGTCGATGTCGGACTTGTGGCCTGCTGTGGCCACGACCACCAAGTCGCGCGGGCCGATGGGGCACAGCTCGTCCAGGTTCTTGTAGTCGACCAGACGACGGTCGTAGACGCCGGGCACCCATTCGGGCGTCAACGTGCCGGGACGATCGTCGCAAGCCACGACAGCAAAGCCCGCCGCCGTTAGTACGCGAGCCGTCGCGGCGCCCACGTGCCCGCAGCCAAAGATGTAGGTTAGGCCCTCGGGGCAGAGCGTCTCGATGTGCGCGGGAGGAATCTCGGAGGCGGCATTGGTGTAGGTGACCTTACTCCCCTCTTCCGTCAGCGAAAGCCCAGGGCAACCCACAATGGTGTGGCGCGACTCCTCGCCATGGTATTCGGCAGCGTCGCTTTCGAGCGCTCTTGCGAAAAACGGCTCAAAGTCGATGACAAAGTCGCCGATGCGTCGATACGCCAAGACGTCGGCAATCTCCTGGAACAACGGTGCCTTGGTCGCGTCCAGGTGCAGATAGCACAGGCAGATAGCTCCGCCGCAGATCATGCCGGTATCGGAGTTCTCGCCGCCCATGGTGTAGCGGACCAGGCGCGACTGCCCCGCGGCCAGCAGTTCGAGGGCCTCGCCCAGCGCAAAGAGCTCGATTTTGCCGCCGCCGATAGTGCCCGCTTGGCTTCCGTCGGCAAAGACGGCCATCCAGGCGCCCACGCCGCGCGGCGACGACCCCGCCGTACCGGCCACGACCACGAGCTCGCACGTCTTACCAGCCTTCAGAGCGCCAAGCGCGGCATTCACCACATCGAGCTTTTCCATCGTCGCTTCCTATCCTCTAAAAACGTCGGTGAGCATGGCGAGCGCCTCGAGTACGCCGCCGCCGACCGATGTCGCCTTGTCCGAAATATAGTTGATGTAGCTGGCGTCGCCGCGCGGATCGACATCGGCGCATTTAAAGCCTTCAGTCACCTGCACGCCGTTTGCCAAAAGCCCGCGCAGACAGCCATCGATCTGCGTGCACATGGGCGTATCGCCCGCATAGCCAATCACGTCTCCGGCGCTCACGATGTCGCCGATCGCGCGGTCGGACCTAAACACGCCGGCGGCGGGGCTGTGGATAACGCGCTCCTTGCCGTATCCGCCGATCATGCCCGGCACGCCCGTGTTGGGCTGGGGCGAACCTTGGGTAATGACACGGCCGAGAAAATGCCCACGCATAGTCTCGACCACGGCATCGCAATCAACCGGCGCGGTAAAGCCCGGCCCTACCGCGATGACGGCAGGAGCCATGTCGCGCGTGGTGCCCAGATTGCGCTTGGCCAGAATCGCGTCTACCACGGCCGAGGGCTTAAGCTCGCCGAGCATCTGTGCCTGGGGGTCCACCACCACGGCGACATCCCCCGCCTCGGTAATCTCAAGCGCCTCGGCCGGCGTCTGCGCCAAGCGGGCGCGAATGCCCTCGACCTCGACCTCGCCCAAGCGAATGGCCTCGCAAAAACTGATCGTGCGACGGATGCACGTGGGGACCGCGATATCGGCCATGACGACCGACACGCCGGCGCGCACCAGACGAGCAGCCACGCCCGTGGCGATATCGCCTGCGCCGCGAACATAAACGAGCATTCCCGGGGCACCTCCCTGTGCTACGGTTTATCAGAGCAAAAGCGGTTCTGCCGCTACGCTAATGATTATTTCTTATCGCAGCATTATACGGCGGTGAACAGATGGAAACGATTAACGGGGGCCTTGCCTCCACGCTCAAGATTGAGCCGGGCATCACCGCGATCATCGGCAGCGGTGGCAAGTCGACCCTGCTAAAGACGCTCGGCCTTGAGCTTATGCGTGCCGGCGGCCGCGTGCTCCTCTGCACCACCACGCACATGTTTCCCGTCGCCGGCGTGCCGTGGGACGGGTCGAGCCGTCGCCTGGACGCCGCGCCCTGGAAGCCAGGTGCCCTACACACCCCAGGCTGTACCTGCGAGGCATGCGCGGGCCTTGTGCGGGGAAGCATCTGCCAAGCAGGTGTCTTGGACCCCCAGACGGGCAAGCTCTCCTCCCCCGCCGCGCCGCTCAACCAGCTGGCGCAGCGCTTTGACTATGTATTGGCCGAGGCAGATGGCAGCAAGCGACTCCCGCTCAAGGCGCATGCCGCCTGGGAGCCGGTAATTCCCTCCGGCACAGCAAACGTTGTCTGGGTCGTCGGCGCCTCGGGGCTGGGCAAGCCCGTCGCCGAGGTTGTCCACCGCCCCGAGCTCTTCTGCGAGCGCTGCGGCTGCGAGCCCACCGACGCTGCCACCCCAGAGCGCGTCGCCATGGTGCTCAATGCCGAGCTGCGAATGCTGAACCTCAACAATGCCCGCATCATGCTCAACCAAGTCGACACGCTTGCCGACCCAACGATGGCAGATCGCTTCGAGACAGCCCTCGGCCGCCCCCTCATCGCCACCAGCCTCAAGTAGCCGGCCCCATCTCCTCAGTTGCGGTGAAATACGGACTGTTTGGCCGCCAAACGGCCGCAAACAGTCCGTATTTCACCGCAACTGCGGAGGGGACACGGCATCTTTGCTGCTAGCGGGGCACGTAGCGGCCGGGTTGGGCTCCGGTGGGCTCGCCATCGCGCGCCACCAGCACGCCGTTCACAAACACGGCCTTGGCGCGGCCATGTGCCTCAAAGCCCTCGAGCGGCGTGTAGTCCACGGCCTGATGCTGCGTCGCGGCGCTGATCGTCCAACGCGCGCAAGGATCCCACACGCACACGTCGGCATCGGCACCCTCGGCAAGACAGCCCTTGCGCGGGTACATGCCAAACACGCGCGCCGGGTTCTCGCTCATCAAACGGCACAGATCCTCGGGTCCCAGCTGTCCCTCAAAGCTCGTGGCAATCGCGACGGGACGATGCTCCACGCCGGGCCCGCCGTTGGGAATCGCGCGGAAGTCGTCGCGCCCGCGGTCCTTTTGCCCGTGCAGGTTAAAGCTGCAGTGGTCGGTCGCAATCGTATCGATCTCGCCGGCCACAAGCGCCTCACGCAGTGCCGCACGGTCACCCGCACGGCGCAGCGGCGGGCTCATCACATACTTGGCACCCGCAAAGCCGTCCTCGCCCTGCTCCAGATAGCAGGTGTCGTCGAGCATCAGATACTGAGGGCAGGTCTCGACATAAATGTTCTTCTGCCCGCGCGCCTTGGCAGCGCGAATGGCCTCGAGCCCCAGCTTGGTCGAAAGGTGTACCACGTTGACCGGAGCGTCCCCGGCCAAGTGAGCCAGATACAGCAGGCGGCTCACGGCCTCGGCCTCACACACGTCCGGACGGCTGAGCGCATGGCCCTCAGGCCCGTGGATACCCTGCTCAAACACGCGCTTCTGCAGCGCGTTGACCAACGTGCCGTTCTCGCAATGCACGCACAGGATACCGCCCACGCGCTTGAGCTCCTCCAGCACCTCGAGTGTCTCGGCATCGTCCAAGCGCAGGTGGTCATAGGCAAAGTAGGTCTTAAACGACGATACGCCCGCCTCGCGCATAGCCGAAAGATCGGCGCGGTTGCGCTCATTCCACTCGGCGAGTGCCATATGAAAGGCGTAGTTGGCCGTGCAGGTTCCGTCGGCACGGCGATGCCACTCGGCAAGGGCGTCGGGCATGGTCACGCCGCGATCGGCCGTCGCGTAGTCCACGATGGTCGTCGTACCGCCGCAGGCAGCCGCACGCGTGCCGGTTTCAAAGCTATCGGCTGTCCAATCCATGCCAGTCCAGCACTGCATGTGCGTGTGGCCGTCGATAAAGCCGGGGAACACCCAACAGCCCACGGCATCCTCGACGGTATCGCCCTCGGCCGGCTCAATCGCCGCGGCAATCCGCACAATCTTGTCGCCCTCCATGGCAAGATCGGCGCGGCGAAGCCCCTGGGGCGTCACGAGCGCGCCGTTTTTGATGATGATCATGTTGCTCCTTATTGATTAATACAGTTGGCCACGCGATCAAAATACGAGCAGGCGGCAATATGCTCCGTTATGCGTCGCTGTCCCTTGACGGTATCGACGTCCCACAGCTCGTAGGCACGCGCCTCGACCAGCACCACGTCGGTGCGACCTTTGAGAATCGAGCCCCCGCCGTCCTTGCCCTCAAGACACATAAGTGCATCGAACAGTTCCGCCGGAAAGAGCACCGGGCTCGAAGGCTCACCGTTACACGCAAGACGCACCGGATGTTTGCGGCCACACTCGTCAAATGCACGAACCATAGCCTCAAAAGAATCCGAACTCACGAGCGGCTGGTCGCCCGGTAAAAAGAGGCAACCTTTCCAGTTGCGTTCGACTCCCCACGAAAGGCCCGCACGGACGCTTTCGCTGCGCAGCTCGCCATCGTGCAGCACGCACGGGCAATGCTTGTCCTCGCAAATCTGGGAGACCTCGGGCCAACGCGTCGAAACCACGACGTCAAAGCCCCGGGGAACCGAATCGATGGTCCGGGCAATCAGCGGCTCGCCATAGATATCGGCGAGCATCTTGTTAGAGCCAAACCGCTTGCCCTCGCCCGAAGCCATAATCACGCAACCGAGTTTCATCTCCGCAAACCTCCCCTGGCTGCCTTGGACACCATAGCTGCTATACCCACCATACCGAGCTCGCACTCCGTCGGAACAGGCACGCACTCGTTTTCCAGCGAACGCCCCTTGGCTCCCCATAGCACAAAGGAGGGCACCCCGCGACGCAGGGCACCCTCCTCAATGGTGCAGATATGCCTACTCAGCGTCGCCGGTAAACGTGGTACCGGTCTTGCCGGCAAGGCCATCGCGCGCCTTCTCGAGCAGCGTGATGAGCGCCGTGCGGCCCGGCTTGCTCTCGGCAAACGTCGAGGCTGCCTGGACCTTGGGCAGCATGGAGCCGCGACCAAACTCGTTGGCCTCGGACAGACGCTTTACGTCAGCCGCGGTCAGCGTGTCGAGCCACTGCTCGTGGTCGGTGCCAAAGCCAATGGCAACCTTCTCCACGGCCGTCAGGATAATCAGGGCATCGGCATCGAGCTGCTCGGCGAGCTTCTCGGCCGCAAAGTCCTTATCGATGACGGCAGCAGCGCCCTTAAGGTGGTTGCCCTGGGCCTTGGTGACGGGAATACCGCCACCACCGCAGGAAATCACCACGTGGTTGGACTCGACGAGCGACTTAATGGTGTCGAGCTCGACGATGTTCACGGGCTTGGGCGAGGCAACCACGCGACGGAAGCCCTGCTTCTCGTCGTGGATGAACTGATAGCCGCGGTCGGCTTCCAGCTCCTTGGCCTCGGCCTCGCTCATCCACGGACCAATCGGCTTGACCGGGTCGGCAAAGGCCGGATCGTCTGCCGCAACCTCGACCTGGGTGAGCACGGTGGCGACACCCTTGTCGATATTGCGGTCGAGCATTTCCTCGCGCAGGGCGTTTTGCAGGTCATAGCCAATGTAGCCCTGGCTCATGGCGCCGCAAACGGACAGCGGGCAGGGAATGTACTTCTGAGGATTAGAACGCGTGAGCTCGGCCATCGCGTTGGCGATCATGCCCACCTGGGGGCCGTTGCCATGCACGACGACGACCTCGTTGCCTTCCTCGATCAGGTCGACGATGGCCTTAGAAGTCGTCTTGACGGCCTCCATCTGCTCGGGAAGGTTGGCGCCGAGGGCGTTTCCGCCCAAGGCGACAACAATACGCTTAGCCATTTCTCAGCCCAGCTTTAGGCCTGGAACCAACGGGCGGTGTTGCGCTCGTCGAGGGCCTTGAGGGTAGCGGCGGGATCGGCAACCTTCTGCAGGAACATCATGGCTGCGATGGCGTACGGCTTGTAGCTGGCCTCCTTGTACATGCCCACGCGGTGCATGTCGAAGACGTCGGCGTTGACCTCGCCGTGCTCGCAAGAGACACCGGAGATGTCGGCGGGCAGCGGGTGCATAAAGATGGTGTCCTGGCCGTTGGCGGTCTTCTCCATGAGCTCGGTCGTGGAGCACCAATCCTGATGAGTGGCGTTCTGGGCGAGCAGCTCCTTCTCGAGCGCTGCGATGCCGGCGTCGTCGCCCTCGGCGTACAGGTTGGTACGCTTCTCCATGGCGGCAAACGGAGCCCAGCTCTTGGGGATCACGATGTCGGCGCCCTCGAAGGCCTCGGCCATGGTGTTGACCTGCTTAAAGGTGGTGCCGGACTCGGCGGCGTAGCCCTTAGCGCGCTCGACGACCTCGGGCATGAGGTCGTAGCCCTCGGGGTGGGCCAGGGTGACGTCCATGCCAAAGCGGGGCAGCAGGCTGATCAGCGACTGCGGGCAGGACAGCGGCTTGCCGTAAGAGGGCGAGTAGGCCCAGGTAACGGCAACCTTCTTGCCCTTGAGGTTCTCGAGGCCGCCAAACTCGTTGATGAGGTAGAGCATGTCGGCAGAGGACTGCGTGGGGTGGTCGGAATCGGACTGCAGGGAGATGAGCGTGGGACGGTGATCCAGAACGCCATCCTCGTAGGCCTGCTGGACAGACTCGGAGACCTCGGCCATGTAGGCGTCGCCCTTGCCGATGTACATGTCGTCGCGGATGCCGATAACGTCGGCCATGAAGGAGATCATGGTAGCGGTCTCGCGGACGGTCTCGCCGTGAGCGATCTGGGACTTCTTC
This sequence comes from Collinsella sp., assembly GCA_019414645.1. GTDB lineage: Bacteria > Actinomycetota > Coriobacteriia > Coriobacteriales > Coriobacteriaceae > Collinsella. The sequence continues at coordinate 70,425 of DXLP01000001.1, forward strand.
TCGTCCAGGTCCTGCAGCTCAAGGCCGAGCAGGTTGGCGGCCTTAGAGAAGGAGAAGCGCGTACGGGTGGAGTTGTCGCGGAACAGAGAGACGGCCAGACCCGAGTCGAAGATCTTGGACGAAACGTTGTTCTCGCGCAGCCCGCGCAGGGCGTCGGCGACGATGTAGAGCGCCTTGAGCTCATCGGTGGTCTTGTCCCAGGTGTGCAGGAAGTCGCTGCCGTACATACCCTTAAAATCGAGGCCGTTCAGCTGCTCGACGAGCTCGGTAAACTTAGCGTCCATGTAAATATCCTTTCCAAAGATGAAACGATCGCAATGAGTAGATGTGCTCCGGCATGCGCGTGTGGCTAGAACATGCAGAGCGCTATGACGAGGACCCGCTACCGTTGAGGAAGCATGGGAGATAACGACCGCGGGCCCCAAGTCAACAGGGGGTGCCGGGGACACGAGCGGCCCCCGGCTCAACAAGATCAAGGAATGGGACTAGTCGATCTTGTTGTTGGTCAGACCGGCGCGGAACACGGTGGCGTCGCCATCGGCCTGGCTCGGATCGTAGAGGTTCAGGGCAGCCACATACATGGCGGCAGCGGTGACCAGGTCGTCCTTGTAGGTGACCTCGTTGGGAGCGTGAGCCTGAGACTCGGCACCCGGGCCAAAGCCAACGCAGGGGATGCCATAGCGGCCCTGGATGGAGACGCAGTTCGTGGAGAAGGTCCACTTGTCGCACAGCGGGCGACCGGTGCGCTTGTCCATGCTGGGCTCGCAGCCGATGCGCTCGTCACCGAACATGGCCTTGTGGGCGTCGACGAGGGCCTTGACGTGCGGAGCGGTCTCCTTGTTGATCCACGTGGGGAAGTAAGCCTCGGTCTCGTAGACCTCGCCGGTCCAGGACGGACGGTCGTACATGTACATGGAGACCTTCACGTCGTCGCCGTACTTCTTGGCGGCCGGCAGGTTGCGGATCTCGTCCAGGCAGGACTCCCAGGTCTCGCCGGCGGTCATACGACGGTCGATGGAGATGGCGCAGGAGTCAGCGACAGCGCAGCGGCTGGGGCTGGTGTAGAAGATCTGGCTGACGGTGCAGGTGCCGCGGCCCAGGAAGCGAGCGTCCTCAAAGTGCTCGGGGTTGTACTTGGGGTCGAGCATCTTGACGAGGCCCTTGATGTCGGTCGACTCGTCGCAGCCGTTGTTGTTGAGGGCGCGGACATCGGCGATGATGTCGGCCATCTTGTAGATGGCGTTATCGCCGCGGTCGGGAGCGGAACCGTGGCAGGAGGTGCCGTGAACATCGACGCGGATCTCCATGCGGCCGCGGTGACCGCGATAGATGCCGCCGTCGGTGGGCTCAGTGGAAATGACGAACTCGGGCTTAATGCCGTCCTTGTTGTAGATGTACTGCCAGCACATGCCGTCGCAGTCCTCTTCCTGGACGGTGCCGACGACCATAATCTTGTAGCCCTCGGGGATGAGGCCCATGTCCTTCATCATCTTGGCAGCGTAGGTAGCGGAAGCCATGCCGCCCTCCTGGTCAGAACCGCCGCGGCCGTAGATGATCTCGTCGGTCTCGTAGCCCTCATAGGGATCGGCATCCCAGTTCTCGATGTTGCCGATGCCGACGGTGTCGATGTGAGAGTCGATAGCGATGATCTTGTCGCCCTCGCCCATAAAGCCCATAACGTTGCCCAGGCCGTCGACCTTGACCTCGTCATAGCCAAGGCTCTCCATCTCGGCCTTGATGCAGGCAACAACCTCACCCTCCTCGCAAGACTCAGAGGGGTGAGAGATCATGGCGCGCAGGAAGCGAGTCATATCAGCACGATGAGACTCAGCAGCAGCCTTGATAGCGTCGAAATCGAGTTCTTTAGCCATAACAGTCAACCTTTCTACAAGGGTTTACCTACAGGTAGATATTTCAGATAGATCACTTGTGCCAAGCGGCGTGAGGTTGAGCACCCCACAAGCAAGTAACCATAGGAGGCGGACGGAGGACTTTGCTCCGTCGCGAGTTCCGCACGAGCCGGAGAGCACTTAATGTGCTCTCTGTGCGAGCAGGACTGTCCGAGCAGGGAGTAAAGTCCTCCGGCTGCCTCCGGACAGGTCAGTCTGCTAGCAGGTCGGATACTCGCCCTCCCAGACGATGCGACGGTACTGATCCGGATCGGTGTCGCCCTCGGTGGAGAAGCAGAGCACGGAGCTCGTCTTGTCCAGGCCGATGAGCTCCTTGAGCTCGGCGTACTCGGGATCGAGCATGAGGGTCTCGACCAGGCCGGTGGTCACCGCGCCGGACTCGCCGGAAATGACGCGCGGGTCGCCCTTCTCGGGGGCGCCCAGGGTGCGCATGCCGCGAGCGGTGACCCAGTCGGGGCAGGACACAAAGGCAGTGACGTGGTTGCGCAGGATATCCCAGCCCAGGATGTTGGGCTCGCCGCAGCACAGGCCGGCCATGATGGAGGGCATGTCGCCGTCCACGATGCGCGGGTCGCCGTCGCCGGCGGCAGCGCCCTTGTACAGGCAGGCGGCAGGAGCGCACTCGACCACGACAAAGGTGGGCGGGTTATCGGGATACAGATTGGTGAAGTAGCCCACCACGGCGCCGGCGAGCGAACCCACGCCAGCCTGGACAAACACGTGCGTCGGGCGGTTGATGGCCATCTCGCGCAGCTGCTCGGCAGCCTCAGAAGCCATGGTGCCGTAACCCTCCATGATCCAGGACGGGATCTTCTCGTAGCCCTCCCAGGCGGTGTCCTGAACGATGACGCCGCGCTCGCAGGCGTCGGCCTCGGCGGCGGCCATGCGCACGCACTCGTCGTAGTTGACCTCTTCGATGGTCACCGTGGCGCCCTCGGCGGCGATGTTATCGAAGCGGGGCTTGGTGGAACCCTTGGGCATGTGCACGACGGCCTTCTGGCCGAGCTTGTTGGCAGCCCATGCCACGCCGCGGCCATGGTTGCCGTCGGTGGCGGTAAAGAAGGTGGCCTGGCCAAAGTCCTTGGCAAGCTGATCGGAGGTCAGGTAATCGAAGGTGCACTCGGCAACGTCCTTGCCGGTCTCGTCGGCAATGTAGTTGGCCATGGCAAACGAGCCGCCCAGGACCTTAAAGGCGTTGAGGCCAAAGCGATAGCTCTCGTCCTTAACGCACAGGTTGGACAGGCCCAGGCGCGCGGCCTGGCCGTCCAGGCGGGCAAGCGGAGTGACGGTGTACTGGGGGAACGACTGGTGGAAGGCACGGGCCTTCTTCACGTGGTCGAGGCTCATGATTCCCAAGTGCTTGTCATCGCTCTTGGGCATCGTGTTGCCCGCCCACTGGATCTTATCGGCCATACGGTGAACTCCTTAAGTCCTCTCTTGCCGGCCCCCGCATACGCGTTTCAGCCCATTCCCATTCATGCGACTGAACTTTTATGTGGATGCCAAACAAAAAGTTTGTTAGCACTGTTCTATCACACTTTTTGATTGGCAAACCTAACAAATTGTTTGTTGCCGTAATCGGTACCTTTTCGCCGACGAACGGTTACATAACGCAGCAACGCTTTCGTTATTTGCGAACAGGTGTGGTTTATGGCAAAGTATGCCCAAACTAATTTTTAGGAAGGCACCCATGACCCCGTCACAGATTGAGTTTTACAAGCGCCTCGCACACGGTCTGGCGCTCCAATTTGGCCCCAACTGCGAAGTCGTCGTCCACGATCTGGAGACCGAGGACGTGGACCACTCCATCGTAGTGATCGAAAACGGCCACGTCAGCGGGCGCAAACTGGGTGACGGCCCCAGCCATATTGTGTTTGAGTCCATGCACGAGGGCACCACCGACGTGCACGACCGCGAGCCATACCTCACCAAAACCACCGATGGCAAGCTGCTCAAGTCCTCTACCATCTTTATCCGCAACGACGAGGGCAAGCCCGTCGGCATTTTGGGCATCAACTTTGACATTACGCTTATGAAGGCTTTTGAGCGTTCGCTCGATGCCTTTACCGGCACCGGCGGCACGGGCTATACCGAGCCCGAGCCCATTACCAAGAACATCGGCGACCTGCTCGAGGACCTGCTGCACGAGTGCGAGCAGTTTGTGGGCAAGCCCGCGGCACTCATGACCAAAGACGAGCGCATTCGTGCCATTGGCTACCTCGACCGTCGCGGTGCCTTCCTCATTTCCAAGTCGAGCGAGCGCGCCTGCGAGTTCTTTGGCATCTCCAAGTACAGCTTCTATAGCTACCTCAATGAGGCCAAGGCGGCGGCCGGCGACAAGTAAGCGCTCGCCTGGATTGCCCCTCCCCTTTTGGGCGCGAGTTCTGGAAAGCACGAATCCAAGACCGAGCAGCTTGGGAAGTTCCATATAATCGATGTCATTAGTATTTCGAAAGGATGGAACAGAATGGCGTTGAGCAAGGCATCATGCACCGGTCGCGGATTGATTCCGGCAATTGGTGGACATGTGCACCGCATGTTCGATGAGGGTGAAGACGACCTGTTTTCGCTGAGCCTTGACGACGTGATGGATGATCGCCCGTGGACCGCCGACGAACTCATGGGCGGCGGGGCTCGCCCGTCAAGCCCCAATCCCGCACTTGCACCTAAGTCCGCATCTGCGCCGACTCCTGCGCAGTCGCCTGTTTCGACGCCCGCGCCTACGCCCGCACCCACTTCGGCGCCCACGACCGCTCCCCGCCCCGCAAGCGACCCGTCCGAGACGGCGGCATTTCTCGCTGCGGCGACGCAGGGCAAATCGGCCGACAGCACCGTTATGTACAGCGCCCAGCAGTTGCCCGTTCCTGCGGCACGCAAGCCTCCGGTCACACGGCTCGATGAGCCCGTTGCCCATCAGGTTGGCCATGATTCCTGGGCTGCAACCGATCTGGATGAGACCTCTACCGGCATGCCGGCGCTCGATGTTCCAGTTAACCCGCTTTTTGCCGCCAACACGAGCGCCGCGGACTATGAGGGCGGTGCGGCATATTCCGATTATTCCGATGGCTATGCTGGCACCGGTCGCATCGAGACCGAGGATTATGGCACCGCATCGAGCGATTATCTCAACGATCAGTACGCTGCCACGCCTGCACCGGAATATGGCCCGGAGGCCGCGTCCGCGCCGGCATATACCAAAAGCACGGGCGAAGAGCGCTTCGCCGATTATTACGCCGAGGAAAAGGCGCTGCGTTTCTCGGAATTTCCGCAGGCAGTCAAGGTTGCCTTTATCGCCATTATCATTGCCCTGCTCGGCGTCATTGCGTTTGAGGGATTCCAGCTGTTCCGCGGCCCCACCCAAGCGGAGTCGGAGACCCAGCAAAAAGAGGACGATAACCAGTACCTGGACATCAACACCCTCAAGGGCGATCCCAACGACGGAGACGACGAATAACAAATGCCAAAAATTGAGGGTCGTAGACCAGATCAACCCCGTGCGCTCATTGCCGCACGGGGTTGATCTTTGTCCGCGCGTGCTGATAGACTCCATCGTGCCCGCAAGCAGCGGGCGCGTTTTATCCAGAGTCGGGGTAGAGAGTTGGCTCCACGATCCCGACGCCAACCGGCCAAGAGGCACGGTGGCCCTGCCAACATCGATGAAAGGAGTCCGTATGGACAATTTCTCTGTGCGCAGTGAGCGCAACTTCCACAACCTAGCCGCCAAGCCAAAACGAATGCATCTTCTGGACAAGCCGAACGGCTATGCCTCGGCCATGGTCAAGAGCAGTCTCCCCCACCAGATGCGCTTTACCGTGCAGGCGCTCGAGAAAGAGCTCTACACCGCCGGCGACCCGCACGTACTGCAGATCAAGCTGCTTGGAGACGACTCGCGCGAGCTGTCTAGCTGGAAGCTGTTTGCCGACGGCACGTGCGTCGCAAGCGGTTCGGGTGACTTTGCCCGCGAGTGCTTCTGCGAGGGAGCTGAGGTGTTTCTGGACCTGTGTCGCGACGCCGTCGAGACTGCCGAGCTGTGCCAGTGGAGCGAGAGGGAGTACGCGCTGTTGGGTGCCGCGCGCGGGATTGCGGGGGGGTGTAGGAACAGAAGCCTCATGACGGTGGCCTCAGCTGGAATGACGTATCGCTCGATAAATGATCTCAACAACGTAGCCGATGCGCCGCATTTCACCTCAAAGGCATTGAGCGATCAGGAGGCGTCCAGCATTTCTTTGATATCCCCAATTGATTGTTCCGAGAAAGTCTCTTCATGTCCTTATAATCGCCCTTACGAGAAACGTGGACGAGACAGGCGTCCATATGCCGTCTCTAAACTAACGAGCCGTTCGCGGAAAGAACATCTGGCTAGCATGGGCCAAAGATATACTGGTATCGCTGCAACAATTATGGAAGATCGGCACCACCAATGACCTCCTTGAAATTCTCCAGGCGCTTCGCGCTTAGCCTGCTCGCCTCGCTGTCCGCCACCGTAGCGCTTGCTTTGCCCTCAACCGCCCTAGCCGCGTCGGACCCGAACCCGCCCAGCATCTCCAACGTGACGATATCCGCGACGACAGTCACGGCCGGCTCCACGCTGCATGTCGGCTATAGCGTCGATGACCCTGACGGGGTACGGTCCGTCACGCCCATAGTCGAAGTCCTTGTCGAAAACGATACCGGAGACCATGGAATCAGTTCCCGTCTCGCCTTCTCGTCGACCGGCAACACGACCGCGGGCTTCGATATCTCCACCTCCCCGAGCGACCGGCCCTGCAGGTACCGGATCATCGGCCTCGGCGTGACCGATAGTCTTGGATGGGTTACCGATGTCTACGACACGACGTATGCCGAGGAGAAGGGGCTCGACTGTCCGACCTTCACCACCGACCCCCTCGAGTATGAGGTGACCGAGGGACCCGAGGACCAAAACCCGCCGACCGTGTCCTCCGTGTCGCTCTCGAGCAGGGAGGTCGCAACCGGTGCCGACTTCCACATCTCTTGGACCGTCTCCGATGCCGACGGCGTTCGCTCCGTTTCCCCCATACTGCGGCAGGGCTGGGAGAATTCGGACGACGGCTGCTCTGTTTCGTCAGCCTATTATCACGGAGGCTCGTCTATCGACGGGTTTGACCTCACATTCGACAGCAATAGGATCGGAAGGCACAGGCTGATCGGCCTTTCGGTCACCGATGGCCTAGGGTTCGAGACCGATGTGTACGAGAGTTCCTACGCCAGGGCCAACGGCATTTCGGGCGCGACTTTCTCGGTTGGCGACCCGAGCGAGCTGTGCTTCGAGGTGACCGGCAGCGCGATCGACCGGAACCCGCCCACGGTCTCGAACGTTTCCATCTCCGCGAAGAGGGTCCCCGTCGGCGGGATCCTCCGTATCTATTGCAATGTAGGCGACGCGGACGGCGTAAGGTCTGTCTCCCCGATCCTCGGCGACCCCGGCTATGTCGAGGACCCGAACTCTTTAAAGACCCGCAAAACGTTGAGCTGCAGCTACGATGCGGCAAGGGGCTATATCGAAATCGAGTTCCCCACGTCGCTCTCGATGGGCTCGTTTGAAATCCAAGCCCTCGCGGTCCTCGACAAGACGGGCCACGAGACCTTCGTCTACAGCTCCGCCTACGCCGAGCGTAACGGCAAGACCGGCGTTCAGACCTTTGATGTCGACGACGCGGGGGACGTCACCTTCGACGTGACCGCTCCGCTGTATGCCGCCACCAAGGGCGACGGGCAGGCGTATGCAAAGGACGGCGAGGCCGGTCTGACCTTCCGCTTCAGCGGTCCTCTCGATGAGTTCACGCGTCTCCTCGTGGACGGAACTGAGGTCTCCGCCGAGAACTACACCGCAACCAGGGGCAGCACGATTATCGAGCTCAGGCCGTCCTACCTGGACACGCTCGCCGGCGGCGGACACACCGTCACGGCCGTCTGGAAGGACGGGACGGCGACCGATGCGTCCTTCACCGTGGAGGGGAAGGCCCAAGGGGAGCAGGCGGGCGGAAAGACCGACGTAGATTCACCCGGCGACAACAAAAGTGATCCTGCCACTCCTGAAAAGGACGCCGACGAGGCGGCTACAAAAAAGTCGGGACGCACGACAGCCGATGAACCAAAGCTCGCTGCAACCGGCGACTCCACTTGGATGGCCAGCATCGCATTGGCCATGGCGGCCACGGCCTGCTTCACGGCAGCGAGAAGGCTTGAGCCCAAGCAGCATAGGCACGAACAGTAGCTCAAAGCGAACTCAACTGGGAAGGGCAGATGGATAGCCGTCCTTCTCTTATAATCAACCCAATCCGCTGAAATGCAATCAGTTAACGAGTTTCGCCAGACGCTCGGCCTCTACCCCGCTCTAGCAAGCCACCAGGCGATGAGATAATGCCCACGACTATCAACGTAAGCAAGGAGCGCGCTATGGCAGACAACGAGACCAAACCCTCGGCGAACGACGGCCGAGAGGAGCTCGTGGCAAAACAGCTCGCATCGACCATAATCCACCTCGCGCTCACTCAGAAGCGGGTGGACGTCTCCGGCGCCATCAAGCTACCGCTCGAGCGAATTCCCCAACTCGGCGTGGCGTTCGCCTCGCTCCGCTCGATGTTTCGCACCGTCACCAACACGGTGAGTGTGCCCACGCTGCTCCAGGCGACTGACAAATATGGTAGCCCGCTCGATCCGTCGAAACTCAACACGTTCAAGGACGGCAGCGGTCTCACAGGGGGCTACCGCGACGCCGCCAAGGGCCTTGGGCAGGCGCGCTTCCACGTAGTCGAGGGCGACATCGCCACGAGCGTCACGCAGGTGCCTTACGATCCAACATCGCTATTCATGGCAGCCGCAATCGCGCAGATAAACCAAAAGCTCGACTCCATCCAGGAGTCCGTCGACGAAATGTTCGAGTACATGCGTCAGCGCGACAAGGCCAACATGCGTGGCAACCTCAAGACGCTCGCAGACATCCTCAACGGTTACGGCCTCAACTACGGCAACGCCACCTACATGGCAAACGCCCATATGAAGGTGCTCGACATCAAGCAGTCGTCCGCGCAGGACATGGAACTCTTCCGCTCGCAGGCACAGGCGGATCTGAAAAAGAAAGGGTTCATCGAGGTGCGAGACGGCTTGGGCAGACGCCTCGACAAGGTGCTCGACTACCTCAAAGACTGCCAGCTCGCCACCTACATCCACGCGTTCTCGCTGTTCCTCGAACCCATGCTCGCCCAGAACTTCGAGCCCGCAAAGCTCGCGGACGCCACTGCGAAAATCGAGGCTGATTCGATCGCGTACCGCGAGCTCTACACCGACTGCTACAACGCACTCGAAGCGGGGGCTGTCGACACCGTCGATGCGGCACTGCTGGGCGGTATCGCGTCCGCGGGCAAATTGCTCGGTCACGCCATCGCAAAGACCCCCGTGGGCGACCATACACTCATCGACGAGGCGCTCGAAGGCGCAGGAGAGAGCATCGGAAAGTTCAACGACAAGCAATCCGAGAAACTCCTCGAAAAGCTCCATCAGGCAAAGACGCCCGACGTCACGCCGTTCAAGCAGAGCGTAAAGGAGATCGACACCCTCTACAACCGCCCCGCGCAGATCGCCGTGGACGCCGAGAACGTCTACATCTTGCCTGCCAAGCAGCAGGAAGAGTAACGATACGCGACAGGCACGCGCCATGCAGACAGCTAACGCCCCTACCTTCCCGCCGCCTTCAGCTTCAGCAGCAGGTCGCCCAGCTCGGGGCACTTGCTAGAAAGGCGCGTCTGAGCTCGCTCGCCCATCCCCCACCGCTGGCGGACTTCCTGGGCGCGCGGGCTCACGCGGTAGTCCCCGTCCATCACCTGCTTGAGCAGCTTGGCGGTCACGCGCGCATCGGCAAGGGCGCTGTGGGCGTGACCCGTCGGCTCGTCGAACTCGATGCCAAGCCACGTCGCCGCGTCACTCAAAGAGACGCACCCGTGGCTGCCCACGTCCATGATCGAGGTGTAAAACGCCTGCAGGTCGGCCCAGTCCGTAGGAAATGCGGAAAGATCAATGTGCTTTGCCTGGCACTCGGTCAAAAGCTGTCGACGATCCGCCCCGCTCCAGCAAACTATCTGGGCGGAGTAGCGACCGATCCAATCGCAGAGCCTTTTGATCACCACGTAGAGCGGATCGGCCATCGCGGTGTCCACGGCCGATATCCCCGTAAGCTCGCGGACAGGGAACGCAACGCCTTCGGTAAATTCCGTCTGCACACACTGCGAAAACTCGCCCATAACGTTGCCGTGATAGTCGAGCTTGACGGCGCCGACCTCGATAATCTCGTTGCGCAGCCCACGGCGCTGGCGCTGCTTTGGCACCGGCGCAAACTCAAAGTCCAGCACAATCTGGCACGCAAAGTTCGTCGTATCGATAGCCGAGATACACGGCGTCTTTTCAGCTGACACGGTTAGGGCCTTTCTCCGTTGCTTGCCGCTTGTTACATAAGCGGCTACATTGCCGTAAGGATAGGTGGCCGCGCGGACATGAAAGCTGGGCGCAATACCATGCGCCAGGCACACGCCATGCAGACGGCCCCAAGAGAGTTGCCCGCTCTATTCAAATGCATGAAAAAGATTTAGGCCCGGTGACTTGAATCAGCGGTCATCCCGGGCCCATCAGAGCTCGTAGAGCTCTTGGTTGCTTTGGTCTCGCTCTTCACGGCGCTTATCGAACTTTCCGAGGCACTCAAGCAGCATTCGAAGCATAACAAGTCGCTGCCATTAAGGCACTGACCTCTTGACCAAGCAACGGCGCTGCCCAGCTATCACCCTTGGGCTGCCGTCAACTTTATTCTATCCGCGAGCATCTGGTTTACCAAATGGATTTTCGGTAAAGGAAGCACGGCACGCCCGCAAAACCACTACGCCCCAAGTGCCGCCATGGGAATCACCGCCACGCCGTCGTCGCGTGTGTAGGCAATGCTCCCCTTTCCAACCACGACCGCCAAAAACGCCGGCGCGGCATTCTGGGCGGCAGGATTGGAGAGCACTTTCCTCTCCAGCGCCTTGAGATTTCTCGCTCCATCGTCTGCTTTCGCATCACTCAGCTTGACCTCGATGGCTCCCCAGCGCCCGTCGTGCTCAACGATCAGATCGACCTCAAGGCCCTTCTCATCTCGGAAATAATGGACACTGTTGTCGACACCGCCGTAGGTGGAAAGGAACACGCGCACGTCGCGCAGGACGAGATTCTCAAAGAGCATCCCCAGCGTTTGCATATCGCCAAGCAGCCGCTCAGGGGTAGCCCCCAGCAACGCCGCCGCAAGTGACGGGTCACAGAAGTAGCGCTTGGGGCGCACGCGAACGCGGGCCTTCGAGCGCATGGGCGGCTCCCATCCGCACAGGTCCTCGGTCAGCTTGAGCCTGTTGAAGAGGTCCAAGTACGCAGCGATGGTCCTCTCGTCGGGGCCCGCCTCACCGTACGAGGCGTCCTTTACGAGCGTCTTGTACGTGACAGCCTGGCTCTCGTTCATGGCAAGAGCTCGCAAAAGGCCGTGTGCAAGCTCGGGCGACATGCCCTCGTCCAGCACGTTGACGTCGAGCACCGAGTGCACGTACTGGCTTGCCGTCTCTCGCGCAAGATCTTCCGAAAGCCCAAGATTTGCAGGCCAACCGCCCCTGCAGCACCAGCGGGCGACGTCATCCACCGTGCTCTCGCGACGCTGAGGGGCAAAATCCTCGCCCTTAAAGAGGCTTGCCAGTGACACGAGCGGCTCGCCGTCGCCCGACTCACACAGGGCCATGGGGCGCATTGACAGACGGGCGATCCTACCCGTGCCGGAATGACGAACATGGCTGCGCTCCTCGCTTTTGAGCGCGGTCGAGCCCGTGAGCAAAAGTGTCCCCCGTTCGTTGCCGCTCGCGTCCACGAAACGCCGGGCGGCATCCCAAACCTCGAGCACCTCCTGCCATTCATCGACCAGGTGTGGCGCATCGCCGATGAGCGCCAGGCTTGGGTCGACCTCTGCCGCCGCACGCTGCGCAGGCTCATCGAGCCTGGAGACGCTCGCCGAGCGAGAGAGCGCCGTCCAGGTCTTGCCGCACCATTTGGGGCCGTTGATCTCCACACAGCCAAACGCCCGCATAAGGGTGTCGAGGCGCTCCTCTATGAGCCGGGGCCTATATCCCTTTTGGGTCAATCTCTTTGGTGCATCCATAGACGGCCGTCCCTCTCTATCACGCGATATGCGAAATTACGCCATTCTCAATGCTGATTTTACGCTACTTTCAATGTAGTTTTTACGCCATGACAGATGTAGTTTTTACGCCATTTTCATTGAAGGTTTTACGCTTGGCATCCTTAGCGCGACCCATTCCGAGCATCACATCAGAGCGTGCTTGGTTATCTCCGCTCGCACATCTCGGCAAACGAAATCAGCTTGGCATCTCCCCTGCTCGCCGCAGCTTCCTGACATCCTTGCGTAAAGCCTCGCTTCGAGAAGATCGCATAGCTTTTGTGCTGCCGCCTAAAGAGCTCGCTTCGATGCACGAGCTTTTGCAGCACGTCTTCGCCCACCGGTTCATTGCGCCATTTGCATTCCGCAAACAGCGCAGTGCCCTCGTCATCGTCAACAATCAAGTCGATTTCTTCCTGCGTATGCGTGCGATTATCCGTCCCCCACCAGCGCCCAACGCTTGCCGGAACCACATCAAGCTGGCCCGCCCGCGCGAGTTCGTACACGTATTGTCTGCATATAATCTCAAAGACCGTACCCATATAATCCGATACGTGCGGCTCAATGCGCTCATACGCCATCTCGGCCATATCGTTTTGAATCAGCCCGATGTTCTGCGGAACAAACTTGTACCAGAACCTAAACATCTGGTCGCTCAGCAGATACACGGCTCGCTTATTGCTCGTCTCGTTTAGGGGCAGCTCGCGCTCGACAATCCCAAGCGACGCCAGCTTATCCACATAGCTCTTTACGTTGCTCGCAGGGATTCCCGTAGAGCTCGCAATCTCCGAGATCTTCGAGCGCCCCTGGGCAATTGCTTGCACGATCGCATCATATTGCTCGGGATTGCGGCACTCCTGCAATAGCAGGTTACTCGGCTCCTCAAAGAGATAGCCCGTAGGAGTAAGAAAAAGACGTTTGATGTTGTCCTTGAGCGGTGCGGCAGGATCGACTTTCTCGATATATGCAGGAATGCCACCCGTCATGCCATAGCAAACTGCAGCGTCTTCGCGACCCATGCTCTGCCACAGGCCGAGGGTCGTCATAAAATCGAGCGGCATGATCTTAAACTGGGCCGTACGCCTACCGTATAGCGGACTCTCGTAGCCCAACACCTGCTCTTCCATAAACGAAAGCGACGACCCGCACAGGATAAGCATAAGCTTGGTCTCTTTGTACAAGTGATCGATCTTGTCTTGCAGCAACGAGCTGATCTCGGGATTCGATTGGGCGAGATAAGGATACTCGTCGATCACGACAATCAAACGTTCCGTACGAGCCATGGTAGCCAATGCATCGAACGCCTCGTCAAAACTACGAAACGACACGCCAGCAACACCAACGGAGCCCGCAAGTATCGCCTGGCTAAAGCCATGCAGGTTTGCCTCTGCATTGGTGCGACGAGCTTGAAAGTAAATAGCCTTCTTGCCTTGGATAAACTCTGTGATAAGACGCGTTTTGCCCACGCGACGGCGGCCGTAAATCACAGGCATCTCAAAGGAGCCCGTGCCATACAGTCGATTGAGCTCGGACATTTCCGCCGTTCTTCCGATAAACATAGGGCCATCCTTCCTTTACGTTATAGCTAGCTATATTATACCTTCCTATAATATAGCTAGCTATAACGTAATTCGACAAGCGGCGCACGCAAAAGGGTCGGTACACCACCGCACGTGGACCGTTCCGGAAAATGTATCCCGTTCTGGAGCCAAAAACTGGGCCGTAGTTTCCGCCAAACATGCCATCCGGAAAGCGTGTCCCGTTCTGAGCGCCAAATCCGGGACGCAGTTTCCACTCCAAACAAAGGGCCCCGGCTCGCGATGGAGCCGGGGCCAAAGGCGCAGCGTATGTAGTTGATGTTGAGCGCGAACGGCCCGTCAACAATGGCCGTCCACGCTCTACCCTACCCGCGGTGACGGGCGCGGCTGTACGGCGTATCCACCATGGGCAGATCCGGACGCAGCTTGCCGTCGAATGCGCGATAGGCGTTCTGTACGGCGGGCGCCGTGGGAATCGTTGCAATCTCACCGATGCCCTTGCCGCCGTATGCCACGGGCAACAGCTCGTCCTTCTCCACGTAGATGGCGTGGATATTCGGAATCTCGGGCGCACGGAACAGCCCGAGCGTACCGTACCTTGCCTGGGGTACGCAGTCCTTGAGCGGCCAGTCCTCGGTAAGCGCATAGCCCATACCCATGAGCACGCCGCCTTCGATCTGACCCTGGATGGAGATGGGGTTGGCCACCTTGCCGGAATCGTGCGCGGCATAGACCTCGCTCACGCGGCCGTCATCATCCAGAATGACCACATGCGTGGCAAACCCGTAGCAGATGTGGCTCTTGGGGTTGGGAACGTCGGCGCCCAGCTTGTCGGTCGGCTCCAGGTACACGTAGCCAAACTCGCATCCCTCGAGCGCCTTGATGGCAGCCGCGGGATCCTGAGGATGCATACCCTGGCCGGCGATGAGCTCCTGCGTGCGCAGCTGATAGGCGCGACCGTCGTCGTACTCAATCTTGACGCCGTCGCCATGCGCGCTCACGGGAGTATCGGGTGCGGGCTTGCCGGCCTCGATGTCAAGCATGGCATCGCGCAGCAGGAAGGCGGCACCGCGCACGGCCTCGCCGGTCACGACCGTCTGACGCGAGCCAGACGTGGTGCCGGAGTCGGGAGCGTTTTCGGTGGAGCACTCGCCATTAGCAATGCAGCTCAGCGGCAGACCGCAGGCCTCGGCAACGTCCTGCAAAAAGACCGTGTTGCAGCCCTGGCCGATGTCGGACGTGGCGGCGTAGACCACGGCGCGGCCATCCTCGACGCGAATCTTGCAGCGACCGGCATCGGGCAGGCCCACGCCCACGCCGGCGTTCTTCATGGCGCAGGCAATGCCGGCGTGTCCGGGATGCGCGTAGTAGGCATCCTTGACCTCGAGCAGCGTCTCTTTAAGCGCCGTGGAGCAATCGGCAATCTGGCCGTTGGGCAGAACCTCGCCCGGCTCGATGGCGTTGCGGTAGCGAATCTCCCACGGATCCAGGCCGACCTTCTCTGCCAGCAGGTCGATCAGGCTCTCGAGCGCAAACTCGGACTGGCAGACGCCAAAGCCGCGGTACGCGCCGGCAGGCGGGTTGTTGGTGTAGTAACCAAAGCCGCGAATGTCGGTGTTCTGGTACTTGTAGGGGCCGACGGCATGCGTACAGGCGCGCTCGAGCACCGGGCCGCACAGCGACGCGTAGGCACCGGTATCAAAGTTGATCTCGCAATCCAGGCCGGTAAAGTTGCCCTCGGCGTCGCAGCCCAGTGTAAAGGTGCCGTCCATGGCGTGACGCTTGGGATGGAAAGCGAGCGACTCGGCACGCGTGAGCTTACACTTCACAGGACGCTGGAACTTATATGCGGCGAGCGCGGCCAGGTGCTGGATGGACACGTCCTCCTTGCCGCCAAAGCCGCCACCCACGAGCATGGTCTCGACGACCACGCGCTCGGGCTCGTTGTCCCAGCCAAACATGTGGGCACACTCTTTGCGCGTATCGTAGGCGCCCTGGTCGGTCGACTGCACCTTGACGCCGTTCTTGTACGGGAAGGCGACGGCGCACTCGGGCTCCAAGAAGGCGTGCTCGGTAAAGGGCGTGGTAAAGCGCTGCGTCACGGTGAATGCGCTCTCCGCTAGCGCCTTGGCGGCGTCGCCGCGCGTCACGTGACGGCTCTGGCACACGTTGTCCTTGAGCTCCACCGTGTTGCCAAAAGCAAAGAAACTGTCATGCAGGCGCGGGGCGTCGGCGGCCTTGGCCTCGGCGATGTTGCGCACGGGCTCCAGCGGCTCGTAATCGATCTTTACGAGCTTCTTGGCCTTCTCGAGCGTCGCCTCGTCCTCGGCGACTACCAAAACGATGGCGTCGCCCACGCAGCGGGTGATATCGCCCTGGGCGATCATGACGTCCCAGTCCTGGATAAGGTGGCCGACCTGGTTGACCGGCACGTCCTCGGCTCGCAGGATGCCCACCACACCGGGCAGGGCCTCGGCCTTGGAGGTGTCGATGGAGAGCACGCGGGCGCGCGGATATTTGGAGCGAACGGCGCTGGCATAGGTCAGGCCCGGCTGATCGAGCTCGTCGATGTCGTCGGGATACTTGCCCTCGCCGAGCACCTTCTTGCGCACGTCGATACGGAAGGCGCGCTTGCCCACGCCGTAGTCATCGCCGCGCTCCAGATCCTCGTCGATCTGCTTTTCGCCACGGAGCACCGCAGCTGCCAGCGAGATGCCCTCGATAATCTTCTTGTAGCCGGTGCAACGGCAGACATTGCCGCGGATGGCGTACTTGATCTGCTCCTCGGTGGGCTCGGGGTCCTCGGCGATGAGCGCTGCACCCGCCATGACCATGCCGGGGATGCAAAAGCCGCACTGCACGGCGCCCACGGCGCCAAAGGCGTACACGAAGGCCTCGCGCACGTCCTCGGGCAGGCCCTCGACGGTCACGATGTTACGGCCGGCGGCAAGCGCGGTGGTCAGTACGCACGCCTTGACGGCCGCACCGTCCACGTGAATGGTGCAGGTACCGCAGGCGCCCTCGGAGCAGCCGTCCTTGGCGGAGTGAATGTGCAGGTCGTCGCGCAGGTAGCGCAGCAGCGGTTTGTTTTGGGTCGTCGTGCGCTCAACGCCGTTAACGGTAAAAGTGAATTCCTGTGCCATGGTGATTCCCTTCTACACGCCGGCGGCGATGCCGGTGCGGTCGTGGATAGCGCCATGCGGGCAGACGACGGCGCACATGCCACACGACAGGCAGTCCGCGCCGTCGATATGGGCGCAGTTGTCCTCGATGCGGATAGCGCCGGCGGGGCACTTTTTGGCGCACATGCCGCAACCGATGCAGCTCGTGTCGCAGATCTTGCGGGCGATGGCGCCCTTATCGGTGTTGTTGCAGCGCACCAGGATATTCTGGTAGCCGGGGACGAAGGCGATCACGCGCTGCGGGCACGCCATGCCGCACAGGCCACAACCCGTGCACTTTGAGCGATCAACGCGGGCGATGCCATCGACCAGTGCAATGGCGCCGTGGGGGCAGGCCGTGACGCAGGCGCCACAGCCAATGCAGCCTTCACTGCAGCGGGCGTCGCCGCCTGCGGAGGCACAACCGCTTCCGCAGGCAACGTAGGCCACGTTATGTTGAATGGATTTGGCCATAAGGGGTCCCTTATTTCTTAAGGAGATACGAATAGTTGTCGCGCACGGCCTTGATGGTCAGGCGGACGGCCTCGGGAAGGCCGGTGTTGACGGCATCGACCGATACGGTGCGGACCGTGCCGGCGACGCGGACCTTAAAGTGGTCCTCGCCCACGGCCAGGAAGCCCTCGTTCTCGGAGTTCTCCATGTCCTGCTCGCTCCAGAACAGGGTGAGTTTGTCCTTGTAGGGACGACCCTCCTGGTAGGGGCAGAACACGGCGCAGTTGCCGCACTCGTTGCACATGCCGTCGACATGAACGACCTGATGCTTGGCCAGGCCCGGCACCTTGATGGCAACGTTGGCGCGGTTGGGGCACACGTCGCAGCAGACCTCGCACACCGAACCGCAGCCCAGGCAGCGGGTCTTGGTGCAGTTGCGCTTGTCGCGGCACAGCGACCCCTTGCGCTCGTAGCAGGTGTCCTCGCGACCGGCCTGCTCGTTGCAGTCGGCGTACTTGTTAAAGTCCACGCCAGCGATGGCGCGGGCGACTTCGGCGGCGTCGGCAATAGCCTCGACCACGGTGGCCGGACCGCGACGACAGTCGCCCGCAGCCCAGACGCCCTCGACACCGGTGGAGGTGGCGGCAAGACGGCCACGACGGTCGTGCT
Organism: Collinsella sp.; assembly: GCA_019414645.1. Lineage (GTDB taxonomy): Bacteria > Actinomycetota > Coriobacteriia > Coriobacteriales > Coriobacteriaceae > Collinsella. The sequence continues at coordinate 88,354 of DXLP01000001.1, forward strand.
CGACGCCCGCGGCATCATACAGGCTGGCATCGATACCCTCACCCACGGCGCAGATCACCGTGGTGGCGGGAAGCTCAACGGTCTCGCCCGTGGCAACGGGGCTGCGACGGCCGCTTGCATCCGGCTCGCCAAGCTCCATAACATCGCAGGTCAGCACGGCGCCGTTGAGTGCCTTGGGAGCCAGCAGCTCGCAGAACTCAACGCCGTCGGCAAGAGCAAGATCAAGCTCTTCCTCGTCGGCGGGCATCTGCTTCTTGGTGCGGCGATACACCAGGCGCACGTTCTTCACACCAGCCAGGCGCTTGGCCACGCGGGCAGCATCCATGGCGGTGTTGCCGGCGCCAATGACTACGACGTCCTCGCCCAGCTCGAGCTTCTCGCCCCTCTTGGCGGCCTCGAGGAACTCCAGCACGTCGAGCTCGGCGCCCTCGCCCAAGCCCGCAGAGCCGGGCATCCAGGCACCGGTGGCCACGACAACGTCGGTAAAGCCCTGAGCCTTGAGCTCGCCGATGGACTCCACGCGAGCGTTGAGCTGCACCTTGGCGCCAAAGGCCAGGCAGAGCTCGGCATCGTGGGAGATGTCGTCGCTCGCGATACGGAACTCGGGGATCACGTGACGGACCACGCCGCCAAGCGAATCGCGGGCCTCGAAGATGGTGACGCGCACGCCGGCGCGCGTCAGGAAGAACGCCGTCGCCAGACCGGCAGGGCCGCCGCCGATAACGGCAACATTGCGCTCGCTGTCGTTGGCGATGGCCTGGGCGCGCAGCTTGGGCAGCACGGCGGTCATGGCCTCGCGGGCGGCCTTGAGCTTGCTGGCGCGAATCTGGGCGCCCTCGGGCTCGTAGAACGCACGCTCGCAAGCGCGGCCGCAGGGATGCGGGCAGATGGTGCCGGTAATGAACGGCAGGGCGTTGCGCTCGATGATGATGTTGAGCGCGTCCTCGTAGCGGCCCTCGTCAACAGCCGCCAGATAGGCGGGAATATCCTGCTGGATGGGGCAGCTCGTGCGGCACGGCGTGGTAAAGCAGTCGGAAAGCGGGCTCTTGCCGGCGACCTTGCGGTCGGGCAGCGGACGCAGCGGCTTCTTGTAGAGCGGGTTGGTGAGCGAATCGGCCTGGATCGCGGCCACGGCGTCGAGCGAGACGCCCGCGAACGGCTTGCCATCCAGATCGGTGAACTCGCCGGCCATCTGGCTAAAGCGCTCGTAGCCACCGGGCTTGAGCACGTCGGTCGCCAGGGTAACGGGCCAAATGCCGGCATCGTACAGGGCGCGGATGTTGTAGACCGTGGCACCACCGGAGTAGCTGATGCGCAGCTTGCCATCGAACTGCTCGGTAATGCGGCGGGCGGCCTCGATGGTCAGCGAGAACAGCGAACGGCCGGACATGTACATCTCGGTAGAGGGCAGCTCGTTCCTCGTCACGTCGACGGGGAAGGTATTGGTCAGCTTGACGCCAAACTCCAGGCCGCGCTCGGCGCACAGGGCAATCAGGCGCTCGAACATAGGCACGGCATCGGCCCACTGCAGGTCCTCGCGGAAGTGCGTGTCATCGAAGACGATGTAATCAAAGCCCAGCTCGTTGAGGCGCTGACGTGCAAACTCATAGCCCAGCAGCGTGGGGTTGCACTTGATGTAGGTGTTGAGGCCCTTCTCGGTGATCAGATAGGTCGCGATGCGCTCGATCTCGGCCGGCGGGCAGCCGTGCAGGGTAGACTCGGTGATGGAGTTGGAGACGCGCGCCGGGATGGACTCGACAAACGCGGCGTCAACATGCTCAAACTTGTCCAGGTTGGCGAGCGCCCATGCGCGGCACTCGTTCCAGACGTCGGAGCCGCTAGCGTCCTTCATGCCCTCAATGTACGCATCGACCTTGGGACTCTTGATGCCCTCGAGGTCATAGCCCACGGACATGTTAAAGACAAATCCGTCCGGGCTGCCCAGGCCGTACTCGCGAGCGATGAGGTGGCAGGCAAACCATGCCTTCACGTACTCGGCAAAAGCCTGCGGAACCTCGAGCTCGGTCGACCACTCGCAGTTGTAGCACTCGTCCTGTGCCACAATGCAGGGCTTGTTCACACACTTGGAGAGCTCCTCGCCGTCCATAACCTGAACGGTCTTGAGCTCAAAGAAGCGGGAGCCGGCCACATAAGAGGCCACGATGTTCTGGGCAAGCTGCGTGTTGGGGCCGGCGGCCGGGCCAAACGGAGTCTCGATGCGCTCGTCAAAAATGGGAAGCGCTCCCTCCTGGTTGGCCGTGACCATCTTGCGCACGCCAAAGATGGCGCCCTGAGTCTTGTGCTCCTCGATGATCCAGTTCATCAGCTGCGAAAACGGGATCGGCCTCATGATGTCGCTCATAATGAGCTCCTCTCTGTAACGCCCGGCGAGACCGCGCGGCGGGCGCAAATACGGTGTAGCGCTAGCACAGCGCCGGCGACCCCGCGGAGGCCGCCTATACGTGCGTCGGATGCGGCGAAACATCCGACGCACGCGAATCTACTTGTGAATTAGTAGGCGCGATCGTTGAGCGTGCTCCAGAGCTTCTTGGACTCAGCCATGGTCCACGCGTTGATCTTGTCCTCATCAATGCCAACGAACTCGCGATCCTTGTACAGGACGCGGCCGTTGATGATGGTGGTGCGGCAGTTTTTGCCCATCATGCCAAAGAGCATGTGGCCGTCGATGTTCTCCTCGCTCAGCGGCGTAAAGGGCTTGTAGTCCATAACGATAACGTCGGCGGCAGCGCCGGCCTCGAGCACACCAAGCTTGCGATCGAAGTACTTGCTCGCCATCTTGGCGTTGTTCTCAAACAGCATAGTCATGGCCTCGCACCAGCCCACGTTGGGCATGGCAGCGTTGTGGCGCTGAATGATCAGGAAGACCTTAAGGCTCTCGAGCATATCGTGGGTGTAGGCGTCGGTACCCATGCACACGGGGATGCCGCGGCGGAAGAACTCGAGCACGGGGGCGCAGCCCACGGCGTTGCCCATATTGGATTCGGGGTTGTTGACCAGCCAGGTGCCGGACTCCTTGACGATATCCATCTCGGCAGGCGTCACGTGGATGCAGTGGCCCAGCATGGTGTCGGGACCAAGCAGGTTGTGCTGCAGCAGGCGCTCGACGGGGCTGATGCCACCGCGGTTGAGGCGGGAGTCCCACACGTCATTCATGCCCTCGCACACATGGATGTGGAAGCCGGTCAGGCCGTTGTTGGCCTCGGCCATCTTGTCCATGGTCTCGTCCGACAGCGTAAAGGTGGCATGCCCGCCAAACATGGCAGCGATCATGTGGTTGTCGTTATCGCGACGCTCCTTGGCGGCCCACTGGGCAAATTCGGCGTTCTCGGCAATGGCCTGGTCGCATTTTTCCTGGCCACGGCGATCGGAAACCTCGTAGCACAGGCACGAACGCATGCCCAGCTCCTGAGCTGCATCCTTAATGGTAAAGAGGCTTCCCGGGATCTCGCAGAAGCTCGCATGGTGATCGAAGATCGTGGTGACGCCATCACGGATGGAGTCCAAAATCGTAGCATAGGCGCTGGCCTTGGTGCCGTCGAGCGTCAGGTTGTCGTCGATCTTCCACCACTGCTGCTCGAGATTCTCCAAGAAGTTGGTGGGGTTGCAGCCCTTAATGGCAAGGCCGCGGGCCAGACCCGAGTAGATGTGGGTGTGGCAGTTGATAAGTCCGGGCATGATGAGGTTGCCCTGGGCATCGACGTACTCGGCATCCGGGTACTTGGCCTTGAGCTCGCGCTCGGGGCCCACTTCGACGATCGTATCTCCGTCAATGGCGACCGCACCGTTTGGAATAAACGGGGTCTGAGCGTTGCGGGTAAAGACGGAACCGTTAGCGACCAGAAGCATGGATGCTCCCTTCAACATCAGAGGCGGGGTTTGACACCTCTGACATGGCGGAGTGCGAAGCGCCGGCCTACACCGGAAACGGGCCCTCTCCCGTCAACGCTTCACCAAAGGGACAAACCCTTTGAAGTGCGGCTTGGTGCCGCATGGCGTCGGCGGACGAGGCGATGCGTCCGCCGACGAATAGCACCGAATTGGTTACTTCTTGCTCTCGGGCAAGACCAGATCCACGGCAGCGTCCTTGGCAGCATCGATGTGCTGAGCCACGACCGGCGTCTGCGGAAGGATCAGGTTAAGGACAATGGCCATGATGGCGGTGGGGGTTACGGCATTGGAGCCGATGACGGTGGACACCCAGGCGGGCATACCCTCGCCGGCAAGGCAACCGCTGGCCATCCAGATACCCAGGCCAAAGACGACGGAGGTGCCGACGATGGTGGTGGTGCGCTGCGTGAGGCCCTCGCGGGTGAACATGCGCACGCCGTTCATGGTGATGGTGCCAAAGACGCCGACGGTCGCGCCGCCGATGACGGGCTGCGGGATAGCGGAAAGGACGGCAGAGAGCTGCGGGAACAGACCGGCGATGGCAAAGACGGCCGCAATGATCACAAAGACCCACTTGTTGACGACCTTGTTGGAGCAGATGATGCCCACGTTCTGGCCAAGGGCGCTGGTGGGAAGACCGCCCAGCAGACCGCCGACCATAGAGGTGAGGCCCTGGGACACGATAGCGCCGGAGAGCTCGCGCTCGGTGGGCATACGGTCGATGGAGCCCAGGCAGGCGGCGGAGACGTCACCGATAACTTGGATGGCAACCATGGGGAACACGACGGCGAGGGTAATGCAGACCTCGGGATCAAACTCGAGCGCGTAGGGCATGAGCTTGGGAAGAGCGAAGACCTGAGCGGTGGCGACGCTGGAGAAGTCGATCATGCCAAAGGGGATGGAGACGATCATGCCAACGATCATGCCAAAGAACACGGATCCCAGCTTGAGCGTGCCCTTGCCAAAGTTGGCGAGCGCAAAGACCACGGCGAAGGTGATAAGAGCGACGCACCAGGCCTGCGGGGTGCCCCACAGCGGCGTACCCATACCGCCGGCCATATACTTGACGGCCGTGGGATACAGCGAAACGCCGATGGAGAAGATGACCGTACCGGTCACGACGGGCGGGAACAGCCACTTGATCTTGCTGTAGGCCAGACCAAAGAGGACCGCGACGGCGCCGCCGACGATCTCGCCACCCAGCAGCGCACCAAAGCTAAAGCCCGAGGCACCCATGGCCTGCAGGGCCGGCAGGAACGCGAACGAAACGCCCATGACGATGGGCAGGCCGCCGCCGATGCGACGGAAGGGAGCGAAGGCCTGAAGGGCCGTGTCGATCGCCGAAAGAATGAGCGCGACCTGGATGATGTCGGTACTCTGCTGGCTATTAAAGCCGTAGACGCCGGCCATGATGACCGCCGGGGTAATGATGCCGGCAAACGATGCCAGTACGTGCTGAAGGGCACACGGGATCATTTCCTTAACGGGAGGCATGCCTTCGCGAGTGAACAGGGCTTCAGTACCGTTCGTAACCGTCTCCTGGGTCATTTGACCACCAATCCTCGAAGTAGTTGTTTTCGCATCTGACGCTCTATTGTGACGCAGTGCGGGGTTGAGGTTGTGCCTTCATTGCATATCGTATTAAAGATGATTCTCATTCTCAATAATAATTTTTTGTTATCAGACTATTCTTCAGCTGAAATTACGCATTTCCGCAGGTCAGGAAAGTGTCTGGTCAAAATAACATCTAACATTTCTTTTGGTCAACCGTTTACCGCTAAATTCCTACCGTTCGTCTGCATTACGCAATGTACCTGCGGATATACGAGATGATGGGCAGCGTGTTACCATGATAAAAAATTGTTATGAACACTTCGATAGAACCCAAAGGAGTTGCCCGTGAACGAGACCGTACGTCGCTTTTTGCCGATGGTCGATTTCCTGGAGCAGGTACTCGGTAAGAACAGCGAAATCGTCCTGCACGATTTCTCGGATCCCGACCACGCCATCGTCGATATCCGCAACGGTATCGTGAGCGGCCGCAAGGTCGGCGGTCCCGCCACCGATCTGGCGCTCAAGATCATGCACGACGCCAAGTATCGCGACCTGCCGTTTATTACGGGCTACGAGGGCCGCGGTGCCGGTGGCAAGACATTGGAGTCAGCGACGTACTTTATCCGCGAGAATGACGAGATCGTCGGCATGCTCTGCGTCAACACCGACCTCTCGACCGTGCGCTCCATCAACGCCATGGCACAGCAGCTCATGGCGTGCTTCGACGCGGCGCCGACGCGCACGGAGCCCGCCTCTATCGAGGTCGAAAGCCTTTCGGAGTCCACACAGGAGCTCATCGACCGCAGCATTGCCGAGCTGCTGAGCGCTCGCGGGCTGGATGTGACGTCGCTTGGTCAAAGCGACCGCGTGGACGTCATTCGCCACCTCAACGGCAACGGGGTGTTCATGCTCAAGGGCGCCGTGGCCTGCGCCGCCACCGCGTTGGGCATCTCGGAGCCCAGCGTCTACCGCTACCTGCAAAAAGTTCGCAAGGAGGGCTAACGAGCAAAATGGAGCGCGGCTCCACAAGCGATTCGTCACTTAACAAAAGACTCTGCAGCTCGCACGCGCTGCAGGGTCTTTTTGCATGTCATGTTTAGTTGTTGCCAACACCTTAGAGGGCGGCGACGACCTCGATCTCGACCAGACCGCCAGCCGGAAGGGCGGCAACCTGGAAGGCGCTGCGCGCGGGAAACGGGGCCTCGAACTTGGAGGCGTAGATCTCGTTCACGGCGGCGAAGTCGGCGATGTCGGCCAGGTAGACCGTGGTCTTGACGACATCGGCAAAGGTGGCGCCGGCAGCGGTCAGCAGGGCCTCGACATTGGCGAGGGACTGCTTGGCCTGGGCCTCGACGCCCTCGGGCATCTTGCCGGTCGCGGGGTCGATGCCCAGCTGGCCGGACAGGAACACCATGTTGCCGGCCTGGATACCGGGGGAATACGGGCCGATGGCGGCCGGTGCGTTATCGGAAGACACGACGGTCTTGCTCATGTTTTTCTCCTTACGATCAGATAGAGAGCGTGAGCGCGGCGTTCGCACCGGGAGGCACAATTCGGTCTGAACACCGCGCTTGATTGGGATAGTACTCAAGGTTTCCGTGCGATGCAAGAATATTATCAGCTTGCGAGAATATTTTATCGCCCAACGGTTTCTCCGAACCGCTGAACGGTTCTCATGTGGAGCAGCCAGTCCAAGCTGCTGAAGACTTTGTCCTGCTTAGGCTGCGGGCGTCGCCCACCGCAGCGACGCCACTATACTTTTGAATATCTGAGCATTTTGAAAGGCAGGATATGACCGCAACCGCCAGCCGAACCACTAACCGCAGGCCCGAGCTTTTGGCCCCCGCCGGAGGGCCCGAGCCTTTTGCCGCCGCACTCGCCGCCGGGGCAGACGCCATCTACTGCGGCATGGGCAGCTTTAACGCCCGCCGCAAGGCCACCAACTTTACCGACGAGGCCTTTGAGCAAGCCTGCCGCGCCGCGCATCTAGCCGGGTCGCGCGTCTACGTCACGGTCAACATCGTCATCAAGCAGTCCGAGATGGGCGATGCACTGCAGCTCATCCATCGCTGCTCCACGCTGGGCGCCGACGCCTTTATCATCCAGGACTGGGGCCTGTTCTTTGAAGTCAAGCGCACCATGCCCGGCATCGAGACGCATATCTCGACCCAGGCGAACATCCACGACGACCGCGGAACTATCTGGTGCCGCGAGCAGGGCGCCGACCGCGTGACTCTCTCGCGCGAGCTCTCCATCGACGAGATCGCCGCCATTCACAACGCCGTGCCCGATGTGGACCTCGAGGTCTTTAGCCACGGCGCCATCTGCTTTTGCTACTCGGGTCTGTGCCTGCTGTCGAGCTTTGCCATGGCGGGCCGCTCGGCCAACCGCGGTATGTGCGCTCAGCCCTGTCGCCTGCCTTACGAGCTGATCGACGAGAACGGCCGCTCGCTCTCCCCTGCCGGTCGCGAGCGCGCGCTGTGCCCGCGCGACACCAACACTTCGCAGCTTGTTCGCCGTCTGTATGACGCCGGCGCCGCATCGCTCAAGCTCGAGGGCCGCATGAAGGCGCCCGATTACGTGTACTCCATCGTCGATGTGTACCGTCACGAAATTGACGATATGCTGGCCGGAGCCACCGTGGCCAAGGACGAGGAGGCCGCCCGCCAGCGCCAGCTCAAGCGTTGCTTTAACCGCGACTTTACGCACGCCTATCAGGACGGCACCTCGGGCGACGAGATGATGAGTTACGAGCGATCCAACAACCGCGGCCAGATCGTAGGCACGGTGCTGGGCAGCCGTCTGGCCAACCGCGATGTGCGCGGGCTCAAACCCGACGACCGCCGTCGCCGCGCTGCCATCGCCCGCATTGAGCTGTTTGAGCCCGTGGGCAAGGGCGACCTGCTGGAGCTTCGCCACGATAACGAATTTGACCAGTTCCTGACCACCATTGCCGCTGATGATGCCGCCGCCGGCGACATCATCGAATGCCGCGTGCCCCGCAGCATGCCCGAGGGCTGCCGCGTGCGCGTGATTCGAAGCCAGCGCGCCATTGACGCTGCCGGCGCTGCGCTCAAACGCGATGTGCTGCGCCGCCGCTCTGTAGACGTGTCCGTTGTGGCGCGTCTAGGCGAGCCGTTTACCGTTACGCTCACCTGCTGTGACGATCCTTCGCTTACGGCCACGGCCACGGGCTTTACCGTCGAGGCTGCCAAGACCCGCGCCGTCGAGGCATCCGATCTGGTTGAGCACGTCGGGCGCATGGGCTCCTCTCCCTTTGAGGCCGCAAGCTTTGACGTTTCACTCGACGCCGGCTGCGGTATGGGCTTTTCTGCCGTACACAAGGTGCGCGCCGCCGCTTGTAAGGCGCTGGAAGAGGCCATTCTGGCACCGTACGAGGAGCGCGCGAAAACGCTCGAGCTGCCGGCGATTGTAACCAGTGATTCCCGCCCCGCGCCCGAGCACTACCGCGATGAGCCGCAGATCTGCGCCACCGTCACCTCGCTCGAGGCCGCCGAGGCCGCTCGCGCCGAGGGTGCAACGCGCATCTACATGACCACCGACACGCTCGATGCGGCCGAGCTCTCCCCCGCCGATGCATTTGAGCAGGGCATCGTACCCGTGCTCGACGAGGTCTGCCGCGCCGTTGACCACGTACGCGTCGACCCGTGGGTTGTTGCCGGCGCCACGGTCGCTATTGGCAACATCTCTGAGCTTGCCCTGGCCGCCCAGGTTGGCGCCACGGCCGAGATTCGCTCTTGTCTGCCGGTGCACAACACGCCCTGCATGGAGGCGCTTGCCGAGCGCGGAGCCGGTGCGTTTTGGCTCTCGCCCGAGATCACGCTCGACGAGATTGTCTCGCTCGGCGCCGCCGCGCCCGCGGCTCTGGGCATCACTGTGTTCGGCCGCCCGCGCGTTATGACGAGTGAGCACTGCATCCTGCAGGTGGCCAATGGCTGCATCCACGATTGCGCTAACTGCCGCCTGCGCGCCCGCAAGCTGTCACTCAAGAATATCGACGGCAAGGTCATGCCCGTACGCACCGACATCCATGGCCGCTCTCGCCTGTACGACGCCTACCCCATCGACCTCACGCCGCAGGTTCCTCAGCTGCTCGATGCCGGCGTGCGTCGTCTCATGGTAGACGGAACGCTGCTCGAGACAGATGAGGTGGGCCGTGCCGTCGCCCGCGTCCGTCGTGCCGTCGAAGCAGCACAGGCCGGCCGCAAGCCCGCCGCCCGCCTGCGCGGCGCCACCTCGGGCTGCATGTTTGTGGGAATTAGCTAACCGAAAGGCTTACACGTGAACGAAGAACCTCAAGTCCTTTACTGCGACGCCTGGCTCATGGCCATCGACAAGCCCGCCGGCATGATCGTCCACGGCGACGGCACCGGCGAGCGCACGCTCACCGACTACGCCAGCGACCTGCTGCTGGCGATGGGTGACGGCTTTGCCGCGACCGACATGCAGCCGCTCAACCGCCTGGACCGCAACACCACCGGCGTGGTGTTGTTTTCGCTCGACAAACAGACGCAGCCCGCCTTTGACCAAATGGTCATCGACCACGCCTTCGAAAAGCACTATCTGGCGCTGGCCGAGGGCAAGATCGACTGGGACGAGAAGCTCATCGACAAGCCCATCGCCCGCGACCGCCACGATAGCCGCAAGATGCGCGTTGGCGCCAGCGGCAAGCCGTCTCAGACGCGCGTCAAGGTGCTCAAGCGCCTTAAGAGCCGCCGAGGCCTGCCCGCGCGTTCCTATATCGATGTCGAGCTGCTCACCGGCCGCAAACACCAGATCCGTGTGCACCTGGCCAGCGAGCATCACCCCCTGGTTGGCGACGACCTGTACGGAACGCCGCGCCCCTGCGGCCTGATGTTCCACGCCCACAGCGTGTCCTTCACGCATCCCGTAACCGGCGAGTACATCCACATCGAAGCCCCCTGCCCCTGGGAGCCCTAAACCACCACAATGGGGACAGGCACCTTTGTGGCGGTTTAGCCGCTATGGCTCAGCCGCGGTCCCAAAACGTCTCGATCTGTAACAGTTAGAACCCATTTTCCGGTCTATCTGTTACAGATCGAGACATTCGAATCTCCCTCAAGGGAAAATCTCAATCTGTAACAGTAACTCGGCAAAATCCATCCCAGATGTTACAGATTGAGACAAAGGGACGGCGCGGTTCGGAAGTATCTCAATCTGTAACACCTAACCCACTTTTAACGGTCTAGTTGTTACAGACTTAGACAAACCGGCAGACAACGAAAGTGGCAACGCCCGTGATGGACGTTGCCGCTTTTCTATTGAGAAAACTACTCGGTTTTCGTTACTAACCACCACAATGGGGACAGGCACCTTCGCGTTGGTTTTGGCCTTAGCCTGCCCCTACTTGCTAGACCGTGACGACGTTGTCCATTGCCCGGTACTTGGCGGGAACCTCGCCTGCGGTAATAATCGTTGCGTCGCGGAAGTCCGCGAACTTGACGGGCGCCACCATGCCAAATTTACTGGCGTCCGAGATTACGAAACGTTTGGCCGTATGGCGCATCGAGATACGCTTTACTTGCGCTTCCTCGATATCGGGCGCCGTGAAGCCCTGCTCGGCGGCAATGCCGTTAGAACCCCAAAAGCCGCAGTTGAAGTTGTAGCGGTCCAGGGTTGCCAAGGCATCGGGGCCAACGAGTGCCTCGGTCTCGGGCTTGAGCTCGCCACCCAACACCACGGTGCGCATGCCGCGCAAAGCAAGGTGCTGAGCGTGAAGCACGGAATCGGTCACATAGGTGACACCTTCAAGGTGTGGAAGATGCTCGATGAGCTTGAGCGTCGTCGAGCCCGAGTCGATGTATACAAAGCTCTCGGGCTCCACAAGCGCCGCCGCACGGGCGCAGATACGCTCTTTGTCGTCGTTATGGAGGTCGCTGCGCTCGTTGAGCGTTAGGTCGCGCGTCACGTGCGCGCGCTCAAGACTCGTCGCTCCACCGTGGACCTTGGCGATGCGGTGCGCTCGGTCGAGCGTCTGCAGGTCGCGCCGAATGGTAGACGCCGTCACGCCCAGGGCGTCAGCAAGCTCTGGCACGGTAACCGAGCCAGCCTGCTGCACCATCGACACAATCGCATTGAGCCTATCTTCCGCTAGCATCGCTTACTCCTCCTCGGGGTACACGACTCCCCAGTCGGCGCGGAGCTTGGTCATAAGCTCCATAACATCAGAAGCATAATCCAGCAGCTCGCGCTTGGAGTCGTCGCCGGCAACGGCCTTCTCGAGGTCGGCCATCTCGTAGCACAGGGCGTAAGCCTCGGTGCCGGCATGGACCTCCTCGCGGTGGCCGTCCGCAGTCCACACGATGGTCGCGTGATCGGCACGCGGATACTCGTTGACCTCGATATAGCACTTGTCAAAGCTGATAACCGAGCGTTTGGGCTGCTTGGAGTGGAGCGTAAGGCTCACAACACCCAATTGCTGCTCGGCATTACGGCAGACGATACCGCCCGCTACGTCGACACCGGTCTCACAGGTGTTGCCCAGCGAAACGACCTCAGCGGGCTGACTTGCCATAAACAGGCGCATAACGGACAGGGCATAGACGCCAATGTCGAGCATGGCACCGCCAGCAAGGTTGCGATTGTAAAAGCGGTTGGTCAGGTCGCCGTACTCCTTGTAGCTACCAAAGTTGAGTTGGGCGAGGTTCATGCGACCAAACTCACCGGCATCCATACGACGACGCAGCTCCTGATACAAGGGCATGTGGAGCACCGTGGTGGCGTCCATGAGGACCACGTTATGCTCACCGGCAATGGCACGTGCCTCGTCGAGTTCGGCGGTGTTGAGGGTAATGGCCTTCTCGCAGAGCACGTGCTTGCCAGCTGCCAGAGCGGCGCGCAGGTAGGTGATATGCGTGTTATGCGGCGTGGTGATATAGATCGCGTCGATGTTAGGGTCGGCATAGAGGTCCTCGGCCGTTTCATAGACCTTCTCGATGCCATACTGCTCGGCAAAAGCTTGAGCCTTTGACAGCGTGCGGTTGGCGACGCCCGCAAGCTTGCGGCCGGCCAGCGCGAGGGACTGGGCCATTTGGTTGGCGATAACACCGCACCCGATCACTGCCCAGCAAAGCTCGGGAGCCGTAAAGATGTCGTTTGGGAACGGCTGATTCTGGACCGAGGCAAACGCCGCCTTTGCGGCTGCCTCGGCGTCGAGCGGAGCCTGTTTGGAATCTGCCATGATGTGCCTCCTGAGTCATCGGAAGTCCTTCATTTCTAACAACCCTATAGTCGCACAATTGCGCGCGTATCTGCTCGTGTTTGCGTATTTATTTGCTTATCGGTCATTATTTAGCCATAGTTGGCAGATGTTTGCGCGGCTATGCGCATTATCGCGCAAGGCTATGCGCGTAAATGCGCATGCGACGATTCTTGTGAAACATAAAGGGGCGGAACACCAAAGCCCTAAAAGACAGACCCAGCTGTATTACTTCACCCCTCTGGGGGCATCAGACATCAAAGGATCGTCCCAAACTGCCGGCAAAAAGGGAACGCCCCTATGTGCCGACACCTAGGGACAGTCCCTAAGTGCCGCTTTCGTTGAAGCCTATCCCAGATGGCCAGATATACAAATCTAAAGACTGTCCCCATCAACTAGCCGTTTAAGAACGTCCCCAACGACTAGTCATTTAAGTCTGTCCCCAATGACTGCCAATCAACGGCCACTCATTTAAGTCTGTCCCGAATGAGTAGGGATAGAAAAAGGCCCGGGTGCCGTGGCATCCGGGCCTTTGCTAGCAACTTGATGTTGCGGGCAGCTTAGAACTTGTGGCCGCACTTCTTGCAGACGCGCAGCTTGTTCTTGCCGTCCTTCTCGTGACCGACGCGGGTAACCTTACCGCACTCGGGGCAAACGAGATTGACGTTGGAGGCGTCGATGGGAGCCTCCTGCGAAACGATGCCGCCCTGCTGGTTGGCAGCGTTGGGCTTGACGGCCTTCTTGACGACCGAAACGCCCTCGACAACGACCTTGTTCTCGGCGGGGAGAGCACGCAGGACAACGCCCTGCTTGCCGCGATCCTTACCAGAAAGAACCTGGACCTTATCGCCCTTCTTGATATACATATATCTCCCCTAACTACAGGGTCTCGGGAGCGAGCGAGACGATCTTCATGTACTTCTTGTCACGAAGCTCGCGAGCGACGGGCCCGAAGATACGGGTGCCGACGGGCGAACCATCGTTGTTGATGACAACGCAGGCGTTCTCATCAAAGCGAATGTAGGAGCCATCCTTGCGGCGGATCTCCTTAACGGTGCGAACGACGACGCAACGGACAACGTCCTTCTTCTTGACGTTGGCGCCAGGGGTAGCCTCCTGGACAGCACCGATGAACACATCGCCGATGCCTGCATAACGACGCTTGGAACCGCCAAGCACCTTGATGCAGCGAATCTTGCGAGCGCCGGAGTTGTCGGCGACGTTCAGCATGGTTTGCATCTGAATCATGGTAGATGTTCCTCCGAACTAAGAACCGAAGAGAGGTGCGCAGCCTTTATACGGCCCGTGGTATGCAAGCCAGGCATACGCACATCTTCGGAAACGTACAAGTCGTAAGAGCGACTGCTTATTTAGCGCGCTCGACGACCTCGATGAGGCGCCAACGCTTCATCTTGGACATAGGACGGGTCTCCATAACGCGGACGGTATCGCCCACGCCAGCCGTGCACTCCTCGTCGTGAGCGTGCAGCTTCTTGGAGCTGGTCATCATCTTGCCGTACTTGGGGTGACGCTTGCGCTCGGTGATGGTGACGACGATGGTCTTGGCACCGGAGACGGAGGTAACGACACCCGTACGGACCTTACGCGAGTTACGCGAATCAGTCATGTTCTCTCCTTAGGTCCTACTCGGCGACAGCGGACTTCTCCGCTGCGATCTCGCGGGCGCGCTGCTCCGTGAGGACGCGAGCGATGTCCTTCTTCACGGTGTTGACGCGAGCGGTGTTGTCCAGCTGGCTGGTGGCCATCTGGAAACGAAGGTTAAAGAGCTCGGCGCGCATTTCCTTCAGCTTCTCAACGAGCTGAGCGTCCGAGAGCTCACGAATCTCTGCGGGCTTCATTAGTTCTCCTCCTTGGCGGCGGCGGCGTCCTCAGCAGCCCACTTGGCCTCGAGAGCGGCCTCCTCAGCCATCTCCTTCTCGATGCGCTGCTCAGCGTTCTTGGCAGCAACAATCTTGGTCTTGATGGGAAGCTTGTGCTGTGCAAGACGCAGAGCCTCGCGAGCGACCTCCTCGGGCACGCCCTTGACCTCGAACATGATGCGGCCGGGCTTGACGACGGCCACCCACTCCTCGGGGTTACCCTTACCAGAACCCATGCGAGTCTCGGCAGGCTTCTTGGTGATGGGCTTATCGGGGAAGATCGTGATGTACACACGACCGCCACGCTTCATGTAGCGGGTCATGGCAATACGAGCGGCCTCGATCTGACGGTTGGTGATCCAATGGGCCTCGAGAGCCTGGATACCAAACTCGCCGAAATGCAGCTCGGTATTACCCTTGGCCTGGCCCTTCATGGAGCCACGCTGCACCTTGCGGTGAAGAATACGCTTAGGGGCAAGCACTACTGACCCCTCCTCTCGGAGTTACGACGACGAGGACGGGAAGAGCCCTCGAGTGCAGGGTTGGGAACGGGCTGGCCCGGGAGCTTCTCGCCCAGGTAGATCCAGACCTTCACGCCGCAAGCGCCCATGGTGGTGCTGGCGACAGCCGTGCCGTAGTCGATCTTGGCACGGAGGGTGTGCAGAGGCACGCGACCCTCGCGGTACCACTCACGACGGCCCATCTCGGCACCGCCGAGACGACCGGAGCACTGGATACGGATGCCCTTAGCGCCGGCCTTGCGGGCAGACTGGACAGCCTTGCGCATAGCGCGACGGAAGGCAACGCGGCCCTCGAGCTGCTCGGCGATAGACTGAGCAACGAGGTTGGCGTCGAGCTCGGGGCGCTTGATCTCGACAACGTCGACGGAGAGCTGGCCCTTGGAGACGCCAGCGACCTTCTCGAGCTCGGTGCGGAGGGTATCGATCTCGGCACCCTTCTTACCGATGACAACGCCGGGGCGAGCGGTGAGGATGATGACCTTCACCTTGTCGCCAGCGCGCTCGATCTCGACGCGGGAGACAGCTGCGCGGGAAAGACGCTTCTCGAGGTACTTGCGGATCTCGAGATCGTTACCGAGGGTCTTAGCGTAATCCTTCTCTGCGAACCAGCGGGAGCGCCAGTTCTCGGTGATGCCAAGACGGAAGCCGGTGGGGTAGACTTTCTGACCCATACAGCTTTACGCCTCCTTTCGAGGAGCAACGACGACGGTGATGTGGGAAGTACGCTTCAGAATGCGAGAAGCGGAACCCTTGGCGCGGGGACGGATGCGCTTAAGCGTCGGACCCTCGTCAACATAGGCAGCGGCGACAACCAGGTTGTCGGCACGCAGACCGTTGTTGTTCTCGGCGTTCGCAACGGCGGAACGGAGAACCTTCTCGACATCCACGGCGACGGCGCGGTCGCAGAAGTGGAGGATGTCGAAGGCCTGAGCGACAGGCTTGCGGCGGATCAGATCGACCACCAGGCGGGCCTTGCTGGGGGAAACACGCACGTACTTAGCGACGGCGCGAACCTCGGTGGCCTCAGTTTCAATAGACTTAGTTGCCATTTACGGTTAACCCCCTATTTGGCCTTGTGGCCACGGAACGTACGAGTCGGCGCGAACTCGCCGAGCTTGTGACCAACCATGGACTCGGTAACATACACGGGCACATGCTTGCGGCCGTCGTGGACGGCGATGGTGTGACCAACCATCTCGGGGAAGATGGTGGACGCGCGGGACCAGGTCTTCACGACGTCCTTCTTGCCAGCCTCGTTCATCGCGGTGATACGCGAGAGAAGGCGAGTCTCCACGAACGGGCCCTTTTTGAGACTTCTGCTCATAAGTGCTTTCTCCTAAAACTCGGTATCCGAAATTACTTCTTACGGCGACGAATGATGTGCTGGTTCGAGACCTTCTTCTTCTTGCGCGTACGAAGGCCCTTCGTCGGCTTACCCCAGGGGGTAACAGAGGGACGACCAGAGGTGTGGTTCTTGCCCTCGCCACCGCCGTGCGGGTGGTCGACAGGGTTCATGACGGTACCGCGGACGGTCGGGCGCACGTTCAAGTGACGCTTACGGCCGGCCTTACCGATGACAATGTTGGCGTGATCGGCGTTGCCGACCTCACCGACGGTGGCGCGGCAGGTAACGAGGATGCGGCGCATCTCGGAGGAAGGCATACGGACGATAGCGTACTTGCCCTCCTTACCCATCAGCTGGCAGGAGTTACCGGCGGAACGGGCGATAGCGGCGCCCTTGCCCGGCTGGAACTCGACGGCGTGGATGAGCGTACCGACGGGGATGTCGGCGAGGGGCAGAGCGTTGCCCGGCTTGATGTCGGCGTCAGAACCGGACATGACGGTCTGACCGACCTCGAGGCCCTTAGGGGCGAGGATGTAGCGCTTCTCACCGTCAGCGTAGTGCAGCAGAGCGATGCGAGCGGAACGGTTCGGATCGTACTCGATCGTGGCAACCTTGGCGGGCACGTCGTCCTTGTTGCGCTTGAAGTCGATCACACGGTAACGACGCTTCACGCCGCCGCCCTGGTGGCGGGTGGTGATGCGGCCGTTGTTGTTACGACCGGCCTTCTTGGGCAGGGGCTCGAGAAGAGACTTCTCGGGCTTGGTGCAGGTGATCTCGGAGAAATCGGAGATCGTCTGCCAACGCCTACCAGCGGAGGTCGGCTTAAGGTGCTTTACAGCCATTACAATCCCTTTCAATAGGAATCCGTTAGCCATCGCAGACAGGGATTCGAGGTTCTGCCTCGGGTGCGATGACACCGGACGTATACACGGCTCCGGGCGTGTCCATTTTATACGCCCAAAACCTTGAGCTCTCGCCTCCCCTATTTGGGAGGCATGAGCTCACTCAACAGCAGCGAGTCTTAGGCCTGGTTGCCAAAGACCTCGATGGTGTCGCCCTCGGCCAGCGTGACGATGGCCTTCTTCCAAGAACGGGTCTTGCCGGCGACATAGCGCACGCGCTTGGTCTTGGGCTTGACCGTCAGGGTGTTCACGCGAACGACCTTGACGCCGAAGATCTCCTCGACAGCGTCCTTGATCTGATACTTGTTAGCATCCTTGGCGACCTCGAACGTGTACTTGTTCTGCTCCATGCCGGAGAAGGAACGCTCGGACACGATCGGACGGATGATGATCTCGTGGGCGGTCATTTAAGCAAGCACCTCCCCGAAGTGAGCGGCGATGTCGGCGGGCATCAGCACAGCGTTGTTGTTGACGAGATCGTAGGTGTTGGCCTCGTCGGCAGTGATGATGAACGTCTTGGGAATGTTGCGGAACGACAGGTAGGCGTTGACGTCCTCATCGCGAACGATGATGGTCAGACGCTTGCCCTCAAGGCCGAGAGCCTTGAGCATGGCAACGGCAGCCTTGGTGGAAGGCTTCTCGAAGCCGTAGTCGTCGACGAGCACGAGCTCGCCATCGGCCAGCTTGGCGGACAGCGCGGAGCGCATAGCCAGCTTGACCTCCTTGTTGTTCATACGCTTAGCGTAGGAACGGGGCTTGGGGGCGAAGACAACGCCACCGTGACGCCACTGGGCAGCACGGATGGAACCCTGGCGGGCACGGCCGGTGCCCTTCTGACGCCAAGGCTTCTTGCCGCCACCGGAAACCTCAGAGCGGCCCTTAGCGGACTGGGTGCCCTGACGCCAAGAGGCCATCTGGCACTTGACGATGTGGTGCATAACGTGGATGTTCGGCTCGATGCCGTACACCTCAGCGGCGAGCTCGGCCTCGGCGACCTTCTTGCCCTCGCTGTTCTTTACTTCAAACTTTGCCATTTAAGTGTTCTCCTTGGTATGACGCTGGGCTAAATGGGCTGGGCCCTTAGGCCATACGGATGGCGACGAGACCATTCTTGGCACCCGGGACAGCGCCCTTGACCAAGATGAGGTTCTGCTCGGCATCGATGCGGACAACGGAAAGGTTCTTGACGGTAACGCGCTCGTTACCCATGTGACCGGCCATCTTGACGCCCTTGAGGACGCGCGCAGGATAGGCGCACTGACCGATAGAACCGGGGTGACGCTGGAAGTGAGAACCATGCGTCATAGGACCGCGGCGCTGACCCCAGCGCTTGATGCGACCCTGGAAGCCCTTACCCTTGGAGGTACCGATGACGTCGACCTTCTCGACATCAGCGAAATCAGCGACGGTAACGACCTCGCCGACCTTGTGCTCCTCGCCGTTCTCGACGCGGACCTCACGAAGGAAGCGGACAGGCTCGACGCCGGCCTTGGCGAAGTGACCAGCCATGGGCTTGTTCACGTTCTTGGCCTTGATGTCGCCGAAACCGATCTGGACGGCGTCATAGCCGTCGGTTGCCTGAGTTTTAACCTGCGAGACAGCGCAGGGGCCAGCCTGGATGACCGTGACGGGAACGACGTTGTCGTCCTCGTCCCAAACCTGGGTCATGCCAATCTTGCGGCCGAGAATCATGCTGATCAAGATATGATCCCAACTCTCGCGTGGTCTTGGGACAATGCGTACACCACCGAGCGTACGCCCCTAGAGGACCACTACTTACACGACGTGCTCCCCAGCCTTGTATTTCGCCCGGACTACCTGACAACCCTATTAAGCAGGCATTTTGTCCAGCCAGAATACTCCCCTGGTTTCACACAGCTGTTTAGTATACACGGCTGCGGGCGTATCCATCGAGATTCATATTTCACTCACATTGTTTACGCAGGTAAAGTGCGTGGAGTCGCCTGGGCTTGGCAGAGGGGCGGCGAAATATATTAAGTTTGCTGCTCTACAGTCCTGCGCAAGACGGAAAGCACATTAAGTGCTTTCCTTTGCGTGCGGAACTCGCGACAAACTTAATATATTTCGCCGCCCCTCTGCCAAGCTCGGGAGACGACACGTTGATGTCTGCCTAACTCTGCTCGCCCAGGCTAATGACTTTGTTGGGGGTCCACTATTTGCTGGAGGGTGAACTTGCATTGGGACGGTTCGCCTTCTGCTTGTGGCTTTTGCTCATCGAAATCGAAAATCATGATGGCGCAGTTGGGGAGTTTTGTTGGGAGCTCGAAGCCCTCTGGGGCGGCGGCTCTAATGAATTGGCGGCTGGCGCTGCCGTGGCTTACTGCTAGGAGGGTTTCTATGCCCTCGGCGCCCATGATATTGGTGAGGGTGCCTACCATGCGCTCTTGCAGCGCATGGCTTCCTTCTCCTCCGAAGGGGACCAAGTCCTCGCCGGGGTCCCAGACGTCGGTGGGTAGCGCGTCGTGCGGGCCTTCTTCGAAGGTGCCGTAGCAGCGCTCGATGATGCCTTCGCAGGGCTCGGCTGCTGCGTCCGGGCCGAGGAGCTCGCATGCGACGAGCTGAGCTGTGTCCATGGCTCGGCCTAAGGACGAAGAGACCACTTTGTCGGGGACGACGCCGTGGCCCTTAAGCCATGCGGCTGCCATCCCGGCTTGCTGACGGCCCAGATCGGTCAGCGGCGAATCGCAGCGGCCCTGGACCAGCTTTTTGACGTTGAACTCCGTCTGACCGTGGCGGAGTAGATACAGCTTCTTCATGCTCTCCCCTTCTGCATAACCTGCTTTGCCGGCACAGCCTTACTCGTGGGTATGCCCTACGTAGTCTTCGTCGATCGTAATCTTGGCAATCGACTTGGGATATTCCGATTCGACCCGTTGTGCCAGCGCGTGCTTTAAGTCTTCGGCACTCATCTGCAGATCCGAGGGACGCACGCAGTCAAAGATCACGTTGGTGTGCGTAGGACCCGGCACACAGCGTAGGTCATGAATCGAGAGGCGGTTATCGATCTCCTGAGCCATGGCGTGAATGCGCAAGCGCATGCTCGCCACCTTTGGATCGTCGGTCACGATGGGGTCGTAGTGAAGTGTGACAATCATGCCGTCTTCGTTCCTAAACGACTGCTCGATGTTATCGAGCGTGTCGTGACTTTCCAGCGGGCTGGCCTCGGCCGCCATCTCGGCGTGCGCACTTGCAAACTTCCTGCCCGGGCCGTAGTCGTGAACCATCAAATCGTGAACGCCCAAAACGCCGGGATAGCTCATGATCTTGTCTCGAATGTGCTTGACCAGCTTAGGATCGGGTGACTGGCCCAAAAGCGGGCTCACCGTATCTTGAATAAGTTCAAGGCCGCTCCAGCCAATATAGGCGCCAACGGCAAGGCCGACCCATGCGTCAAGATTGATGTGCGTCACCTGCGAAACAATCGCACATGCCAGCACGGCGCCTGTGGCAAGGACATCGTTCTTGGAATCCTGCGCGGTCGCATGCAGCGTCTCGGACTCAATGCGATCGCCGAGCTTTTGGTTGAGGGCCGCCATCCACAGCTTTACAACCATCGAAAGTGCCAGGACTGCCACCAGGGCAAGCGAGAACTCGACAGGCTCCGGGTTGACAATACGCTCCACCGAGGACTTCACCAGTTCGATGCCAATAAGCAGCACGAGCGCCGCCACGACCAAACCCGAGAGATACTCGTAGCGACCGTGGCCGTAAGGATGCTCGGGGTCGGCCGGCTTGCTCGCCAGCTTAAAGCCCAGCACGCTCACGATATTCGAGCTTGCATCGGACAGGTTGTTCATGGCATCCGCCACAATCGAAACCGATCCCGACAGCACGCCAATTACGCCCTTCGCAGCGCATAGTGCCACATTGGCGAGAATACACACCACGCCCGTCAACGTGCCCACGCGCGCACGGTCGCCCTGCGCACGCTTAACAATCCACTCGACCATCTACATCCGCCCCCACGGTACTACCTATATATCTATTGCTCAAACGGATTGTAGTGTAGCCACTTTGTCCCCCAGATACAAAAAAGGCCGCAACCCACACGGGTCACGGCCTTGGAATATGGCAAAGGAATCGTCCTTGTGTCGCACAGGTTTACGCGCTTACTTCGGCCACGCTCTTCGAGGTTTCGGGTGAATCGGCTCCGTCCCCCGTCGTCTGTCCCTTCGCCGGCACCACGCCAAAGCAGTAGCTCAGCGCCGCAGACACCGCAAATGCCACACCGCCGGCAGCGCAGCACCACAGCAGGTTCGAGATGCCGCCCGTGGCAAAGCCAATGACCATAAGGACATTCGTCATGCCGATGGTATAGGCCGTAACGTGGCCCACGGCCGCAACAAGGCCTCCGACGGCGCCGCCAATGGCCATGCACGTCAGGCACCTGCCATATTTAAAGCCGCAACCGTACAGCGCCGGCTCGCTTACGCCGCCAAGAACACCCGAGATTGAATAGCCCAGCATGAGCGCCTTCTCGTCCTTATCCGCAACGCGAAGCGACGCGCCAAAGGGCATGCCCCAAACGGCGAACGTTGCCATCGTCGCGGCGATCAGGATGCACGAATCCGTTCCCACACTCATAAACTGCGCATAGGCGAGCGATAGGACAACGTTGCTGACGCCGGCGATCTTTAGGAACTCCCAGCCCGCGGCAAGCCCCATGAGCGTGAGCAGCGACACGATGCCACCGGAATTGCCAAGCATAAACATAAGCTGGCCCAACAGCATGCCCAGATAGCTGCCCGCCGGCGCCGTAATACACAGCGAAACCGGAACCATGACAAGCATGGTCGCAAACGGA
The DNA here is from genome assembly GCA_019414645.1 of Collinsella sp. Lineage (GTDB taxonomy): Bacteria > Actinomycetota > Coriobacteriia > Coriobacteriales > Coriobacteriaceae > Collinsella. Next base: position 110,530 of record DXLP01000001.1, read on the forward strand.
ACGAACGAAAACGCCACGGCCTTAGGGATAACGCGCTTAAAGAAACACTCCACTCGCCATAGCACGGGCACCGAGATGAGAACCGGAATAACAGTCGTCGTGTAATCGTTGACCGGCGCAGGAAGCAGACCATACACGGAAGTCATCGATGCCCCCGTCGTCGATGCGGCATCGACGAGCTTGAGCAGATCGGGTGCAATCAATACGCCGCCCAGCATCATGCCCAGCTGCTCCGAGCAACCGAGCTGGCGGGCGGCCGCCCAACCAAGATAAATGGGCAAAAAGTAGTAGCCGGCGTTATAGAGCCAACTGTAGAACAGGCGATAGATATCGGAATCGGCAGACCACAGGCCCAGCATGCCTTCGCCCATAATGACAGCGACGGTGCGGAACAACGCCGCGCAGACAATAAACGGCAGCGCCGACATCATGCTTTTGGACAGATAGTCCACCACGGCCATGGCGTTTGATGAAACCGACGTTGTAAACGAGGTGTTAGAAACTTGTAGCATGGAATGCCTTTCCCAATATGACATGCGGGCTGTCCCTTTGTCACATCGTGCGGTACTGACCGATTGCGCGGTACTTTTCGTAGCGGAGGTTTGTGAGGGTCGCCTCGTCGAGCTGCCCAAGCGTATCGAAGGCATCAAATGCCGAGGACATGACGGCACCGGCGATCTCCTCATGCGACAGGCCCCTATCGTCGACAATGCCGTCGATGATGCCGAGCGCCAACAGATCGGGAGCTGTGAGCTTCAGCGCCTCGGCAGCCTCATTCGCGCGCTCGGTATCCTTCCACAGGATCGACGCACAGGCCTCGGGGCTCACGACCGAATAGGCCGAGCTCGAGAGCATCAGGATGCGGTCGGCCACGGACAGCGCCAGCGCGCCACCAGAGCCGCCCTCGCCTGTCACCACCGAGACAATCGGCGTCTTAAGGTCGCTCATCTCCATGAGGTTCTGGGCAATCGCCTCGCCCTGGCCGCGTTCCTCGGCACCGATGCCGCAAAACGCGCCCGAAGTATCGACCAGGCACAGAACCGGTCGACCAAACTTTTCGGCCTGGCGCATCAGGCGACGCGCTTTGCGGTAGCCCTCGGGATGTGCCATACCAAAGTTGCGACGCACGCGCTCTTTGGTCGTGGTGCCGCGCTCGATGGCGATGACCGTTACGGGGCGTCCGTCTTTCCAGCCAATGCCAGCCACCACAGCAGCGTCGTCGCCAAAGTAGCGGTCACCGTGCAGCTCCACAAATCCATCCAGGCCCAGCGAGATCATCTCGCCTGCCGTGGCGCGATCTGCTGAGCGGGTCTGCTTGACAATCTCGAGCGCGGTTTTTGGTGCGGCCGAGCGCTTGAACAAGTGTCCCAGCTTTTTGCCACGGCGACCCGTATGCACGATCTCATGCGGTGCCCCCAGGCCGGGCGCGTGCCCTTCGTGCAGCGCCAGCAGCTCGCCTACCGTGAGCGCAATCTCGCCACGCGGAACAACGGCATCGCAAAAGCCGTGCTCCAGCAAAAACTCGGAGCGCTGGAATCCCTTGGGCAGGCGCTTGTGCATGTTCTGCTCGATCACGCGCGGGCCGGCAAATGCCGTCAGGGCATCGGGCTCGGCCAGGATAATATCGCCCTCCATGGCAAAGCTCGCGGTTACACCTCCGGTCGTGGGGTCGGTGAGCACCGTGATATACAGGCCGCCCGCCTCGCTATGGCGCCTAACCGCCGCAGAAATCTTGGCCATCTGCATGAGCGAGGTCACGCCCTCCTGCATGCGGGCGCCACCCGATACGGTAAAGCCAACGACCGGCAGTCCCAGCTCGGTCGCACGCTCAAATGCGCGGCAGATCTTCTCGCCCACCACGGAACCCATCGAGCCCATCATAAAGTTGGCGTCCATAAAGAAGAGCGCCGTATCGCAACCGCAGATTTTGCCCTTGCCGCACACAACGGCATCGCGCTCGCCCGAACGTTCGCTCACGCTCTTGAGCTTGTCGGCATAACCGGGAAACGAGAGGAAGTCCTCCGGCGCCAGACTGGCATCCCATTCCTCAAACGTGCCCTCGTCAATCGTCATGTGCATGCGGTCGCGCCCGCTCACGCGAAAGTGTTTGCCGCAACGAGGGCAGACCTCGAGGTTGTCGTGCAGGCGCGCCTCATCGATCACGCGGCGGCACTCCGGGCACTTGATAAACACGTGGCGCGCGGGAAACTCGGCGCACGACTCGGTCATCGGTCCCTCGAGGACGTTGACCGTCTTCGCTTTTCTATTCATCAGCATAGAGATGCCCCATTAGATCGGTGTGATACATGCCCGACAAGAACTCGTCGTTTGCCAGCACGTCGAGCTGAAGCTCGCTGTTTTCGCTCACGCCCTCAATCACGAGCTCGCCCAGGGCCGAGCGCATCTTGCGAATGGCGCCGTCACGCGTGGGCGCACACACGATGAGCTTGCCGAGCATGGAGTCGTAGTACGGCGGAACTTTCGCACCGGCAAACATGGCGGAATCCCAGCGCACGCGCGGACCACCCGGCACACGCAACGCGGTGACCGTTCCGCATGACGGCAGAAAGTCCGGCGTTTCGGCATTGATGCGGCACTCCATAGCATGGTTGCGGACCGGCATGTCCTCCTGCTCAAAGGGCAGAGGCTGGCCGGCTGCCACGCGCAGCTGCCACTTGACCAAGTCGGTATCGGTCACAAACTCCGTAACCGGATGCTCCACCTGCAAGCGCGTGTTCATTTCCATAAAGTAGAAATTGCCGTCGTCCGAATACAGGAACTCGATGGTACCAGCTCCTTCGTAGCCGACGGCACGAGCCAGGTCACGCGCTGCCTCGTGCATGCGAGCACGAATGTCGTCGTGTCCGTCGAGGCACGGCGCGGGGCTCTCCTCGATCAGCTTTTGGTTGCGACGCTGCACCGAGCACTCGCGCTCGCCGAGCGAAAACACATGGCCCTGCTTATCGGCCATAATCTGTACCTCAACGTGATGCGCCGGCGCGACGAACTTCTCCATGTAGCACTCGCCGTCGCCAAAAACGGCCTCGCCCTCGGCACGCGCCTCGATAAACGCCTTTGCCGCATCTTCCACGCGCTCGACCTTGCGAATGCCGCGACCGCCACCACCGGCACGCGCCTTAATAAGCACGGGGCAGCCAATGCGCTCGGCCTCGGCCGTTGCCTCCTCGGGGCTTTTGAGCAAATCGCAGCCCGGAACGATGGGCACGCCCGCCGCGGCAGCCGTTCGACGTGCGGCGTCCTTGTCGCCCATGCTGTCGATTACCTCGGCCGAAGGACCGACAAACGCCAGGCCATACTTGTCGCAGTCGCGCACGAAGCTCGCCTTCTCGGAAAAGAAGCCATAACCGGGATGAATTGCCTTAGCTCCCGACTTTACGGCACAGGTGAGCACGGCATCGTCGTTGAGATAGCTCTCGGCAAGACGCGGGCCGCCAATGCAATACGCCTCGTCGGCAAGCTGCACGTGCAGCGCGTCCGCATCGGCCGTGGAGTAGACGGCGACGGTCTTGATGCCCATATCGCGGCACGCGCGGATAACACGGACCGCGACCTCGCCGCGGTTGGCGATGAGCACTTTGTCGAACATGAAGCCTTCCTTAACTTTCGTGCATGAGTGCAAAAGACATATCGGCGCGGCAGCAAACCTCACCGTTGACGCTCGCAGTACCCGTCGCAAAGCGGAACGGCCCGCGCGCACGCGTGATGGAGCACACTAGATCCACCGTGTCGCCCGGGCGCACCGGACGCTTAAAGCGCACCTTGTCCAGACTCGTGTAGAACGGCGTCGCGCCGCGCGCCTCCTCGTCGCCCATCAGCAGCACGCAGCAGTTCTGGGCGAGCATCTCGCACTGGATCACGCCGGGGACGACCGGGTTTCCCGGAAAATGCCCCTGTAAAAAGTACTCGTCGCCCGTAATCGTTATCTTGCCGTGGGCCTCGTCGCCCACCAGCTCGGCTTCGTCGAGCAAAAGCATCGGCTCACGATGCGGCAACAGTTCTTTAAGCTCTTCTTTGTTCATGGATATAACCTATCCGATCCTCATGAGGCAGCTGCCAAACTCCACGAGGTCGCCGTCGGCCACGCAGATCTCGAGCACCTCGCCGTCTGCCTCGGCCGTCACCTCGTTGAGAACCTTCATGGCCTCGATGATGCAGAGGGTCTCGCCGGCCTTGACCTTGGAGCCCACGTGCACAAACGGTTCGTCGCCCGGCGCCGGTGCAGCATAGAAAACGCCGACCATGGGAGCGGTCACCTCGGTGCCCTTAGGCTCCGGTGCGGCGGCAGGCGCCTGCGCGGCGGGCTCCGGCGCGGCGGCAGGCATGGCGACAGGAGCCACCGCCGGAGCAGTCACGGCACCCGGCATAGGCATGGGCACGGCAACCGGCTGTGCCGCACTCGCGCGCTCGAGTTCGACCGCGGTGCCATCGGGCTCCTCAACGCGCACGCGCGTGAGGCCGCGGTCCTCCATAACATCGGCTATCTCGGCAAGTCTTTTGGAATCCATGCTCTAGCTCCTCGTATATCTACGCAGTGCGATGGCGGCGTTGTGCCCGCCAAAGCCCAGGTTGGTCGAAAGCGCCCAGGTAAGGTCGGCGCGAACCGCGCGATTGGGCGTGTAATCAAGATCGCAGGCGGGATCGGGTGTGTGGTAGTTAATGGTCGGCGGCACCACGCCCTGCTCGAGCGCCATGGCACAGGCCATGACCTCGATGGCGCCCGTGGCACCGATCATGTGGCCGGTCATCGACTTGGTCGACGAGACGTGTGCGGCGCGTGCCGCGTCCTCGCCGAGCGCACGCTTTATGCCCGCCGTCTCGGACGAATCGTTGAGCTTGGTCGAGGTGCCGTGAGCGTTGATGTAAAGGCCCTCGGAAGGCTTAACGTCGCCCTCGACCACCGCCAGCGATATCGCACGGGCAATGCCGGCAGCCTCGGGATCGGGGCTCGTGATGTGATAGGCATCATCGGTGTTGCCGTAGCCCACGACCTCGGCATAAATGTGCGCACCGCGCGCCTGCGCATGCTCCATGCCCTCGAGAACCAGCACGCAGGCGCCCTCGCCCATCACAAAGCCGTCGCGGTCTGCATCGAACGGGCGGCAAGCCGTCGACGGGTCAGGATTAGTGGTGAGAGCACGGCAGGATGTAAAGCCCGCAACGGCATCGGGGATGATTGCGGCCTCGGCACCGCCGGCGAGAATCGCATCGGCATAGCCATGCTTGATGGCGCGGAACGCCTCGCCCACGGCATGGGCCGAGGTCGCGCAGGCGGTCACCACGGGCAAGGTCGGGCCCTTTGCCTTATGGCGGATTGCGATATTGCCCGAAGCCATATTGGGGATCATCATCGCGATCATATAGGGCGATGCGCGACGGGGCCCACGGTCGGCAATCGTGTGGACGTTGTCGACGAGTGTCTGCATGCCGCCCACGCCCGAACCCACGTAGACGCCCAGGCGCTCGCGATCGATGGCGCCCTCGACATCAAAGCCCGCATCGTGCATGGCCTCGTCCGACGCTGCCAGGGCAAACTGAACGCAGGGGTCCAGGTGCTTGGCGTCACGCTTACCAAAGTACTCGTTGCCGTCAAAACCCTTGACCTCGGCCGCCACCTTAACGGCAAACGCATCGGTATCGAAGTGCGTGATCGGGCCGATGCCGCACGTGCCGGCGCACATGGCCGCCCAGGTAGCAAGCGCCGTGTTACCGAGCGGCGATACGGCACCGATACCGGTGATTGCAACTCTCTGTTCCATCATGGTCTCCTCATTCAAGCCGTTGTTCGGCCCTAGTTTCTACATCGCCATTCCGCCGTCGACGCGCACAATCTCGCCCGTAATGTAGGCAGCCGCATCACTCGCCAAAAAGCGCACCACGCCGGCCACTTCCTCGGGGCGCGCCATGCGCTTTAGGGGAATCTGCTCCTCGGTTGCCGCGCGAACCTTCTCCGAAAGCTTTGCCGTCATATCGGTCTCGACAAACCCGGGGGCGACCGCGTTCACTCGTACGCCGCGGGACGCAAGCTCGCGCGCTACCGCCTTGGTCAAACCGATGACGCCCGCCTTGGAGGCTGCATAGTTGGCCTGCCCGGCATTGCCCATCAGGCCCACAACCGAGCTCATGTTGATGACGCAACCGCCGCGCTGACGCATAAAGGTCTTGGTGAGCGCGCGCGTCGTATTGAACGTGCCCTTGAGATTGACATCGAGCACGCGGTCGAAGGCATCGTCACCCATACGCATGAGCAGGCCGTCGCGCGTGATGCCGGCGTTGTTGACGAGCGCCCAAATGGAGCCAAAGTCGTTGAGGACCGTCTCCATGCATGCGTTGACGGCAGCGGGGTCGGCCACATCGCATTGATACGCGCGAGCTGTGGCACCAGCGGCCTCGCAGGCTTCGCACGTCTCGCGCGCCGCATCGCCGCCACCGGCATAGACGACGGCGATATCAAAGCCGTCCTCCGCCAGACCGACAGCGCAGGCGCGGCCGATACCCCGCGAGCCGCCCGTGACCAGTGCCACGCGACGTGAGTCGTTGCACTCGAGCGCGCCGTTGTTCAAGTTGCCCATGTCATTCCTTTCGGGTTACAGCCCTGTGGACTATGCGAGCTCGTCGGCAATAGCTGCGACCTGCTCGGCCGTTTCGCACGAATACACGCGAACGTCGCTCAGCGTACGCTTGACCAGGCCCGACAGCGTTTTGCCGGGGCCGACCTCAATAAACGTATCGATGCCTTGATCCTGCAGAGCATGCAGCGTGTCGACCCAGCGCACGGCATGACTCACCTGGTTGGCCAGCACCTCCGATGCCGCCTGCGGGTCGGCCGGATAAGGTGCCGCCGTCATATTTGCCATAACAGGAATGAGCAACGGGGACGGCGCGTGACCGGCCTCGATATATGCAGCAAGGCCACAGGTCGCCTCGGCCATATAGGGGCTATGGAATGCACCCGACACCGCGACCTTCATGGCACGACCGCCAGCCTCTTTTACCAGGACGTCGAGGGTCTGCAACGCATCGGGCGCTCCGGCCACAACCGTCTGCTGGGAACTGTTGTAGTTGACCGGCCAGCAGTCCTCGCCGGCCTGTTTTGCCAGGCCCTCAACTTGCGCTGCATCGAGCTTGATGACGGCGCGCATGCCGCCGGGGTGACGCTCGGCCGCCGTGGCCATCAATGCCGCGCGCTCACACACGAGCTCAAAACCCGCTCGCGTATCGAATGCCCCCGCAAAGGTGAGTGCAGCGACCTCGCCCAGCGAGAATCCCGCACAGGCGGCAGGCACCACGCCGCGCTCGCGCAGGGCGACGGCGACTGCCAAGTCGTGCACGAACACGCAAGGCTGCGTGTTCTCGGTCTGCGAGAGCTCCTCCTTGGAGGCGCTCCGGCACTGCTCGCTCGTCCCCGGGCGCACCTCATCGGCAATGGTGAACACCTCGGCAGCCGCCGGCGATGTCTCGATCAAGTCGACGCCCATCGCGGGGTGCTGGGCACCCTGGCCGGCAAACAAAAACGCTACGCCACCCATGCGCACGCACCCTTCAGGACGTGCTCGGCGCCATCGACCAGGTCGTCAACGATTTCGCGTGCGCTCTGGCGCTCGTTGACCATGCCGGCAATCTGTCCACACAAAAACGAACCCTCTTCGTAGTTGCCGTCCTTGGCGGCCTTACGCAGTGCACCGGTTCCCAAAGCACCGAGCTCCTCGGCACTCGCACCGGAACCCTCGCTCTTGGCATAGGCGTTGGTGAAGGGGCTCTTGAGGGCGCGCACCGGATGTCCCGTCGAGCGACCGGTCGCACGCGTCGAAGTGTCGTTGGCCTTCAGGACCATCTCTTTATACTGCTCCGAGACGGTGCACTCGTCTGCGACCAGAAAGCGCGTACCCACTTGCACGCCTTCGGCGCCCAGCATAAAGGCGGCCGCCACGCCGCGGCCGTCGGCAATACCGCCGGCGGCCACAACGGGAATGTCGACCGCATCGACGACCTGCGGCACCAGTGCCATCGTCGAGGTCTCGCCAATATGGCCGCCCGATTCGGTACCCTCGGCAACAACCGCCGTGGCTCCACGACGTGCCACGAGGCGCGCCAGCGCCACCGAGGCAACGACCGGGATGACCTTGATGCCCGCCTCGTTCCACGCCTTCATGTACTTGGTGGGATTGCCGGCACCCGTCACGACGACCGGCACTTGCTCGTCGATTACAACCTGTGCGACCTCGTCGGCAAACGGGCTCATGAGCATGACGTTCACGCCAAAGGGCTTATCCGTCTTGGTGCGCAGCTCGTGAATCTGATCGCGCAGCCAGTTGGCGTCGGCATTCATGGCCGCGATGATTCCCAGCCCGCCGGCCTCGGACACAGCCGAGGCAAGCGAGGCATCGGCAATCCAGGCCATACCGCCCTGGAACACGGGCTTTTCGATGCCGAGCAGATCGCAGAGAGGAGTCTTGAGCATCTCTACTTCTCCAATGCCGCCTCGACCGTATCGGCGAACTCGCCGACCGTCTTGGGGTTCTCCTCGGTATCGAGCTGGATGCCAAACTCGTCCTCGACGGCAACGAGGATCTCGACGGTGCCCAGGCTGTCGAGACCAATCTCCTCGAGCGTGGACTCGGGCTTCATCTCGACATCGTCAAGACCGGCGGTCTCGCGGATAACGTCGCAAACGCGCTCGAAGGTCTTCTGATCTGCCATGGTAGTTCTCCTTTGGTTGTGCCCTAGGGCGTTTTTATTTCCTATGTGCGACTACTTCCAACGAAGCAGATAGCCACCTATATCCAGACCGGCGCCAAATCCAACCAAGGCGATGGTGTCGCCTGTGTGAAGTGCACCGGCGTTTGCCAGCCGGTCGAGGGCAAGCGGAATGCATGCGCTCGAGATGTTGCCGGTTTCACGCAACGTGCGAACCACGCGCTCGTCCGGCACGCCCAGGCGCTTGACCGCCTGGCTCAGGATTCGTTCGTTAGCCTGATGGAATACAAAATGATCGATGTCTTCGACCAAAATGCCCGCATCGATCGCAAGCTTATGGACCGTGTCGCAGATGGCGTTGACGCCGAACTTGAACACGCGGCGGCCATTCATGGACAGCACGCTCGCGCTATCTGCGGAAGCCTTAAACGGCGAGGTACCGACCAGACCGGGAACGCGCAACGTCTCGACGTCGGGCGCCGTCAAAAGCTCAACGGCAAGGGGGTTGTCTCCCCCAGCTTCAATCACTGCGGCGCCTGCCCCATCGCCAAAAAGCACGCAGGTGGCACGGTCGGTCCAGTCGAGCGCGCGCGTCATCTGCTCGGCAGCAACAACAAGCACGCGCTCGGCACGGCTGCGAGCGATATAGCCCTCGGCGACATCGAGCGCAAATACGAAGCCGGCACAAGCCGCCGAGACATCGAAGGCAGGGCACGTCGCGCCTAGTCGCTCAGCAACGGCACACGCCTCAGCGGGAACAAGGTGGTCACCCGTCGTCGTCGAGCAGACGATCAGATCCAGCTGGCTCGCGTCGATTCCGGACACCTGGAGTGCCCGCTCGCTCGCTGCTACGGCAAGGTCGTCGAGTGACTCGGTGGTGCAGACGTGGCGGCTCTTGATACCTGTGCGAGTAAAAATCCACTCATCCGAGGTATCGAGGAACTCAGACAGCTCGTCATTGGAAACACTGCGCTCAGGAAGTGCCGAACCTGTTCCAAGAATCGTGAAACCCATCACTAACCTCCTTTGAGTTGTTGACGTGTTTACATCGACCAAGAGAGGATAACGCATTTCAGTCTTTGTTGACGTGTTAACATTAAATTGTCCAAATGCGACAAAGGCTTCACATTGTGTCTATCTCTCGACACCATTGCGTCATTCACTTATTCAATAAGGAGGTAGCAGCCGCTATGGATGCCCAATTAACGATTGTCGACGTAACCGGATCGACCAACGATGACCTGCTCGAGGCAGGAAAACAGGGTGCACCGCACGGCACAGGACTTGCCGCCCGCGCGCAAACGGCAGGACGCGGCCGGCGCGGCCACAAGTGGGATTCAACCGCCGGCAACCTATTGCTTTCGATTGTCCTGCGTCCATGCGTTAATCCCGCAAAGTACTCTGGTCTTGCCGCCGTCAGCGGCCTAGCGGTGCTCGAAGCACTCGAAAAGCAAGGCCTTGCAAGCGAAATAGCCCTCAAGTGGCCCAACGACCTGGTCGCGCGAGGACGCAAGCTCGGCGGCATTCTGGTCGAGGCCGCACGCGATAACGAAGGCAAACCTTTCGCCGTCTGCGGCATTGGTGTCAACGTAAACTATGTACCCTCGGAGGTTCCCGATGGCGGCCTGCCGGCAATCGGCCTGTCAGACCTCAACAAGAACGTTCCCGCCGTCGACATGCTCCTCGATGAGGTCTATCACGCAGTTATAAACGCTGTAGATGCCTGGGCAGAGCGCCTCAACGCCAAGGAAGAAGACGCCGGTCCGCTCGCGCCCGTCCACGACGAATATATCGCTCACCTCAATTGGATCGGGGAGCACGTTATCGCCCGCTCCCCCGCTGAGGACGAGCTGGCGCGTGGCATATTTAGAACGGTCGACGATTGCGGCCGCGCGTGCATCGAAACGGAAGACGGCTTTCGATCCTTCCATTTTGAGGAGGCATCGCTGCGCCCCTTGAGCGAATAGGACGCCGCAACCACCTACTCGGCAGCATTACCCCGCAGTCCAAACCATCATTCAAAACAAAAGGGCCCCGCTGCCGTTACGGCAGCGGGGCCCTTTAAGCTATGAGCGATATCGCTTAGAGCTTGATGTCGATGTCGACGCCAGCGGGGAGGTCGAGACGCATGAGCGAATCAACGGTGCCCGAGGTGGGGTCGAGGATGTCGATGAGGCGCTTGTGGGTGCGCATCTCGAACTGCTCACGGGAGTCCTTGTTCACGTGCGGCGAGCGGATAACCGTGTACAGGTTGCGCTCGGTGGGCAGGGGGACAGGACCGGAAACGCGAGCGCCGGTCTTCTGAGCGGTCTCGACGATGAGCTTCGCGGACTGATCGACGACCTCGTGATCATAGCCCTTGAGGCGAATGCGGATCTTCTGGGTAGCCAACTTAAACCTCCAAAGAGTGCGAGAGATGTTCTCGCGGATTACGTAACAGGGAGCTCGAACTTAGGCGTTCTTGCTCATGACCTCGTCCACAATGGACTTGGGCGCGGGCTCATAAGAGTCGAACTGCATCGTGTAGGATGCACGGCCCTGGGTCTGGGAGCGAAGGTCGGTAGCGTAACCGAACATCTCGCCCAGCGGCACCTTGGCACGGATGAGCTTGCTGTTCTTGCGATCCTCCATGCCCTCGATCTTGCCGCGGCGACCGGAGAGGTTGCCCATAACGTCGCCCATGTACTGCTCGGGGGTCTCGACCTCGACAGCCATGATCGGCTCGAGCAGCTGCGGATCGGACTTCTTGAGGGCGTCCTTGATAGCCATGGAACCGGCGATCTTGAAGGCGGCCTCGGAGGAGTCGACCTCGTGGTAAGAACCGTCGAACAGGGTGACCTTAACGTCGAGGACCGGGAAGCCGGCGATAACACCGGTGTTCAGGGCCTCCTGGATGCCCTTGTCGATGGACGGGATGTACTCCTTGGGCACGACGCCGCCGACGATAGCGTTGACGAACTCGTAGCCGAAGCCCTCCTCCATCTTCTCGAGCTTGATGACAGCGTGGCCGTACTGACCGCGACCGCCGGACTGACGGACGAACTTGCCCTCAGCCTTCTCGACGTCGTGACCAGCGGTCTCGCGGTAGGCAACCTGGGGCTTACCAACGTTAGCGTCAACCTTGAACTCGCGGAGCAGACGGTCGACGATGATCTCGAGGTGCAGCTCGCCCATGCCGGCGATGATGGTCTGGCCGGTCTCGTGGTTGGTGGACACCTGGAAGGTCGGGTCCTCCTCAGCGAGCTTGGTCAGAGCCAGGGACATCTTGTCCTGCTCGGCCTTGGTCTTGGGCTCGATGGCAACGTCGATAACGGGCTTAGCGAACTCGATCTTCTCGAGGACGATCTCCTTGCCCTCGGCGCACAGGGTGTCACCGGTGGTGGAGTTCTTGAAACCGACGCAAGCGACGATGTCGCCGGCGGCAGCGTCGTCACGGTCGATACGCTCGGCAGCGTTCATCTCGAGGATGCGGCCGAGGCGCTCGCGCTGACCGTTGGAGGCGTTGACCACGTAGGAGCCGGACTCGGCACGGCCGGAGTAAACGCGGACGTAGGTGAGCTTACCGACGAACGGGTCGGTCATGATCTTGAAGACCAGGCCGGAGAAGGGCTCGTCGAAGGAAGGATGACGCTGGATCTCCTCGCCGGTGTCCGGATCGGTACCGGTGACGGCTTCGACGTCAAGCGGGCTGGGCAGGTAGTCGACGACAGCGTCGAGCAGCTCCTGAACACCCTTGTTCTTGTAGGCGGAACCCACGAAGACGAGGTTGAGCTCGTTGGCCAGAACGCCCTTGCGCAGAGCAGCCTTGAGCTCCTCGACGGTGAAGTCCTCCTCCATGAGGATCTTCTCCATGAGCTCGTCGTCAAAGCTGGCAGCAGCGTCGAGGAGCTCCTCGCGCTTGGTGGCAGCGATGTCGGCGAACTCAGCCGGGATCTCGTCCATCGGCTCGGGGTAGGTCATGCCCTTGTCGTCGGCCTTGAAGTCCCATGCGGTCATGGTGACGAGGTCGATGACGCCCCAGAAGTTGTCCTCGGCGCCCATCGGGACCTGAGCGGCCACAGCGTTGGCGTCGAGACGATCCTTCATGGTCTCGATAGCGTTGAAGAAGTCAGCGCCCACGCGGTCATACTTGTTGATGAAGGCGATGCGGGGGACGTTGAAGGTAGAAGCCTGACGCCAAACGGTCTCAGACTGGGGCTGAACGCCGGCAACGGCGTCGAAGACGGCGACAGCACCATCGAGGACGCGCAGGCAGCGCTCGACCTCGGCGGTGAAGTCAACGTGGCCCGGGGTGTCGATGATCTGGATGCGGTAGTCCTTACCGTCCTTGTTCCAGAAGCACGTGGTAGCAGCGGAGGTAATGGTTACGCCGCGCTCCTGCTCCTGAACCATCCAGTCCATGGTGGCAGCGCCCTCATGGACCTCACCGATCTTGTGGGTCTTACCGGTGTAGTAAAGAATACGCTCGGTCGTGGTGGTCTTACCGGCATCGATGTGAGCCATGATGCCGATGTTACGGGTATCGGAAAGCTTGTACTTAGGCTTAGCCATGTTAGTTCCTTACCTTAACTTACCAACGATAGTGAGAGAACGCGCGGTTGGCCTCGGCCATCTTGAAGACGTCCTCACGCTTCTTGACGGAAGCGCCCAGGCCGTTGGAAGCGTCGAGGATCTCGTTGGCGAGACGCTCGGCCATGGTCTTCTCCTTGCGAGCGCGGGAGAAGTTGACGATCCAGCGGATGCCCAGAGCGGTGGAACGACGGGAGTTGACCTCCATCGGGACCTGATAGGTAGCGCCACCGACACGCTTGGGCTTAACCTCGAGCGTGGGCTTGACGTTGTCCATAGCCTTCTTGAAGGTAGCGAGAGCGTCGCCACCCTCGGACTTCTCGGCAACGATCTCGAAAGCGGTGTAAACGATGCGCTCAGCGGTGGCCTTCTTGCCGTCAAGAAGGACCTTGTTGATGAGCTGAGTCACCAGGCGGTTGTTGTAAACGGCGTCAGGCTGAACCTCACGACGATTAGCTGCTGCACGACGCGGCATGTGAAATCTCCTTAAGTGTCTACCGTGCGGCGCTTAGGCGGCACACGGCGAAAGTATCAAAACGTTATCTGGCTTATTTGGCCTTGGGGCGCTTAGCACCGTACTTGGAACGGGCCTGCATACGGTTCTGGACCGGAGCAGCGTCGTAGGCGCCACGGATGACGTGATAACGGACACCAGGGAGGTCACGGACACGACCGCCGCGGACGAGCACGATGGAGTGCTCCTGCAGGTTGTGGCCCTCACCCGGGATGTAAGCAGTAACTTCGATGCCGTTGACAAGGCGAACACGGGCAACCTTACGAAGAGCCGAGTTCGGCTTCTTGGGGCTCGTGGTGAAGACGCGGGTGCACACGCCGCGCTTCTGGGAGTTGTGCTGCAGAGCAGCGTTCTTGGACTTCTTGGGCACGGAACGACGGCCCTGGCGAACCAGCTGGTTAATAGTAGGCAAAGCGTACTCCTTCTCGAATGATTCCAGCTTTCTGTAAAGTGCAACGGCTTGAATCGAGGGGTCAGCATCCCCCTACGAAACACGCAGTTCGATAGGATACGTGCCGTTAGCTGTGCCGTCAACAGACCACGCCGCCGGGCGTATCCCAAAATAGCCATATTTCCGCAAAGCCTCCATAAAAGGAATCCCCGCCTGTGCGCAAGTGCCCATTCCAGCCGTCCATGTAACGCAAAAATGGCCGCTTCCTCTAGCAGGAAGCGGCCTAGACCTTACGAATAGACGATGGTAAAGGGTACTTCTGTTTCGGTCTCTCCTGTTGATGTGCATCTCGTGCCCTCGAGGGTCACCGAGACCACTTGATCGACATTGATCAGTTTTGTCGGAACCCAGATGTTCTCTCCGCTATTGCGCGCCATCGAAACATAGAAATTGTACGCCCCTGCGTCGTCATCTTCGATAATCTGCTCCGATCCATCCTTGTAGCTGACGGTCAGCTTATTATCAACTGCTTCATAGCCCAGATCATCGATGTGTGTCTGGATAGAAAACGGGCTGATCTCGAGAGGCGAGTCATCGGAGCGGAGTTCCTTTGTATCGACGTACGCTCCAACGCTAAACTCGGGCGTCGATGCCTCGAACGGCTTCGCATCCTCGCCTTCGCCCTCGGTCCACGAGATATTCCAGGTGACCGCATGTTGAAAACCTCGCTCGCGATCCATAGAAGCAAAGTACATCGTGCCATTAATGACAGTATCGCTTGATGTGTCCTTATCAATGGTGCAGCGTGTGTCAGCCCATTCCTCGCCGAAGTTCATGCTGGGCGTGCCGATGCCCTGCTCTTCTTCACCATAGAGAACAAGTTCGCCTGTCTCTGCTGCTGGCTTGTAGTAGTTAACGCCATTTGGATTGGACAGCGTAAACGTCACGGCACCGCAACCGTTTTTATCGATAGCCATCTCATGGATATCGAGCGTATAGCCGTTACCCTCGACGGACAGATTAACCTTCTGGACTGCACCCTCCAGGCTTTGGGGCGCGATGCCATCACCAAACTCTCTGGTGTAGGTGTATTTAGTCCCCGATGAGCCGCCGTTGGTCCAGGTGATGGAATCCCCGTTGCCGTGGTTTCCCCAGGCTGAGGCAAAATAGGCGGATTTGACAACGGCGTAGGCGACCCCTCCGGTCGCCAACACTCCGACAAGACATCCAACTACGGCAACATACAGAGGCTTCGCGTGACCCTTTCGACGAAGCGGCTCACCAGCAGCGGCATAAAGAACACGGTCAGCAAGATCGCTATCGGCTTGGACGGACTCGAAGGCCTGCTTGATTTGATTGGATTTCACGGTCGCCCTCCTCTAGGATGAACTTGAGCTTCGATCTGCCGCGAGCCAAACGCGTTCGAACGGTCGCGGCTGGCACATGCAATAACTCGCCAATCTCTGAGGTCGAAAAGCCCAGATAGTAATAGAGCACGATGGGAATACGGAATCGTTCCGGAAGTCGCATAACGTCTGACAGGACAGCCTTGGTCTCATCCTGTGCCGTCGAGAGCGAATCGGCTAGGTTCTCAATATCCTCCACGCGCCTCCATGGCTTTCGGAAGAGCGATTTGCATTCATTGATCGTGACCCGGATAAGCCATCGGCGAAGATGTTCCCAACTCTCAAAATGTCCATCGCTTTTAAGCAGCTTAATAAAGACATCCTGGGCAACATCGTCGGCGTCGGCACGATCGCGCAGGTACGTCAATGCGATTCGAAACACGACATCCCGGTGATCCTCGACCGCCTGTCTAAATGCTTGTTCTTCCATAATCACCTCCCGGTGACGTTAATGGTTCTCGATGAGGCCCTCACCATAGATACGCTTTGACCGAACAGAATGTTTCAAATTCAAGCAGGAAAAACTACCAAAATAAACCTGTCCTTTTTTGCAAGTGATCAACGGAACGCAACAAGTTGAGCATACGCAAGCGAGCGGCCCCCAGAGCGTACAAGGTGGCATGAAAAAGGCAGGGCATTGACCTTTTGGTCATGCCCTGCCTTTTGAATGACAGATTGTAGCTCTGGGGGCCGCGCAGCGACGGAGGTCACCGCCGTTCGTTAGAACGGCGGAACTAATTACTCCTCGTCGTTGTCCTTGGCCTCTTCGGCGTCGTCGGTGTCCACGAGCTGGTTGAGCAGCTCATCGAGGGAAGCCATGTCCTCGTTGATAGCGCCGTTGGCGGGAGCCTTCTTGTCGTCGATCGGGGCGCCCAGGAGCTCCTCGTCGGCGTCGGCGTGATGCGTCGGAGCGGAGGTACCCAGCAGGATATCGTCCGGACCGTCGGGGCTAAAGACCATCTGCAGCAGCTGCGAGAGGTCTTCCTCGTCGGCAACGTCGTCGTTGTTCTCGAGGATGTAGAGCAGATCGTGGGCCTCGAGGCCGTCACGGAGCTCCTCAATCGCCTTGGCACCGATGCCGTCGATGCGCAGCAGATCCTCCTCGGACTTGCCAACCAGGTCGCCGACCGTCTCGATGCCGACCTCGCTGAACTTGTTGGTCCAGCGCTGCGACACGCCCAGGTCGTCGAACAGGTACAGGCGAGCCTTCTCGGCGGAGATGGTGTGGCCGTTGCGGGTGAACGAACCGTCAGCACCGCCGAACTCGTCGTAGCCGGCCCAGTCGAGCTGCTGCGGGAGCTGCTCGTCCAGGTCCTTGAGCTCCACCGGAGCCCACTCGGGCAGCGACTTGGCGTTGGGCGAAGCCGGACCGTCGATGTCCACGTAGCCGTCGGCCGTGCGATACGTCAGCTTGGCGTTGGCATACGGCTTGAGGCCGGTACCAGCCGGGATCTTCTTACCGACGATGACGTTGGACTTAAGGTCGAGCAGGTGGTCGACCTTCCCCTCGATGGCAGCCTCGGTAAGGACGCCGGCGGTACGGATGAACGAAGCGCTCGACAGCCAGGAGTCGATGTTGGACGCAACCTTGAGCGTACCCAGGATGACGGGCTCGGCCACAGGAGCCTGACCGCCCAGACGGGCAACGCGCTCGACCTCGTCGGCGAACTCATAGCGGTCGACGTACTGACCAAGCAGGTACTTGGAGTCACCGGGGTTGGTGATCTGAACGCGACGCAGCATCTGACGTGCGAGCACCTCGATGTGCTTGTCGTTCAGGTCGACGCCCTGGCTGGTGTAGACGTCCTTGACGCTCTCGACGAAGGTGTGCATCGTCGACTCGATGTCGGTCAGCTTGCGCAGGTTGCGGAAGTTGACGAAGCCCTTGGTGATCTGGTCGCCGGCGCGAACCTCGCAGCCGTCCTCGATCTCAGGCATAAAGCGCACCGAAGCGGGGACGCGGCGCTCGTCGAGGACACGGGTGTGGTCCTCGGAGTCGGTGAGCGTCAGCACGTACTCGGACTTCTCGGGCTTAATCGAGAGGTGACCGGAGTACGGAGCCAGCTCGGCCTCGCGACCCAGAATCTTCTCGTTGACGTTGCCGACGATATCGAACATACGGCTGACCGTAGGCAGACCCTGCGTAATATCGTCGACGCCAGCGACGCCGCCGGAGTGAATGGTACGCATCGTAAGCTGCGTACCGGGCTCGCCGATGGACTGGGCAGCAATAATGCCGACGGCAGTACCGATAGCGACCGGGCGACGGGTGGAAAGATCCCAGCCGTAGCACTTCTGGCACACGCCGTACTTGGAGCGGCAGGTGAGCAGCGCGCGAAGCTTGACCTTCTTAAGGCCGGCATCGACCATCTTCTGGATGTCGGCGACCTTCTCGATGTAGCCGTCCTGCTCAAAGAGCACGGTGCCATCGGGAGCCACGACGTCCTCAATGAAGCAACGGCCGACGAGGTCGGTGTTGAGGTCGGTGGTGCCGGGGATGATGAGGTTGTAGGTGACGCCCTCGTGCGTACCGCAGTCCTCCTCGCGGACGATGACGTCCTGGGCCACATCGACCAGACGACGGGTCAGATAACCAGAGTCCGAGGTGTGGGATGCGGTATCGACCAGGCCCTTACGGGCGCCGTAGGTCGAAATGAAGTACTCGAGCGGCAGCAGACCCTCGCGGAAGTTCGCCTTAATGGGAAGGTCGATCGTCTCGCCGGACATGTCTGCCATCAGGCCACGCATGCCGCCGAGCTGACGCAGCTGGGTCTTAGAACCACGGGCGCCGGAGTCGGCCATCATGTACAGCGGGTTCTCCTCGTCGAACATGTCGAGCATGAGCGCTGCGACCTTATCGGTACAAGCGGTCCACTCGTTAACGACTTCGATGTGGCGCTCCGTCTCGTTGATGAAGCCCTCCTCGAAGTACTCGTTGATCTGGTCGACGTTGGCCTGGGCGCGATCGAGCAGCTCCTGCTTCTCGGCAGGGATGAGAGCGTCCCACACCGAGATGGTGAGGCCGGCGCGGGTAGCGTAGTGGAAGCCGGAGTACTTGATGGCGTCGAGGATCGGGCCGACCTTGGCCTCGGGATAGCGATCGCAGCAGTCCGCAACCAGCTTGGCAACGTCGCCCTTGACCATCTTGTAGTTCATGAACTCATAGTCTTCGGGCAGGCACTGGCGGTTGAAGATGATGCGGCCGATAGAGGTCTCGAAGCGCGCGGTCTTGTTACCGGTGACGTCGTAGTCGACGAACTCGTTCTTGCCGTTCTTGACGCGGAAGATACGGGTGCCGTCCTCGTTGATGACGTTGGCATCGGCAGCGGACACGCGGACCTGGATCTTGGCCTGCATGTCGACCTCGGAGCGGCAGTCATAGGCGTGCAGCGCGTCATCGAAGCTCGAGAACACGTGGTTCTCGCCCGGCAGGCCCTCGCGGACCTGGGTGAGGTAGTACACACCGATGATCATGTCCTGCGAGGGGATGTTGACCGGCTTGCCGGATGCCGGCGAGCGCAGGTTATTCGCAGAGAGCATGAGCACGCGGGCCTCGGCCTGAGCCTGGCTGGACAGCGGCACGTGGACAGACATCTGGTCGCCGTCGAAGTCGGCGTTGAAGGGCGAGCAGACCAGCGGGTGCAGGTGGATAGCCTTGCCCTCGACCAGCACCGGCTCAAAGGCCTGGATGGACAGACGGTGCAGGGTCGGTGCACGGTTGAGCAGCACGACGCGGCCGTCGATGACCTCTTCGAGGATGTCCCACACAAAGGTGGCACCGCGGTCGATAGCGCGCTTGGCGCCCTTGATGTTCTCGACCTTGCCAAGCTCGACCAGGCGCTTCATGACGAAGGGCTTGAAGAGCTCCAGCGCCATGGTCTTGGGCAGACCGCACTGGTGCAGCAGCAGCTTGGGGTCGGTAACGATTACCGAACGGCCGGAGTAGTCGACACGCTTGCCCAGCAGGTTCTGACGGAAACGACCCTGCTTGCCCTTGAGGGCCTCGGCGAGCGACTTGAGCGGGCGACCGCCACGGCCAGAGACCGGGCGACCACGACGGCCGTTGTCGAACAGGGCATCCACGGACTCCTGGAGCATGCGCTTCTCGTTGTTCACGATGATCGCAGGGGCGTCCAGGTCGAGCAGGCGCTTGAGTCGGTTGTTACGGTTGATCACGCGACGGTACAGGTCGTTGAGGTCGGACGCGGCGAAGCGGCCGCCGTCGAGCTGGACCATCGGGCGCAGATCGGGCGGAATGACCGGGATGACATCCAGGATCATGTTCGCGGGGTCGTTGCCGCCCTTCAGGAAGGCGTCAACGACCTCAAGGCGCTTGACGGCCTTCTCGCGCTTCTGCTTCTGGGAATCCTCGTCGGCGATGATGGCCTTGAGCTTCTCGGCCTCGGAGGGGAGGTCGATGGCAGCGAGCAAGTCGCGGACAGCCTCGGCACCCATACCACCCTTGAAGTACATGGAGTAGTAACGGGTCATCTCGCGGAACAGCGGCTCATCGGAAATGAGGTCGCGCTCGGTGAGCTTCATGAAGGCGTTGAAGGCGTCCGTACGGAGCTGCTTCTCGTCCTTGCACTCTTCCTCGATGTCGACGATGCCGGAGGCGATCTCCTCGGGGGTCAGCGGCTCCTCGTCGGAGAACTCGTCAAAGTTCTCGGGGTCGCCCTGCTCCTTGAGGGACTCGATCTGGCGAGCGCACTCGGCATCGATCTCTTCCAGATCGGCGGCGAGCTCCTCGCGCAGGTCGTCGGCGTCGGCCTCGCGAGCCTCGTAGTCAACCTCGGTGATGATGTAGCTGGCAAAGTACAGAACCTTCTCGAGGTCCTTGGACTTGATGTCGAGCATACGGCTCATCGGGAAGCTCGTGGGGCTCTTGAAGTACCAGATGTGGGACACGGGAGCAGCGAGCTCGATGTGGCCCATGCGGTCGCGACGCACCTTGGCCGAGGTGACCTCGACGCCGCAGCGCTCGCAGACGATGCCCTTAAAGCGGATGCCCTTGTACTTGCCGCAGGAGCACTCCCAGTCCTTGGCGGGACCGAAGATCTTCTCGCAGAACAGGCCGTCCTTCTCGGGCTTGAGGGTACGGTAATTGATGGTCTCCGGCTTCTTGACCTCACCGTGCGACCAGGAACGGATCTGGTCGGCGGAGGCAAGGGAGATCTTTACCGAGTCAAAATCAGTAGCTTCGAAATCTGCCACAGTCAACTACTCCTTATCAGTGGTCGTGGCGGCGACAGCCTCGGGTGCCTCGGCGGTCTCGGCATCCTGGGCCTCGACGTCGGCGTCAACGCCGGCGAGCGCAGCCAGGTCGTCGAGAGCAGAGGTCTCCTCGGCGGACACAGGGGCGGAGGCGTCCTCGTCGGCATCGTGCATGGGCTCGATGTCCAGCGCGAGGGAACGGATCTCCTTGACGAGAACCTTGAAGGACTCGGGGATACCCGGGACAGGAACGTTCTCGCCCTTGACGATGGACTCGTAGGTCTTGACGCGGCCCACGGTATCGTCGGACTTGACGGTCAGGATCTCCTGCAGGACGTTGGAAGCACCGTAAGCGTACAGTGCCCAAACTTCCATCTCGCCGAAGCGCTGGCCGCCGAACTGAGCCTTGCCGCCCAGAGGCTGCTGGGTAACCAGGCTGTAAGGGCCGGTCGAACGGGCGTGGATCTTGTCGTCGACCATGTGGCCGAGCTTGAGGATGTAGGACGTACCCACGGTAATGGGCTCGCGGAACTCCTCGCCGGTGCGGCCGTCGAACAGGCGGGTCTTGCCGCGCTCGTCAAGCTGGGTGACGAACTCGGGGCGCATGTGATCGCCAAAGGCAGCGGTGGCCTTGTTGAGCATGTTCTTGTTGGCACGACGGATGACCTCGGCGATCTCGTCCTCCTTGGCGCCGTCGAAGACGGGCGTCGCGGTGAAGAACGGACCGGGGACGTACTTGTCGGAGTCGGCCTGCTCGGTATCCCAACCGCAGGCAGCAGCCCAGCCAAGGTGGCACTCGAGCAGCTGGCCGACGTTCATACGCGAAGGAACGCCCAGCGGGTTGAGGATAACGTCGATCGGGGTACCGTCAGCCATGTAGGGCATGTCCTCGACCGGCAGAACGTTGCAGATAACACCCTTGTTGCCGTGGCGACCGGCGATCTTATCGCCCTGCTGGATCTTACGACGCTGGGCGACGTAGACGCGCACCTGCTCGTTGACGCCGGGAGCCAGGTCGTCGCCGTTCTCGCGGCTAAAACGGACGACGTCGATGACGCGGCCGTAAGCGCCGTGAGGCATCTTAAGGGAGGTGTCGCGGACGTCGTGGGCCTTGGCACCGAAGATGGCGCGCAGCAGGCGCTCCTCGGCGGTCAGAGCGCTCTCGCCCTTAGGCGTGACCTTGCCGACCAGGATGTCGCCAGGGCCGACCTCGGCGCCGATGCGGATGATGCCGTCCTCGTCGAGGTTGGCAAGCATGTCCTCGGAGAGGTTCGGGATCTCGCGGGTGATCTCCTCGGGGCCGAGCTTGGTGTCGCGGGCGTCGATCTCGTGACGGGTGATGTTGATGGTCGTCAGCAGGTCCTCGGCCACCAGGCGCTCGGACACGACGATACCGTCCTCGTAGTTAAAGCCTTCCCACGGCATGTATGCCACGGTAAGGTTCTGGCCCAGTGCGAGCTCGCCATGATCGGTCGAGGGACCGTCAGCCAGGGGCTCGCCCTGCTCAACTGTGTCACCGACGCGCACGAGCGGACGGTGGTTGATGCAGGTGGACTGGTTGGAGCGCTGGTACTTGGCCAGGTGATACTCGTCCATGCCGCCGGCATGCTTGACGATGATCTTGGCGGCGTCGGCAAAGATGACCTCGCCGGCGTTCTTGGCCAGGGTGACCTCGCCGGAGTCCAGAGCGGCGCGACGCTCCATGCCGGTACCGACATAGGGAGCGGCAGGGTGAACCAGCGGCACGGCCTGGCGCTGCATGTTAGCGCCCATCAGCGTACGCTTGGCGTCGTCGTGCTCGAGGAACGGGATCAGCGTGGCTGCGACGGAGAGCATCTGACGCGGCGAGACGTCCATGTAGTCGACGTCCTCGACAGGCACGTCGGCGGGAGCGCCGAAGGAGCCGTCGAAGTCGCGGGTACGGGCGATCACGGTGTGCGGGCGGACAAGCTTGCCCTCGGCATCGGTCGTGATGAACTCGTTGGTCTTGGGATCGAGCGGCGTGTTGGCCGGCGCGATGACGTGCTTCTCTTCCTCGTCAGCGGTCATCCAGTCGATCTGGTCGGTGGCAACGCCGTTCTCGACGCGACGGAACGGAGCCTCGATGAAGCCGTACTCGTTGACGCGGGCGTAGAGGGCGAGCGAGCCGATCAGGCCGATGTTGGGGCCTTCGGGGGTCTCGATCGGGCACATGCGGCTGTAGTGCGAGTTGTGGACGTCGCGGACGGCCGTCGGCACGTTGGTACGGCGGCTGGAGCCGGACTTGTGGCCGGCAAGACCGCCAGGGCCGAGTGCGGACAGACGGCGCTTGTGGGTCAGACCGGTCAGGGGGTTCGCCTGGTCCATGAACTGCGAGAGCTGCGAGGAACCGAAGAACTCCTTGATGGAGGCCACGATCGGGCGAATGTTGATGAGCGACTGCGGGGTGATCTCGTCGATGTCCTGGGAGCTCATGCGCTCACGGACGACGCGCTCCATACGGCTCATGCCGATACGGAACTGGTTGGCGACGAGCTCGCCGACGGTACGGATGCGGCGGTTGCCAAAGTGGTCGATGTCATCGACCTTGAAGCCCTGCTCGCCGGCAGCGAGGGACAGCAGGTAACGCAGCGTCGCGACGATATCCTCGTCGGTGAGCACCGTGACCTCCTCCTCGGTGGTGAGGTTGAGCTTCTTGTTGACCTTGTAACGACCGACGCGGGCCAGATCGTAGCGCTGCGGGTTAAAGAGCAGGCCCTCGAGCAGGCTGCGGGAAGCGTCCACGGTGGGAGGCTCGCCCGGGCGCAGACGACGGTAGATCTCGATGAGGGCGTCCTCGCGAGTGAGGGCGGTGTCGCGCTCCAGGGTGCGCTTGATCACATCGGAGTTGCCGAGCAGCTCGATGATGTCGTCGTTGGTGACGGCAATGCCAAGGGCGCGCAGGAACATCGTGGCGCTCTGCTTGCGCTTACGGTCGATGGAGACCATGAGCTGGTCGCGCTTGTCGACCTCAAACTCAAGCCAGGCACCGCGGGACGGGATGATCTGGGCCTTGTAGATCTGCTTGCCCGAATCCATCTCGGAGCTGTAGTACACGCCCGGGGAGCGGACGAGCTGCGAGACGACGATGCGCTCGGTACCGTTGATGATGAAGGTGCCCTGATCGGTCATCATGGGGAAGTCGCCCATGAAGACGAGCTGCTCCTTGATCTCGCCGGTCTCCTTGTTGGTGAGACGGACGTCGGTCAGAAGCGGAGCCTGATAGGTCATATCCTTCTCGCGGCACTCCTCGACGGTGTGCGCGGGGTCGCCGAACTGATGCTCGCCGAAGGTAACCTCGAGAACATGGTTCTGGCTCTGGATGGGGCTGGATTCCTTGAACGCCTCACGAAGACCCTCGTCCTTAAAACGCTCAAAGGATTCCCTTTGAACAGAGATAAGGTTGGGGAGCTCCATGGCCTCCGGGATTTTCCCGAAGCTGACGCGCTTGCGCTCAGTGGCAGTGTATGCGTAGGTCACCAGGTTTTTCCTCCTTCACGGAAATGCTCGGTGGATTGGCGAGGCATAGCTTCGCCAGTTATCGCAACCTAATAGTTTATCAGGTACCGACCGTTGGGCAAGAAAAGCCTTGACGCGATTGAGTTTTTGGAGTAGCAAAGTTTTTCGACAGAAAATACGCAGGTAGATGTATGTGTATCGAACATCTGTTCATATATTTTCTGTGAACAGAGAGCCGGCAATCGCAGCTCTTATAAAAAACGGGCGCGAACCGAGGTCCGCGCCCGTAAATGTCGATGTCCGAAGGCTTACTTGCGCATCAATCCGCCGCGCTCGTCGATGGCGTCCCAGAAGGCATCGGCAAAGCGAGGATCGCTTGCGGCCATGAGGGCGTTGGTTGCCATCCAGCCAGACGGGGTGCCGGTGTCGTAGCCCGACAGCGGGTCGATAACGACAGCGTACATAGCCTCGCGATCGAGCGAGCGGGCCATGGCGTCGGTGAGCTGAATCTCGCCGCCCTTGCCGGCCTGCTGATCAGCGAGCAGGTCCATGACCAGCGGGCTCAGCAGATAACGGCCGACAATGTACAGGTTGGACGGAGCCGCCTCGGGAGCGGGCTTCTCGACCAGACCGCCGATGCGCCAGACAGCGCCCGGCTCTGCATCGGCAACGTCCTCGGCGCCCTCGAGCGAACCGACGCGCTCGCCGGCGATAACGCCGTAGCGGCTGACTTCCTCGGGCGAGCAAGCAGCGACGGCGATAACCGAAGCTCCACCGTGCTCCTTGGAAACGGCGAGCATCTTGTCGCAGATGTCGCGATTAGGCACAACGTAGTCGCCCAGAAGAACCAGGAAGTTCTCCCCTGCCACGGCGTCGGCAGCAGAGCGGATAGCATGGCCGAGGCCCTTGGGCTCGTACTGATAACGGAAGTCGACCGGCATACCGCCAGCGTGGGCGACGGCATCGGCATAGGCGTTCTTGCCGCGCTCGCGCAGCAGGTTCTCGAGCGAGCGATCGGGCTGGAAGTAGTTCAGTAGCTCGGGCTTACCGGGAGAAGTAACGATGATGGCGTCGTCGACTTCCTCGGGGTCGAGCGCCTCCTCGACGACGTACTGAATGACGGGCTTGTCGAGCACCGGCAGCATCTCTTTGGGCGTGCACTTGGTGCCAGGCAGAAAACGCGTGCCAAGACCGGCGGCGGGGATGATTGCCTTCATGTTATTCAAAGATCCTTTCGCAGGCGCAAAAGCGCCCCATGCGTGCGGCACACAGCCGCAGACCAAATTGCGATACCTAAGCATCTTACCGCTGGAACTATATGTCGCTACAAGGCAGAGACAATTCTTCAGCAGGTCAACGCAAATTATTGCTCGAATGGTGCAATTTTATTGCCCAACGGCAGGGTGCCCGATACGACGCAAATCACAGAACATGGCAGTTTGAGCTACCGATGTCGAGGGACCGAAAAACAAAAAAGACGGGGCTCGCAATGCGAACCCCGTCTGCAAAGAAATCTGGCGAGAAAGCCTGATTACTTGAGGGTGACAGCAGCGCCAGCAGCCTCGAGCTTCTCCTTGGCAGCCTCGGCGTCCTCCTTCTTGGCACCCTCGAGAACAGCCTTGGGAGCGCCCTCGACGACCTCCTTGGCCTCCTTCAGGCCAAGGTTGGTGAGCTCACGGACGGCCTTGATGACCTGGATCTTGTTGTCGCCGAAGCCCTCGAGCACGACGTCAAACTCGGTCTTCTCCTCGGCCTCAGCAGCGCCAGCAGCGGGAGCGGCGACAACAGCGGCAGGAGCAGCGGCGGAAACGCCGAAGGTGTCCTCGATAGCCTTGACGAGCTCGGAAGCCTCGAGAAGGGTCATTTCCTTAAGAGCATCGATGATCTCATCGGTGGTAAGCTTAGCCATTTCTAAGTCCTTTCGGTTTCCGTGTCTGTGCACGGAGATCAGTTAAAACACGGCGCGAATGCGCCAGGGGTGCGGCGTTGCCGCCGCGGGTGAAAACAGCAACTAGGCTGCCTTCTGCTCGGAGACCTGCTGGATCGAACGAGCGAGACCAGAGGAAACGCCGTTGACGCAGACAGCGATGTCGCGAGCGAAACCGGAGATGAGGCCGGCGATCTGGCCGAGAAGCTGATCCTTGGTGGGCAGCTCGGCGATAGCCTTAACATCATCAGCGGAAACGGCCTTGCCGTCGGAGATACCGCCCTTGATCTCAAGGACGCCCTTGGACTTAGCGGAGAAGTCCTTAAGGGCCTTAGCGGCCTCGACCGGCTCGGTCTCGTAGAACACATAAGCGACGGGGCCCGCGAGGATCTCGTCGATCTCGGGCTGCTCCTGGTTCTTGAGAGCGATCTTGACCAGGTTGTTCTTGTAGACCTTCATCTCGGCGCCGCACTCGCGAAGCTGATGACGCAGCTCCTGAGCCTGCTTAACCGTCAGACCGTTGTAGTTGACGACGAACAGACCGGCGTTCTCGGCGATACGGGACTCGATCTCTGCAACCTTGTCGATTTTGTACTGCTGGGGCATGAATTACACCTCCTCGAATTCTTTCCGGGCACGGTCCGCCACAAGGACGTGACGGGGGCATGTCCAAAAAGAAAGCCCCCGCGCTGCATGAGCGACGGGGGCGAGAAGACATATCTACTCGACCACCTCGGCTGGCGGGAAGTCCCATTAAGCTCGCGGGCGATGCCCGTTTGCACCGGCTGTCTCTGGCAGCGGATTCGTGCGTGAACCGAAAGTATTATGGCGGGGACCCCGGCGTCGGTCAACGGGCACGAGGATTCGCACACAAACCCTGCATACGCTCCGGTCGGGAGGGGCAGGGCGAGTTTTCCGCTCGGTCAAGTCCTGGGCTCGCACGAAGGCCACATTAAGTGGCCTTCGGCTCGTGCGGAATCTACGGAAAACTCGCCCTGCCCCTCCCGACCGGAGCTACGTTGCCTTTGTTGCGAATCCTCGTGCCCGTTGGCCGGCGCGCCCCACGCATAACCCTTAGGTCGGTGGGCTGATGGGTTGGGTCCCGTTGGGCTACAGGGTTGAAAGGAAGGTGGACAGGCGGCGGAGGCCTTCGTCCAGGTCTTTATCGGAAACGCAATAGCTGAGGCGGACGTGGCCTTCGGTGCCGAAGCAGTCGCCCGGGACTAGGGCTACGTTGGCCTCTTTGATGGCTTTGATGCAGAAGTCTTCGCTTGTCAGGCCGAATTGTTTGATGCTCGGGAAGGTATAGAAGGCTCCTGCGGGCTCTACTACGTCGAGGCCCATGGCGTATAAGGCTGCGAGTACGCGTTCGCGGCGGGCTCGGTAGACTTTGAGCATGGGGGTTGGGTCGACGGTCAGGGCTCGAGCTGCGGCGTCCATCTCGAAGGAGACGGCGCTCGATACTAGGTATTGGTGAGCTTTTGCGATCTCGGCGATGACGGGTGCCGCTGCTGCGAGCCAGCCCAGGCGCCAGCCGGTCATGGCCCAGGGCTTGGAGAAGCTCTCGATGATCACCGTCTGCTCGCGCAGCTCCGGGTGGCGCTGGGTAAAGCGCTCGTAGCCACCCACATAAACCAAGCGGTTGTATACGTCGTCGCAGACCACGTAGATGCCCGCCTGCTCCGCCACGCGCGCCACGGCGTCGAGCGAAGCCGCGTTGAGGATACAGCCCGTAGGATTGTTGGGCGAGCAGATGACGATGGCCTTGGTCGCCGGCGTCACGCAGGCACGAAGCGCCTCCTCATCAATCTGGAATTGCGCAGGCTCCGTATCCAAAAAGACCGCTTTGGCGTGGTTGGCCACGACGATGCTCTCGTACAGGCCAAAGGCCGGCGTGGGGATGATGACCTCGTCGCCGGGGTTGAGCATAGCCATGAATGTTGCCGACAGGGCCTCGGTCGCGCCGTCGGTTAGGATGACCTCGTCAGCCGAAAACGTAAGGCCCGCGTCCCCCATGTAGGCAGATAACGCCTCACGCAGGGCGGGGCGACCGTTGTTGGGCGGATAGTGCGTGTCACCGCGGTCCAGTGCGGCGGTCACCTCGGCGCTAATCACATCGGGCGTGGGAAAATCGGGCTCGCCGAGCGCGAGCGCGATGCACCCCGGATGCTGGGCGGCGAGCGCGTTAATCCGGCGGATACCGGAGGGCTTGAGCGTGGCAAGCGAGGTATTCATGGGCAGACGCATGGCGTTCCTTTCGTAAGGGTTGCACTAGGATAGCGCGGCGGGGCGCCACCAGACGGTGTAACCTAAACGGAAACCAACCGGAAAGGAGGCGGCATGGAGACGACCGCACGCGGCGATGCACCAAAAACGTTGCAGACCATTGCGTATATCAGCATTCCCAATAGCGCCGATCTTGATTTTTTGCTCTGGGACCTACAGGATGCCATCGCCGCCTATGCTCAGCTTTCCGGCACTGTACTCCCCCGCCCAGTCGGCTCGAAGACAAATGACGCCGGCAGCGTTGCCGATGGCATCGTGCTGGCCATTGAAGACGTGGCTGACGATGAGACGTTGACAGCTATCGAGCAGGCGCTTGAGCGCTTTGGCAGTACGGGAGCGCGTGTCTATGCCGTGATTCGAGCCGCACAACGGGGCGCTGAGCAGGCGCGTGGGACCGCCGTTCGCCTGCACAAGGCATGTGAGCGCCATGACCAATTGTGGTGTGGCGGCGTTGTCATCTGTTCCGGCGGCGGCATCGCAGCGCTTCGTCGCTCTCCGCGCATGGGACTCTTGCGGCGACCGTTTTCGGAAGCGATGGATAAGCTTGTGGGCGCTGTGCGCATGGGCTGCTCCGTCGAGCATGCACAGCGACTTGGCGGCGGCAATGCCGCCAACGTCGACGCCGACGGCATGGTTTGCGCCGAGCCAGCCGTGCCCGCGCCGATCTGGCGAGGCGTTCTGAAACGTCTGGGCGCCCACGCTCAAACAAAAATCTAAATTAAATAACAGCCCAGTCAACGGCTTCGTGCCAACGCTCAACAAGACGCTCCAGGCGCCAGGCGGCATTGGCGGGACTTGTCGAGGGCAGGACAATAGCAGGCAGCCCCGTCCGATCTTGCAAGTAGCGTTTGTAGAGTCGCCCTGCCGTACCGCCGTTACAGACAACGACCTCAATCGACGCGGCATCGGTAATGCGCTCGATATGTGCCGGCACAACGTTGCGGATGCTCGCGTCGCTCGAGCCCTTAAGGTCGCAGCTCTCGACCACATCCCACAGGGCCACGCCGCCGTTCAGCAGCATGGCCCGCTTGGCGGCAATGGAGGCATCGAGCGTCGCGGGCTCATCGCTTGCCAAAGGATCGCCCTCGTTGGGCGGCACAGGCATACCGAGGCACGTGGCCATCACACGCCAAAAGCGATTCTGAGGGTTGCCGTAATAAAAGGCATTGGCGCGCGAAAGCACCGAGGGAAACGACCCGAGCACCAAAACGCGCGAGTGCTCGTCAAACACGGGCTCAAACCCATGCTCAATATGTTGATAGCCCTCGTCAGACACGGCCATGGGCTAGGCTCTCAACAGATAGCGCACCTCGTAGGGTGCAAGCTCAAGGGTACCCGTCAGCTCGACCGTGGGCGCATCGTCGGCAAGCAGGTCGACGAAGGACCCGTTGAGCTCGCCGGCGCCAAAGGTGTAAGGCTCACCCACGGCATTCACCGCCACGAGTACCGTCGCGCCGTCACAGGCGCGCTCGAACAGCAGCTGCTTGTTCTGGATCACCACGTTGCGATAGGCACCGTAGTTGAGAGCACGGGCAGCCGCGTCGTCGGCCGAGCGAAGGTGCGCAAGCTGCGTGATGAACGCCGTCAGCTCGTTGGGCGCAGGCTCATTGAGCGCAGGTCGCAGCGCCCAGTCGCCATCGGGGTCACCCTTTTCGCCGGCAATTCCCCACTCGCTGCCATAGTAGACGCACGGGATGCCCGGCATGCCAAAGAGCATGCCGTAGGCGGGACGCAGACACGACTTGTCGGTGAGGATACTTGCCAGGCGCGGCACATCGTGGTTGTCGACAAACGACAGCAGATGTTTGCCGCGGTAGATGCACCACGGATCGCCGCCAAACTGGCGGTGCAGCGAATGGGCGATCTCGAACATGTTGACCGAGTTAAAGCTGGAGTACAGGCCCTTGTAGCACTCGTAGTTGGTGCAGGAGTCGAGCATCTCGTCGTTGACGATTTGGTTGTAGTCGCCGTGGAGCGTCTCGCCGATCAGCACAAAGTCGGGCTTGAGCTCACGGGTAAAGACGTGCAGGCGGCGCATAAAGTCGCGGTCGAGCATATAGGCAACGTCCAGGCGCAGGCCGTCGACGCCAAAGACCTCGGCCCAGCGGCGCACGGACTCAAGCAGGTAATCGACCACGGCGGGGTTTTGCAGGTTGAGCTTCACAAGCTCAAAATGGCCTTCCCAGCCCTCGTACCAAAAGCCGTCGCCGTAGCAGGAGTCGCCGTCAAAGCTAATGTGGAACCAATCCTTGTAGGGCGAGTCCCACTTACGCTCCTGCACATCGCGGAAGGCCCAAAAGCCGCGACCGACGTGGTTGAAGACGGCGTCGAGCACCACGCGGATGCCATGGGTATGCAGCGTCTCGCACGCGGCGGCAAAGTCGGCATCCCCACCCAGGCGACGGTCGATATGACGCAGGCTGCGCGTGTCGTAGCCATGGCTGTCGGATTCGAGCGGCGGGTTGATGAGCACAGCGCCGATACCGAGTTTTTGCAGGTAGTCGGCCCATTTGGCGATCTTCATGATGGGCGCATCGGGGTTGGGCGCGGCGTTGGCAGCCTGGGCGAGCTCATCTTCGGCAACGGGCGCGGCGTTTTCGCGCGGAGCTCCGCAAAAGCCCAGCGGATAGATCTGATAGAACGTCGTCTCGTATGCCCACATAGCAACCTCCCGGTAAGCTCAACACAACGACATCCATTGTATGCCCGGCTTGTATCCTCTTCCCCAAAATAAGTTGCGGTGAAATAGTTCCTGCCTGGGCCTTCAGAGGCCTTAAACAGGAACTATTCCACCGCAACTGATGAGGGGACGTGATTAGGCGACGGGCTTGGCGCGGCGGATGGCTGGGAACATCACCGTGATGGCGAGAATGACGCCCACGACGGCAATCGCCCCGCCCGCGAAGCCGATCCAAGCGATACCGGGACCCGAAACCACGGCGCCGCCGATTGCGGTCCCCGTGCCGATACCCAGATTGAACAGACCCGAGAAGATCGACATGGCGACAGCCGACGAATCCGCGGGCGTGTACTTGATGAGCTCGGCCTGAAACGCCACGTTAAAGGCCGTGGCGCAGCAACCCCACAGTGCGCAGACGGCAAGCACCAACACGAGCGCCGAGGCTGCGGGGGCCATAAGCAGCAGAGCCACCGGCACGCCGGAGAGCGTAATAGCCAAGAACGGGAAGCGATGCCCGTCGAACAGGCGGCCAAACAGCCAGCTTCCGAGCAGACCAGAGCAGCCAAACGCCGTCAGCGTCATGGTGATGGCGCCCGCATCGACGTGCGCGACCTGCGCCAGGAAGGGCTCAATATAGCTGTAGCTTGCGTAATAGCCGGTTGCCATAAAGACCGTGACCGCGTAGAGCGCGATCAGGAACGGGTTCTTGAGCAGCACGGGCAGCTGTTTGACGGTAAAGCGCTCACCCGCCGGCATAGCCGGAAACACCGCGGCTTGGTACACCACCGCGGCGGCAGAGAAGGCACCGACCACGGCGAATGTCATGCGCCAGCCCACGGCCAGCCCGATGGCGCGGCCGATCGGCAGGCCAAAAATCTGCGCGATGGACGAGCCCGTGGCGATTATGCTGATGGCGAGCGCCCCATGGCGGGTGTCGACCAGGCGCGAAGCCATGATCGAGGCGACCGACCAGAACACGGCATGCGCGCAGGCGACCACCAGACGCGCGCAAACCAAAATAGGATAGGTGGGCGCCAAGGCGGACAAGAACTGGCCGAGCGAAAACACGGCCAAAACGCCCAGCAGCATCCGCTTGAACTCAAAGCGCGAGGCAAACACCATGAGTGGCAGCGACAGCAGCATGACACCCCAGGCGTAGACCGAAATCATGATGCCTGCCTGGGCCTCGGTGAGCGAGAACGATGCGGCAATATCAGTCAGAAGGCCAATGGGCATGAACTCTGATGTGTTGAACACGAACGAACAGCAGGCAAGCCCGATAAGCGGGAGCCACTGCTTGAGCGAGATGCCATCTTGTCTTGCCTGAGTCATGTAGGAACCCCCTCCGATTGTCTTGAGCGATGGGCGATTATATAGCAACGGCCCCGCATCCGTCAGCAACAGATGCGGGGCCGTAATCAACTCAATACACAGAGGTTGCGCCATCAATAAATAACTAAGCCAGCCCCAGCAATATGCCCGCCGAATGCACGACAAACGCCACGATCCAGGCGACCGTCACCTGAAACGCGAACACGGCCACGGCATAGCGCGCGCCCAACTCGCTCTTGACGGCGCCGATTGCCGCTACGCAGGGCGGGTACAGCAGCGTAAAGACCAGGAACACGTAGGCGGTAAACGGCGAAAACATGGTCGACAGCGCCGCGGGCGACGCTGCGCCCAAAAGCACCGTGAGCGTCGAGATGACGCTCTCCTTGGCAATGAGTCCGGTGACGAGCGCCGTCGACGCACGCCAGTCGCCAAAACCGAGTGGGGCCAACACCGGCGCGATGATGCTACCCAGACCGGCAAGCAGACTCTGCGACTGATCGGCGACCACATTAAAGCGGATATCGAACGTCTGGAGGAACCAGATGACCACGGTGGCGGCAAAGATAATGGTAAAGGCCTTGGTAATAAAGTCCTTGGCCTTATCCCATGCCAGCATCACCGTCGTCTTGACGCTCGGCAGGCGGTAATTGGGAAGCTCCATGATAAACGGCACCGGGTCGCCCTTAAATGCCGTGCGGTTGAGCACCAGGGCGGCAATGCAGCCGACCACGATACCAATCAGATAGAGCGAGACCATGGCGGGAACTGTCGCCTGCGGGAAGAATGCCCCGCACAGCAGACCGTAGACCGGCAACTTGGCCGAACAGCTCATGAACGGCGTGAGCATGACCGTCATCTTGCGGTCGTGCTCGGATGGGAGCGTACGGGTCGACATGATAGCCGGCACGGTGCAGCCAAAACCGACGAGCATAGGCACGAAGCTGCGGCCCGACAGGCCAAAGCGACGCAGCACTTTATCCATGACAAAGGCCACACGCGCCATGTAGCCGGAGTCTTCCAGAATGGAGAGGAACAAAAAGAGCACGACGATAATCGGCAGGAAGGTCAGCACGCTGCCCACGCCCGTAAGCACGCCGTCGACAGCCAGCGAGCGCACCACGTCGTTGGTGCCGAACGCCTTGAGGCCCGCATCGGCCGAGGCGATGATGGCAGCGATGCCGTCCTCCATAAGTCCCTGCAACGCCGCGCCGATCACGCCAAACGTCAGCCAAAAGACGAGACCCATGATCACCAGGAACGCTGGAATGGCCGTGTAGCGACCCGTCAGGATGCGGTCGATCTTGACGGAACGCACGTGCTCGCGGCTCTCGTGCGGCTTGACGACGCAGCGCCCACACACGTCGCCGATAAAGCCGAAGCGCATGTCAGCCAGTGCAGATAGACGGTCGGTACCGGCCTCACCCTCCATCTGGGTAATGATGTGCTCGATGGCGTCAAGTTCGTTACGGTCCAGATGAAGCGCCTCGGTCACCAGCTCGTCGCCCTCAACCAGCTTGGTCGCCGCAAAACGCACCGGGATATGCGCCGTCGCGGCATGGTCCTCGATAAGGTTGGCGATGCCGTGAATGCAGCGATGCAGCGCGCCGCCGTCTGGACCATCGGGCGCGCAGAAGTCCAGGCGACCGGGGCGCTCGCGGAACCGCGCCACGTGCAAGGCATGATCCACCAACTCGCCAATGCCCTCGTTGCGGGCAGCGCTAATGGGAACAACAGGCACGCCCAGCAGGCTCTCGAGCAGGTTGACGTCTACGGCACCACCATTGGCGGTCACCTCGTCCATCATGTTGAGCGCGATGACCATGGGGCGGTCGAGCTCCATGAGCTGCAGTGTCAGGTACAGGTTACGTTCGATGTTGGTGGCGTCGATAATGTCGATGATGGCATCGGGGTTTTCGTCCAGGATAAATTGGCGACTGACGATCTCTTCGCCCGTGTACGGAGACAGCGAATAGATGCCGGGCAGGTCGGTAACGCTTGCCTCGGGATGGTTACGGATGGTGCCGTCCTTGCGGTCGACCGTCACGCCGGGAAAGTTACCGACGTGCTGGTTGGAGCCCGTAAGCTGGTTGAACAGCGTGGTCTTACCGCAGTTTTGGTTGCCGGCGAGGGCAAAATGCAGCGGTGCGCCCTCGGGCACGGCCGTCTTGGCAGCACGAGGCGAATACGTCCCTTCGCCCAGGGCCGGGTGATCCGTCGTGCCGATTGCGGCGTTAACGCGCGGGCCGGTATCGGTGTCGTGCACATCCACGAGCTCAATGCGTGCGGCATCGTCCTTGCGCAGCGTCAACTCGTAGCCGCGCAGGCGAATCTCGAGCGGATCGCCCATGGGGGCATACTTCATCATGGTAACTTCGGTGCCCGGAGTTAGGCCCATGTCCAAAATATGCTGTCGGAGTGCCTGATCGTCCGATGCCACCGATGCGACAACGGCGTCCTTTCCAATCTCGAGTGTATCGAGCTTCACGCGCTCATCCTTTCGTTAGACGCGGTTAACCGTTTACCGGGGCTAACCAACTCGTAACGACAAATGATAGCGCTCTGAACTATTTTATAAAGTCAAATACCGATGTTTACCTGCGCAAACTTTATGCGGTGCGCCCCGAAAGCTCTTTGCGCATACCGCTCAGCGAGATCGAAATGGAACCCGACCGCGCGGTAGCAGTGAGTCGATCACCCTCAACCGACCCCGTGCATGTAAAGGGCGCCTTGCCCATCAAGACGTGGGAGATAGTACCCGAGAGCTCAAAGAAATCGCACTCAGCGCGGGCACCCGAGAGAGCGATATTGAGGCCCCTGACGTTTAGTACTGCCCTGAGCGCGCCGTTCACCCCATGTGAAAACGTCACCTCGCCGCGCTTGCTCCCCACCGGCGTCTGGGCCAAAACCACATACGTACCCTCAAGCATGGCTCCTCCTCTAAGCAGACTTTTTGAAACGGGCAAGTAGTCTACTTTTACATATGGCGTTCCAGGAAGCGGAAGGCCAGACGGATCCAGGGACGGACGGAAACCTGCTTGTCCTCGTTGTCGACCGCGGTATTGGCGTTGCCGAGCGAAAGGCCGTGGCCACCCTGGTCAAAGACGTGCATCTCGCATGCAACACCCTCCTCGGCCATGCGCTGCGCAAACGGGTAGACCTGCGCGACCGGCGCCGTCTTGTCGTCCGAAACGCCCCACACAAAGGTCGGGGGCATCTGACGCGAAACGTGCGTGGTAGGGCAAATGTCGGCCAGGTGCTCATCGGTCGCCTCGCCGCCCGTCACCATCGACAGATAGTCGTTGAGCAAATCGCGCCCCGTCTTGCCACCCGTCTTGGGCACGCGCAGGTCGATGCGCGGGTCGCGCGTCTGCATATCGCGCACATAGGCAAGGTCGAGCAACGGATAGCCCAGCACCACGGCGTCGGGACGAATATCCTCCGGACGAGCCCCGGCAAGGCCCGCGAAGGGTCCGGTCTTCCACTGCGTTGCCAACGAGGCGCAGATCATGCCGCCCGCCGAGAAACCCACGATGCACACGCGCTTGGGATCGACATGCCACTCGTCGGCGTTGGCGCGCACGGTAGCGACCATCTTGGCGAGGTCCGCCTGCGGGTGCGGAAAGCTCACGTCGCCCGTGGCGCTCGTCACATAGTTGAGCACAAAGGCCTGGTAGCCGCGGTCCAAAAACGCAAACGCCACCGGGTCCTGCTCGTGCGGAGCGATATGCGTAAACCCGCCTCCGCCGCAGATGATCACCGCGGGGCGGCGGCCATTGGGCTTGTCGGGCAGCGGCTCGGCACCCAGATACGTAAACGTCGCCGGATAATCCTCGGTCGGCTCCTCGCCCCACAGCGCATGGTTCTCAATAATCATAGGTGCTCCCTCCGTGCGATTCGTGCGCACTCGTTTTTCGCACCTTAGCGTACCCCACTTGAGCCCGCGGCGCAGAAACACCCCCGCAATGAGTTGGCCTTCAACTGATATATCACAAAATCGCTGTTCAGAGGCATCGTTAAGCAGCGTAAAATAGGAGCGCTGACCATGCTGGGAAACACGTACGAAACGTTTCCGGCAAACCACACGCGTGCAACATGCACGCCTGATACGTTGGAGGCATCTATGGGTCTGCTCGATTCGCTCAAGTCCACGTTCACTTCGTCGGGCGAGGCGTCCGTTCCGCCCGCAGCAAGCTTCGCCACCCGCGAAGGCGTCATCTACGCTCCCGTCAACGGCGTGCTCGTCAATCTGAGTGAGGTTCCCGACGAGACCATCGCCTCGGGCATGCTCGGCC
This sequence comes from Collinsella sp., assembly GCA_019414645.1. Lineage (GTDB taxonomy): Bacteria > Actinomycetota > Coriobacteriia > Coriobacteriales > Coriobacteriaceae > Collinsella. The sequence goes on from DXLP01000001.1 coordinate 147,333, forward strand.
AGGGCTACGGCATCGAGCCCATTACCGGCACCATTTACGCCCCCGCTAACGGCCGTATCGGCGCCACCACCGTCACCAACCACTCCATCGGCATGATCACCGAGGACGGTCTTCGCGTGTTCATCCATGTTGGCCTGGGCACCGTGGAAATGAACGGCAAGGGTTTTGCCCGCTTTGTCGAGATGGGTGACACGGTCAAGGCCGGCCAGCCGCTCATCAGCTTCGATCGCGAGGCCATCAAGGCCGCCGGCCACGAGGACATCGTGACCGTCATCATCTCCGAGCTCGATCGTCTTAAGAGCATCGACCATGTCGGCGAGTCCGGAACGCTTATCGGCGGCAACCCGCTCGTCAAGCTGGGCGACCCGCTGCTGGTAGCCAAGACCAAGTAGCCAGGCCCCGCGCCACACAGCCAAAAGGCAACACGAAAAGCGCCCACGAGCATTTGCCGTGGGCGCTTTTCGTTTGAAAAACCATCCCGCCAATGCCTTATCTGTATAGCCCAAATGAGCCGAGCTGCTAGAATATCGAACTGTATGGATAACTATCATTCAACCGTTATGGGAGGATACGTGAACCGCACCAAAATCGCGCAGCTTTACGCCGATGCCGAGTCGCTTGGCGGCCAGACCGTCACCGTCGCCGGCTGGGTCAAGTCCATCCGCGACATGAAGAACTTTGGCTTTGTTACGCTCAACGACGGCAGCTGCTTCCGCGACCTGCAGGTCGTCATGAACCGCGAGGCACTCGACAACTACGACGAGATCGCCCATCAAAACGTCTCGGCCGCACTCATTTGCACCGGCACCGTCAAGCTGACCCCCGATGCGCCCCAGCCCTTCGAGCTTTCTGCCACCTCCATCGAGGTCGAGGGCGTCAGCGCCCCGGATTACCCGCTGCAGAAGAAGCGCGCAACCGTCGAGTTCCTGCGCACCCAGCAGCACCTGCGCCCGCGCACCAACCTGTTCCGCGCCGTGTTCCGCATCCGTTCTGTCGCGGCTGCCGCCATCCACCGCTTCTTCCAGGAGCAGGGCTTTGTCTACGTCAACACCCCCATCATCACCACGAGTGACTGCGAGGGCGCCGGCGAGATGTTCCGCGTGACCACGCTCGACCCCAAAAATCCGCCCCTCACCGAGTCCGGCGAGGTCGACTGGAGCCAGGACTTCTTTGGCAAGCACGCGAGCCTTACCGTGTCCGGCCAGCTCAATGCCGAGAACTTTGCCATGGCCTTTGGCGACGTGTACACCTTTGGCCCCACCTTCCGCGCCGAAAACTCCAACACCACGCGCCACGCCGCCGAGTTTTGGATGATCGAGCCCGAGATGGCCTTTGCCGACCTGAACGACTACATGGATAACGCCGAGGCCATGCTCAAGTACGTCCTTAAGGACGTTATGGCTACCTGCCCCGACGAGCTCAATATGCTCAACAAGTTTGTGGACAAGGGCCTGATCGAGCGCCTGGACCATGTGGCAAACTCCGACTTTGCCCGCGTTACCTACACCGAGGCTGTCGAAATCCTGGAGCAGGCAGTCGCTGCTGGCCACCAGTTTGATTACCCCGTCAGCTGGGGCATCGACCTGCAGACCGAGCACGAGCGTTTCCTGACCGAGGAGCACTTTAAGCGACCGACCTTCGTAACCGACTACCCGGCCGAGATCAAGGCGTTCTACATGCGCATGAACGAGGACGGCAAGACCGTCGCCGCCGCCGACTGCCTGGTTCCCGGTATCGGCGAGATTATCGGCGGCTCCCAGCGCGAGGAGCGCCTGGATCTGCTCGAGGCCCGCATCAAGGACCTGGGCATGAATCCCGAGCAGTACAAGTACTACCTTGACCTGCGCCGCTACGGTTCCTGCAAGCACGCCGGCTACGGCTTGGGCTTCGAGCGCTTGGTCATGTATCTGACCGGCGTGGGCAACATCCGCGACGTCCTGCCGCACCCGCGCACCGTGGGCAACGCCGACTTCTAATCGCCACAGCGCCACCGAACGCGTTCCAGCGCATCACGCCAGCGCCTCTCGGCAAGCCGAGGGGCGCTTTTTTCAACAGTATCCGTCAAGCTTTTGGCAAGATTTTGGTCAGTTGAGCAGGGCTGTTGAAAACTCGACCCGCCGCTTGCCGACGACTACCGACCGCCCGGAGTGTCCTGCACCCCTGGGAAAGCCCCGCGCCCTAGGCTCCATACCGTCGCCACCCAAAACGGAAAGGACGTGGACGCCATGACCGAAACCGCTGTTGAAACTTACGAGACCACGACGAGGGGCGCCGCCTCGATGGCAGCCTATCGCGCCGTTCGCATCCTGCAATTATTAAGCGAAAACACCGGCGAGGACAAGGCCATGCTTTCCGATGAGTTGATCCGGCGTCTCGCCCATCCCGACGACCCCGCCCGCATGCCCATCTCGGCGGCGCGGCGCAGCATCTACACCGCCATCTCCGCACTTCGCCATGCCGGATACGAAATTGAATACAAGCGCGGCGTGGGGTATCGGCTCTTGACCCGTCCGCTCACCGACGAAGAGATCATCCGGCTCCACGGCATGGTCATGCGCAACCGCTCTACGCCCATCGCCATTCGAAAAAGCATGGCGCAGCACCTGGTCGCCATGGCGAGTGCCGACGTTCGCGGCTACCTCGATGCACCCGAGCCTGCTCCAAGCGCAGGCGACAAATCCACCAAGGCCATACGCAAGCCCGTCAAGCGCATCGATGCCTGCGAGCTCATCGAGCAGGCCATCGACCACGGAACCACGGTGAGTTTTGATATTTCGAGTGTCACGGCACGCGGAGAGGTCGAAGTGGCGCGGATGACACTCCGGCCCTTTGCCATCAAGCAACGAGACGGCATCTCGTATTTGCTGGGAACGGTCTATGACGCGCGAGGCGCCGACGACACGCTGCGTACCGTTGAGATCGGCCGCATGAGAAACGTCACCACACGTCTCCTCGACGGCAAGAAGCTCTTCGCCGTCCTGGACGAGGACGATGCCTCCTCCGCCGCATAAGACCCTCCGCCGCCCATTCGACTACCCGTACCGCCCATCCGATTCTGTATTAAAAAACCCGCCAGGCTGTTGTAAAAATGGACATCAGCGCTACTATAGTTCCACTTGCACTTTGTCCCAGTGCAGTGTTTCCAGCCATTTTTATACTGGGGGTAATGATATGAAGGACATCACCATCAGCCGCAGGAGCCTTCTGGTCTCCGCCGGTCTGCTCGCGCTCGCCCCGCTCGCCGGATGCGGCGGCAACTCTGGTTCCGGCTCTGCTGCCGCCGGTTCCGACTACACCATCGGCGTTCTGCAACTCACCGAGCACTCCGCACTCGATGCCGCCAACGACGGCTTTGTCAAGGCCATCAAGGAGAGCGGCCTTAAGGTCAAGATCGACCAGAAGAACGCCCAGAACGACCAGTCCACGTGTAAGTCCATTGCCGACAAGTTTGTGGGCGACAACGTCAACCTGATTTATGCCATCGCCACGCCCGCCGCGCAGGCTGCCGCCGGCGCCACGGCCGATATCCCCATCGTGGGCTGTGCCATCACCGACTACGCCGCCTCCGGCCTGGTCCAGGACAACGACAAGCCGGGCACCAACGTCACGGGCGCTTCCGACCTCACCCCGGTCGCCGAGCAGCTCGAGATGATGCAGAAGGTCCTGCCCGACGTTAAAAAGGTCGGCCTGCTCTACTGCACCGCCGAGTCCAACTCCGACGTCCAGATCAAGGCCGCCGAGAAGGAGCTCGACAAGCTGGGCCTCGAGTACACCGATTTCACCGTCTCGAGCTCCAACGAGATTCAGTCCGTCGTCGAGTCTGCCGTGGGCAAGGTCGACGCGCTGTACTCCCCCACCGACAACACCATCGCCGCGGGCGCCTCGCAGGTGGGCCAGATCTGCAAGGAGAACAAGCTTCCCTTCGTGACTGGCGAGGAGGGCATGTGCATGGCCGGCGGCCTGTTCACCCTCTCCATCAATTACGAGGATCTGGGCTACGCCGCGGGCGAGATGGCCGTCAAGATTCTGAAGGGCGAGGCCAAGCCCGAAGACATGCCTATCAAGCACCTCTCGAGCAAGGACCTGGTCGTCGTCAAGAACGACGAGATGGCCGAGGCCCTGGGCATCGACCTTTCCGCTCTGGACGCGTAATGCTATACGCGGCATGCGTCTAGAGCCCGTGCTCGCGCTTTAGCTGCGTTATTCAATATCTGAGCCACAGGGGCGGGCGCTGTAGACCGGCGTCCGCCCTGCTTGTTTCAGGTAAAACAAAACGTCTGTCCGCAGCTCTTCTATGCATTGTTACCGCTATTATGGTGAATCACGTGTCCACCCTATCCTAGGAGGTATGAAGCATGCTCATTGCATTGCAGGGCGCCGTTTCGCAGGGCGTCCTCTGGGGCATTATGGTGCTTGGCGTGTTTATCACGTTCCGCCTGCTCGACATTCCCGATATGACCTGCGACGGCAGCTTTGCCCTCGGCGGCTGCGTCTGCGCTGTGCTCATCGTCAATAACAACGTCGACCCGCTGCTCGCCGTGCTGGCCGGTATGTGCGCCGGCGCCATCGCGGGTGCCGTCACGGGCATTTTGACCACCGTCTTCGAGATTCCCGCGATCCTCGCCGGAATCCTCACCCAGATCAGCCTGTGGTCCATCAACCTGCGCATCATGGGCAAGTCCAATACGCCAATTCTTGCCAAGGGCACCGTGTTCTCGGCCGTCAGCAATATGACCGGTCTGCCGCAGTCCACCGTTGCCATCATCTTGGGCATCCTGCTCGCCGTGGCTATCGTTGCCATCCTGTATTGGTTCTTTGGCACCGAGATCGGCTCGGCGCTGCGCGCCACCGGCAACAACGAGTACATGATCCGCGCCCTGGGCGTCAACACCAACTCCACCAAGATGATCGCCCTCGTGCTCTCCAACGCCCTCATCGGCCTTTCGGGCGCGCTCATCTGCCAGAGCCAAAAGTATGCCGACATTGGTATGGGCACCGGTGCCATCGTTATCGGTCTTGCCGCCATTGTTATCGGTGAGGTGCTCGGCCGTCTGCTGCCCGGCGGCCTCACGCAGTTTAGCGTCCGTCTTGCCTCCGCCGTCTTTGGCTCCGTGGTGTACTTCCTTATCCGCGCCATCGTGCTGCAGTTGGGCATGGACGCCAACGACATGAAGTTGCTCTCCGCTGTGATCGTCGCCGTGGCCCTGTGCGTGCCCGTGGTTTGGGAGCGCTATAAGCTCCGCAGCTCCTACACGAAGGGGGATGAGGCAGATGCTTAAGCTCTCGCACGTCAAGAAGACCTTTAACAAGGGCACCGTCACCGAGAAGCGCGCGCTCACCGGCGTCGACCTCACCCTGAATGACGGCGACTTTGTAACCGTGATCGGCGGCAATGGCGCCGGCAAGTCCACGCTGCTCAACATGATCGCCGGCGTGTACCCGCTCGATTCGGGCGTTATTGAGCTCGACGGCACCGACATCTCGCGCCTGAGCGAGTCGCAGCGCGCCAAGTACCTGGGCCGCGTGTTTCAGGACCCCATGCGCGGTACCGCTGCCGACATGCAAATCGCCGAGAACCTGGCCCTCGCCAAGCGTCGCGGCCAGCGTCGCGGCCTTTCGTGGGGCGTCACCAAGGCCGAGAAAGATGAGTACGTTGAGCTGCTCAAGCGCCTGGACCTTGGTCTGGACACGCGTCTCAACGCCAAGGTCGGCCTGCTCTCGGGCGGCCAGCGCCAGGCACTCACCCTGCTCATGGCCACGCTCACCAAGCCACGCCTGCTGCTGCTCGACGAGCACACCGCGGCCCTCGACCCCAAGACGGCCTCCAAGGTGCTCAATCTGACCGAGGAGATCGTCGACGAGAACCACCTCACCACGCTCATGGTCACGCATAACATGAACGACGCTATCCGTCTGGGCAACCGTCTGATCATGATGCACGAAGGCCACGTGATCTACGACGTGGCGGGCGATGAGAAGAAGTCGCTCACCGTAGCCGACCTGCTGCAGAAGTTCGAGGAGGTCTCGGGCGGCGAGCTCGCCAACGACCGCATGCTGCTGAGCTAACGACCTAGAAAACCACCACAAAGGGGACAGGCACCTTTGTGGTGGTTTTCGTTAACCCTTATATCGAGCGCAGAAGCCCGTCCGAATTTGATCGGACGGGCTTCTTGATGGGTATCATGGTTGGACGATCATTAGGAGGTTTCTCTACATGGAATTGTTTGAGCCGATTCTTCATTTCTTTTCACAACGATGGGTCCACAACATCATCTGGGCAGGTATCTTGGCCATCGGCACCGCCGTTGCCGCCAAGGTCGCGTCCAAGACCCTGTACCACCTGCTCAACCGCGACGATAACCCACTCCCTTCATCAAGCATCTTCATCAACATCGCGCGCGCCGTCATTTGGATGATCGGCGGCAGCTTTATCCTCGACAACTGCTTTGGCATTAATGCAAACGCCCTCGTCGCCGCTCTTGGCGTCGGCGGCATCGCCATCTCGCTCGGCTTTCAGGACACGCTGTCAAACCTTATCGGTGGCATGCAGGTGACCTTTATGGGCATCATCAAACCCGGCGACAATATCGAGGTCGGCGGCGTGACGGGCGTGGTCCAAGATATCACCTGGCGCCATACGACCATCGAGGACGCCTGCGGGCAGACCATCATCGTCCCCAACTCAAATATCTCCAAGAACACGCTCGTGCACCTCATGCCCTTTGGGCGCGTTGCCGTGCCCGTTGCCGTAAAGGACACGTCCAAGTGGGCTTCACTGGACGCGCTGGCAGATGAGCTCACCGACGCCACCAAGGCCGCGGTGCTTCCCATCTCTGGCTTTGACAAGGAGCCCTACGTGCTCTTTAGCGAGATCGGCGACTTTGGCATCAAGGGCAAAATCATCTTTATCGTCAGCGACGATAGCACCACCTTCACGGCAGCCGACGCCTGCATTCGCGCCATCGCTCCCATCATCGCCTAAAACCACCGCAAAGGGGACAGGCACCTTTGTGGTGGTTTCGCATCGTGGTACCATGGTTCATATCGTTGTTTAAACGACTAAGGGAGTAGACACCATGGAAGAGGCCTATCGTCAAGCACGCAAGCGCGGCGAGCAGGGACGCCGTCGCGCCATCAGTCAAAGCGAGCACCCGTACCTTACGGACCTCGATAGCCTCGTTGCCCAGCTCCCCTTAGGTCAGCGAGAGAGCGTCGGCCTAAGGGACATTCCGCTCGAAATGGTCGTCGGCACGGTTACCAAGGGCCGTCAGTCTGCCTTTTCGTGCAACTTTATGCCCCTGTTGCCATTTAGCACCGAGTTCGCCCGCAAGTGGTCCAACCTCTATGACATCCAGGTGACCGAGGGCTATCGCGACCCCATCATCGTCACCGAGTTCATGCATCGGTTCTACGTCCAGGAGGGCAACAAGCGCGTCAGCGTCCTCAAATTCCTGGACGCCCCGACGGTTTCGGCCAAGGTCACCCGCCTCTACCCCGGCACATGGGATTCCGTCGAAAGTCGCCTGTACGGCGAGTTCTGCGCGTTTTGGCGCGTCTGCCCCCTATACGAGATCGAGTTCTCGCGCGAGGGAAGCTATGAGACGCTCGCCAAGATGCTCGGCCAGGACCTTGTCGAAAAGTGGCCACAGAAAAAGGTCGACTACCTGCGCCATACCTTCCTACTCTTTAAACGCGCCTACCTGCGCGCCGGCGGCGACCATCTGGACATTACGCCCGCCGACGCCATGCTCGTCTACCTCAATGTGTACAACCAAGACCGTCTACTGGATACGCCGACGGACATCGTCGTAAACCGCCTGTGCAAGATTTGGCGCGAGCTGGTCATTGCCGGCAAAAATGACGAGGACAAGGTCGATCTTGTCGAAGCGCCGAGCGTCGATGAGGAAGAGGCGCCCGCCAAGTCCACCTCCGGCGTGCTCAACTTCTTTATGGGCAAGACCGTCTACTCGGCGGCCAACCCCCTGCGCATCGCCTTTATCCACGAATTCCCCTGTGCGACATCGAGCTGGGACAGCCTGCATGATCAAGGGCGCCAATATCTTGACGAGCACTTTGGCGGCATCGTGCGCACCGAGGCGTTTGAGGACTGCCACGATCCGGACGTGTTCTACGCCGCCGTGGAAACGGCTGTCAAACATGGAGACAACGTCATCTTCTCGACCTCGCATCGCCTGATGGAATACACGCTCAGGGCGGCCGTTGAGTATCCCCAGGTTCGGTTCCTCAACTGCTCCATCGGCCTTCCCCACCAAAGCGTGCGCTCGTATTTTGGAAAGATGTACGAGGCAAAGTTTCTGCTGGGCGCCCTTGCGGCCAGCATGGCGGACAACCATCGCATTGGCTACCACGCGTCGGTCTTTGCGTCGGGCGCGCTTAGCGAGATCAACGCCTTTGCCATCGGCGCCTCGCTGCTCGACCCCCGCGCGCAAATTATCCTGACCTGGGGCGATGTGCCCGCCGGAGGCCTTTCCGAGGCCATGTGCCGCGAGGGCGTGAGCGTCATGACCGGCGCTGACATGTCAAAGTCGCTCGAAGACCCCACGGCCTACGGACTCCACCGCCTGGTCGATGGCAAGGTCACCGGCATCGCCATGCCGGTATGGAACTGGGGCCGATACTACGAGCTTATCGTGCGAAGTCTGCTGCACGGCACCTGGGATGAGACCAGTGACAACAGCCAGATTCGCGCCGTCAACTACTGGTATGGTATGAGCTCGGGCGTCATCGACATTCGCTACGCTCCGGGCCTGCCCTATCAGACGCGTAAGCTTGTTCAGCTGCTCCGCAATGGCATCGTCGAGGGCTCCATCAATCCATTTGGCGGCGAGCTCCATAGCCAAGACGGCGTGGTGCAGATCGAGGGCTTTCCCCCGCTGCCGAGCACGCAAATCGTCGAGATGGACTGGCTGGCCGACAACGTGGTGGGCACCATTCCGCAACTCGACGATGAGCCGAAGGTCCGCGCCCTATGAAAATCCTTGCCATAGCCGATACCGAAGAGCGATGCCTGTGGGAGTGCTTTCGCAAGGAGCGCTTTGAGGACGTTGACCTGATTCTATCCGCAGGCGACCTGGATCCGGACTATCTTGAGTTTTTGGTCACTGTCATCAACAAACCGCTTGTGTACGTTCGTGGCAACCACGACGACCGCTACGCGCGCCATGCACCGGGCGGGTGCATTTGTGTTGAGGACAGCGTATATGTGTACCGAGGTATTCGCATTGCGGGTCTGGGCGGTTCCATGCGCTACCGCGACGGCGCGAACATGTATACCGAGCGCGAGATGGCAAAACGCATGCGCAAGCTATCGCGAAAAATCGCACTGGTAGACGGATGCGATATTCTACTTACCCATGCACCCGTCGCAGGCATGGGCGACCTGGACGACCTGCCGCATCGAGGATTCGAGTGCTTTAATGCGGCTCTTGAGTCTTGGGGTCCCGACTATATGATTCACGGGCATGTGCACCAAAGCTACGGCCCCAACTTTCAACGCGAGCGCCAACACCCATGCGGAACGAAGATTGTCAACGCCTGCGGCTATACCAAGATCGAAATTGACGAGGCGCGCTACCCCACGCGCGGTTGGAAGGCCGCTTGGCTCAACTCGCAAACCATGCGCCGCGAGCTCAAACGCCACGAAGCAATCGAGTCTTCAACCGCCAGAACCCCCTGGTAACTGCCAACAACCACCACGAAGGGGATAGGCACCTTTATGGTGGTTTTGCTGACTCGTCCGACCTGTCCATCACGGTGCTTGTGTAATTAACGAGAACACTCATTGTTTTGTAAGGACGGCGCTCACGTGCCGTCTTTTTTTGTCAACTTATGCAGTCTCGACCGTGTTGTATGTAGAGGGACCTCGCGAGACGCCTTCCCTATATCCACCACGACCAATTGGAGGTGACACTATGCCTGCACGCCGTAACCGCAATAGCACGCTCCGATGCGATGCCGATCAGATCGAGCGGGAAGCAAAGCGCTTGGTCGACACGTATTCCGACCTCATCCTTCGATTGTGCTATTCGGCCCTTGGATCCGCTGACGACGCTCAAGACATCTGCCAGGACACGCTGATCAAGATTCTCCAACGCACTCAACCGTTCGACTCGCTCGAACACGAACGTGCTTGGGTGATCCGAGTCGCACTGAACGCATGTCGCGATATCGGCCGTACGCACGCGAATCACCCGGTTGTCGACCTCGATTCGCTCCCCGATTTCTGCGCACCCGTAACACATACCGAGCAAGAATTCGCGCAACGCGACTGCGCCATTCTTTCCGCTGTCACGGCCCTGCCTCAAGCACAGCGCATCGCCATCTTTTTGCACTACTACGCAGGCATGAGCATCAGGGAAATCGCAGACGCCGTTCACGCGACGCCAGCTGCAACCGCCCAGCACCTTAGCCGCGGACGTGCGTCACTTCGGCTTTCCTTGAAAGGAGACCACAATGACTACGAATTCGAATGACTATCGCCACGCCCTGGAGCACATTTCGTTTACCGATAATGCGAAGCAGCACATGGCAAACTCGATTGCTCAGTCCGTCGCCTCGAGCGATGCGGCGACCGCTCAAAGCAACTTTAATGGCACGCGACGCAAGCCGCGCATCGCCCGCCATCCCGTAAGAACAGTCGCTCGCATTGCCGCTGTAACGGCAGTCCTCGCTATCGTCATTGGAGGCGCTGGCACGGCTATGGCAACAGGCGTCCTGCCGCTTCCTTCTGACATGCTTTCCGACATCTTTGACGGACCTGCTTCTCAAACCGAGATCATCGACCGTATTGGCCGGCCCGTCGGTGCTAGCTGCTCCAACAACGGAGTCACCGTGACCGCCGACGCCATCATGGGCGACAAGGATATGGTTACCATCGCCTATACGCTTACGTTCGACGATCCCGCTGCCCTGAAAAAGCTTTCCGAGCCGGGCGAGAACGGAACTATCGCCGGAAGTGTCGATGGAAACGTATACGTTGATGGCGAGCATGGCGGCCAAGGCCAATCATGGCTCATTGACAAGAACCCCAATGACTCCAGCATTCAATACTTTGCACAGTTCAGCGTTGAATCACCCGGCCTTATGGGCAGGACCGTCCGCACGCATATCAACTCTCTCGTTGTGCCACGTGCTGGCAAAGAGCTTCCCGAGTATAAGAAAATACTTACGGGCCCATGGGATCTTAAGTTCCAGCTGAATTACGAAGATACATCCGTTACGATTCCCGCGCCCAAATCGGTCAACTTTAACGGCACCAAGGCGACGATTCAAGAGGCCACCGTATCCTGCGTTGGCGTTTCAGTCCGCTACAACATAGATCGTTCCATCGAACACGACAACAACAGCGGCAAGATGTCTCAAAACATGGAGGAGTCTATGGATGCCGTTGGCAACATACCCCTCATCGTGACGTTCAAAGACGGTCATGTTGAGGACGCAACCAGCCACAGCGGCTATTTCGCAAATAAACTGGATAACGGCACCACTGATGTCCACAAGACCTGGCCGTTCTCGCAAGTTTGTGACACAGACAAGATTGCAAGCGTACAAATTGGCGATACGGTCATTCCCATGAATTCGTAACGCTACGCGGCTCGTATATGCACCCGGTTCCGCACTTCGCGTCTAAAGATGCGCTGTCATCGAGCAGCGTGAGCGCAAGGCCGCCCGTATGGTCGGCTGGGAACACCTCGTTGCGCTAAAAACCACCACGAAGGGGACCGGCACCTTTGTGGTGGTTTTGCTGACTCGTCCGACCTGTCCCAACGGTTTGTCTCAATCTGTAACAGGTAGGGCCCAAATAATCGGTTAGCTGTTACAGATCGAGACAGACCACGGATGCTCAGCCGAAAATCTCAATCTGTAACAGGTAGGAACGATTTTGCCCCTTAGATGTTACAGATTGAGATATTTGACAGCTTGAATCGGCATCGCCTACAGCGCGGCGACGACCTTGTCGCCCATCGTCGTGGTGCCGAGGATCTTATCTGCCGGGGTGTTGACATCGGCGATGTCACGGGTGCGCCAGCCCTCGTCGAGCACGCGCGCCACGGCGCTCTCGATCCACGCGGCTTGCTCGCCCATGTCGAGCGCGTAGGTCAGCAGCATCGCCACCGACAAGATTTGAGCCAGCGGATTGGCCACGCCGAGCCCCGCGATGTCAGGAGCGCTGCCAGCGCTCGGCCCAAACAGCGATACGCCATCATCCAGCGAGGCAGAGGCAAGCATACCGAGCGATCCGGTAATCTGAGCCGCCTCATCGGACAGGATGCCGCCGAACATGTTCTCCGTCACCACGACGTCAAAGTCTGCCGGTCGACTGATGAGCTGCATGGCGGCGTTGTCGACGAGCAGGTCCTCAAGCTCCACGTCGGAGTACTCCTCGTCTTGCACGCGATGCACGATCTCGCGCCACATGCGGCTCGTCTCCAGCACGTTGCGCTTATCAACGCTCGTCACCTTGCCGCGACGTTTGCGCGCCGCCTCAAATGCCTGGCGCGCAATGCGCTCAATCTCGTACTCGCGATACTCCATCACGTCGACCGCACGCTGACCGGCCGCACCCGCAGCGCCCGCGCAGGTCACGGATGCGGGCGCCAAAGTCCCACGGCATGTTGTAGCCCATCGTATCGGGGATGTTCACGACCGTGGCACCGGCCTTTACGGCCGCCTCGATAATGCGCACCAGAAACTCCTGATCGGAGCGGCCGGCATCCTCGGCATAAAACTCAACATCGTCAACGAACTTGCGAGCATGTTTGACGGCATGGATCGCTCACTCAATTGCCCTTTCCTCAGTCATATGGAGCTTGTCGCGCAGGTGACTGGTGCTCACACCCAGCCCTGTATGGATACGGGGCCTCTGGGCCGTTTTGAGCGCCTCTGCAGCCACTTCGATATCCCTGTCGACAGCGCGCGTCAGGCCGCATACCGTGCATCGGTCGCCCGCAATCTTGCCAATCTCCTGTACGGAGCGAAAGTCACCAGGACTCGAGATGGGAAAGCCCGCCTCGATAACGTCCACGTTCATGCGCACCAGCTGGCGGGCGATGAAGAGCTTTTCCTCGGTATTCATGCTGGCGCCCGGCGACTGCTCACCGTCGCACAGGGTGGCGTCAAAGATTGTGATTTTGCGGCTTATATGTTCCTCCTGATTGACCGTTTTATGACAGATGGCTTTCAGGAGAGAGAGAAGGCCTAGAGATAGAAAAATACCCGTGTCGCTCATCACGCCTGAAAGCGGCAGACGATAGCGCACCCGGGTACAACAAATCGTTATAGCGAGATTACAACCCTAGCGCGCTATCCAATCTAGTAGCGCTATGCCTAGGAGCTGTTGCGTGTTCTTAAACATGTTGGGCTCCCTTCGGCCTCGGGTAGTACTACATCGCGCTAAAGTACAACACAAGTAAAACCACCACAAGGGTGCCTGTCCCCTTCGTGGTGGTTTCGTTGACTCAAAAGCAAGAGACCCGGTCCTGCACGAGGCAGAACCGGGTCTCTTTAGCAATGCTTGCTTTGCTCAGGCAGTAACTGTTAGTTACTCAGCCAGGAAGTCGCGCTGGATAGCGGGATCGACCTTGACGCCAGGGCCCATGGTGGAAGACACGGAGATGGACTTGACGTACTTGCCCTTAGCAGAAGAGGGCTTGACGCGCAGAATCTCGGTGTACAGGGCAGCGTAGTTCTCGACGAGCTGCTGCTCGGTGAAGGACTTCTTGCCCAGGGGCACGTGGCAGATGCCGTAGCGGTCGGCGCGGTACTCAACGCGGCCAGCCTTGAGCTCGGAGACCATCTTGGCGACGTCCATGGTCACGGTGCCGAGCTTGGGGTTCGGCATGAGGCCACGGGGACCAAGGATCTTACCGATGCGGCCAACCTTGGCCATCATGTTCGGCGTAGCGATAGCGGCGTCGAAGTTGATCTCGCCCTTCTGAATCTGGGCGACAAGCTCGTCGGAACCGATGATGTCGGCGCCGGCAGCCTCAGCCTCGCGGGCCTTCTCGCCCTCGGCGAAGACGGCAACACGAACGGTCTTGCCGGTGCCGTGGGGCAGGGAGATGGAACCACGGATGTTCTGGTCAGCCTTACGAGTATCGATGCCCAGACGGAAGTGGGCCTCGACGGTCTCGTCGAACTTGGCGGTGTCGAGCTCCTTAATGAGCTTGGCAGCCTGAAGGGGGGTGTAGAGCGTGGCGCGATCGATCTTCTCGGCAGCGGCGTTATAGCTCTTACCATGCTTAGCCATGTGCATTACCTCCTGTGGTTAAACGGGCGTGAGCCCTCCCACATCGTATCGTGTGCCCTATTGCACACATTTAACGGGCGCCCAGGTCGGAGCACCCGTCATTACCTAAAGAAATCGCTACTCAGCGATGGTGACGCCCATGGAACGGGCGGTACCGGCGATGATCTTCTTGGCGGCGTCAATGTCGTTGGCATTGAGGTCCGGCATCTTGATCTCGGCGATCTTGGTGAGCTGCTCCTGAGAGAGCTGACCAACCTTGTCGGCCTGGGGCTTAGCGGAACCAGACTTGAGGTTCAGCTCCTTCTTGATGAGGTGAGCCGCCGGCGGGGTCTTGGTGATGAAGGAGAAGGACTTGTCCTCGTAGACAGAGATCTCAACGGGGATGATGTCGCCCTTCTTGTCCTGCGTCTCGGCGTTAAAGGCCTGGCAGAACTGCATGATGTTCACGCCAGCAGCGCCCAGGGCGGGGCCGACGGGAGGAGCGGGGTTAGCTGCACCAGCAGGAATCTGGAGCTTAATGACGTTGGCAACCTTCTTCTCAGCCATGGTCATTCCTTTCGAATCACGAGTGTGAAGTACTTGCTATATCGTAAGCACGCACGTGTTAGAAGCACTCCTGAGATGAGCAGTCACAGAAGAAGCACGCTCGCGCGAACGGACGAAAACTTAAGCGATGACAGCGACCTGGTTAAAGTCGAGCTCGACCGGCGTCTCGCGGCCAAAGATCATCAGCGTGACCTTGAGCTTGCCAGCCTCGGTGTTAACCTCGGAGACCTTGCCATCAAAGTCGGTAAGCGGGCCATCGGTGACGCGGACGGACGTGCCGACCTGAATATCAACCGAGGTGCGCTTGGGCGAATCGCCCTTACCGGGACGACGAGTCATCTTGTTGTACTCGTCGCGGGAAAGCGGAGCGGGCTTGCCGTTGCCGCCCAGGAAACCGGTGACGCCAGGCGTGTTACGAACGCACGTCCAAGCATCGTCATCCATCTCCATGCGGACTAGAACATAACCCGGGAAGATCTTGGAATCCTTGGTCTCGCGCTTGCCACCCTCTTTAATCTCGGTGACGCGCTCCATAGGAATCTCGATATCAAAGATACGATCCTGCATGCCCATGGTCTCGATGCGATGCTCGAGATCGGACTTAACGCGGTTCTCGTATCCAGAGTAAGTGTGAACGACGTACCAACGCTTAGACATGGTTTAGCCCCTCAATCCAGAGAACAGAGCAAGAGCCTCGCCAAAGCCAGCATCGAGCAGAGCGATGACGACGCCGACGACGATCAGAGAAGCGCAAACGACGACCGAGTAGTTCACGAGCTCCTTCTTATCGGGCCACGTGACACGCTTCATCTCGGACTTGACCGAAGCGAAATACTTCTTGGTGCGGGCGAAGAAACCAGGCTTCTCGTTCTTCTTGGACTTCGCAGCCTTCTCGTTCTTCTTGGCAACGGCCTTCTTGGCCTCAACCTTGGAGTTGGCGGCAGCGTTGTTGGCAGGCGCCTGCTGCTGAGCCTTCTTCTTGTTCTTCTTGTTGGCCATTTGGGTTACCTCCGCGCAATGCGCTTATACATGAGTAAACCGTAAGCTCCCAATTGGGAGCTTACGGAATAATGACTGGCACGCCAGGAAGGACTCGAACCCTCAACACTCGGTTTTGGAGACCGATGCTCTACCAATTGAACTACTGGCGTATGTGACTAGAGACTAGCGAGTCTCTTTGTGCAGCGTGTGGTGACGGCACCAGGGGCAATACTTCTTGATCTCCATACGATCAGGCATGGTCGACTTGTTCTTGGTGGTCGTATAGTTGCGGCGCTTGCACTCAGTGCACGCAAGAGTAACTAGAGTACGCATGTATCCTGAACCTTTCATTTCCGCCCCGTACGGGCACGAGTTGATACTTTATCAGCTCTACGTAAGTGCTGTCAACGAAAACCTCGAATCAATTGGTTCTCGGTGAACCCATTCATATTTGGAACACATCAATGGAGCCAACGAGATCTAATCGACGGTGCACCCAGGACCATTATCGATCCTCTCGACACCAGCAACGGCTCAATATCCATTGCAGAAAAGAACCCGGCACCCATATAAGTGCCGGGTTCTCTAAGTCAGCTATATCAAAGAGCTAATTTACTCAATGATCGTGGAGACGATGCCCGAACCGACGGTGTGGCCGCCCTCGCGGATAGCGAAGCGCAGGCCCTCCTCCATGGCGATCGGGTGGATGAGGTCGCCCTCGATGGTGATGTGGTCACCAGGCATAGCCATCTCGGTGCCCTCGGGGAGCTTGACCGTACCGGTAACGTCGGTGGTACGGAAGTAGAACTGAGGACGATAACCATCGAAGAACGGGGTGTGACGGCCGCCCTCCTCCTTGGTCAGAACGTAGATCTCGCCGGTGAACTTGGTGTGCGGGGTAACCGAACCGGGCTTGCAGAGAACCTGGCCGCGCTCGATGTCCTCGCGCTTGATGCCGCGGAGCAGCAGACCGACGTTGTCGCCAGCCTCGCAGAAGTCCATGGACTTACGGAACATCTCGATACCGGTAACGACGGTGTTCTGGGTATCCTTGATGCCGACGATCTCGACGGGCTCGTTGAGCTTGAGCTCACCGCGCTCGACACGGCCGGTAGCAACGGTACCACGGCCGGAGATGGTCATAACGTCCTCAACGGCCATCAGGAACGGGAGGTCGTTGTTACGAGCAGGCGTCGGGATGTACTCGTCGACAGCCTTCATGAGCTCGCGGATGGCGTCCATCCACTTGGCGTCGCCCTCGAGAGCGCCCAGAGCGGAACCACGGATGACGGGGATGTCGTCGCCGGGGAAATCGTACTCGGAGAGGAGCTCACGGGTCTCCATCTCGACGAGGTCGATGAGCTCGTCATCGTCGACCATGTCGCACTTGTTCAGGAAGACGACGATGTAAGGAACGCCGACCTGACGGGCGAGCAGGATGTGCTCGCGGGTCTGAGCCATGGGGCCGTCGGTAGCAGCGATGACCAGGATAGCGCCGTCCATCTGAGCAGCACCGGAGATCATGTTCTTGACGTAGTCAGCGTGGCCCGGGCAGTCAACGTGAGCGTAGTGACGGGCAGCAGTCTCGTACTCGACGTGGGAGACGGAGATCGTAATGCCGCGCTCGCGCTCCTCGGGAGCCTTGTCGATGTTCTCGAACGCAGTGAAGTCAGCCTTGCAGCCCTCGGTCTCGGAGAGAACCTTGGTGATGGCAGCGGTCAGCGTGGTCTTGCCGTGGTCGACGTGACCAATGGTGCCGATGTTAACATGCGGCTTAGTGCGCTCAAACTTCTCTTTGGCCATAAAGCCCTCCTCTTAACAGGTCGTCCCCGGACGGGACTTTGCCTTTATACCATAGTGGCCTCTCAACATACTATTGAGAAGCCACCGTGTTACCTATGGTAGCGGTGACTGGATTCGAACCAGTGACGCCACGGGTATGAACCGTGTGCTCTAACCAACTGAGCTACACCGCCGGATGGAGCCTGCAACCAGACTTGAACTGGTGACCTCTTCGTTACCAACGAAGTGCTCTACCGACTGAGCTATACAGGCACTTGACGGGTGGGAGCTATAGGATTCGAACCTATGTAGGCAGAGCCAACGGGTTTACAGCCCGTCCCCATTAACCACTCGGGCAAACTCCCAATCGTTCAAGTATCCGCAGGTCCTTTGGTCTTTTGGACCGCCGCCCCCGCGAACGAAGAAGATAATACGATGCCACCTTGGGAGCTGTCAACGAAAACCTCTAGATACACGGTGCCGGGCGTATCTATATGCTTTTGACCTGCGGTTTTGCTGAGTTTGGATATGAAGGACGGTGAATTTGCATATAGCGGTGACATTTCCCGAGGGAACACTTTGGCGTAGTGGAGTGAGCCTGCAGAATATTACTTCGATAACGACTCATTTGCACCTATATATAGGTCGTGGTTGGGCTTCCCAGACAGAAGATTGCTCTTCCCAGGCAAAATCGAGCGTGGATAATCTCCCACCTTGCCGTGCCATCGAGCCCAAAGTGGCAGATTATCCACGCTCATTCACTAAGCGGGATATTTTCCACGCTCGTATGTCCGGAAATCCTCGCTCGACCAGGATGACCGGGACCGGCCCGGCCTTTGTCTCGATCTGTAACAATTAGAGAACATTTTCTCCCCTATCTGTTACAGATCGAGATATTACGCAGAGACCCCAGCTTATGTCTCATTCTGTAACAGCTAGAACGGTTTTCAGCCTCTTCGTGTTACAGACCGAGATGTTATCGGCCGTCCCTTGGCATTGTCTCGATCTGTAACTATAAGGAGGGTTTTCAGCCCACCCGTGTTACAGATCGAGACAAACCTGAAGCTTGGTGGAAGTCAAACCCGCTTACATATCGACATAAATCAGAACCACCCTTAAAAAGGGTGGTTTGCTCTTAGGGTATAACCCACGGG
>DXLP01000010.1 GCA_019414645.1 Collinsella sp.
AATCGAAAACGCCGATGCCCACGCCGAATACTCATAGGCATGCACCTTGAGCATCTGCGCGTTGACTTTAATCGAATCGCCTAGTCCATGAATCAGCTGGCGATTCGAAGGACGGCAGCTCATAAAGACCCCAACCCCCATAGCACGCAGGCTTCGGATTCGGTCGATCAGCTCCTCGGTCTCGCTCTGGCTGAGGTTAGGCACGTTATCGATTGCAATCAGGGAGTGCGGCTTGTCCTTAAGCTCTTCGGTAACGACCTCGAGCTGCATAAACACCTCGCGCCCAATGGCGCGGTCTGCCTCAATGATCCGCACGGGACCTCGCGTCGGATCGTTTTTAACCTCTTGGGCATACTGCAGCAGCACCGAGGTTTTCCCAAAGCCATCAGGCGCGTAGAGGACTACGATGCCGGCCTTTCGGCCCTTGGCGATAAGTTCGTTCATCAAGCGATCGCGCCGCACCGTATAACTACTGCCCAGCGGCATAAGCTCGAGGTCGTCCATATTGCCCAAATCGTTAACCATGCCCGCTCCTCAACTCGACCACATGGACACCGTAACGCTAGACCATATGTATCGCTAGATGAATAGAGCGATGCTACGGTTTAGGATGTTTGTTGGTACGCAAATGGCAAGTTTTTGTTCAGCGTGGTCCGATTGAAACTTATCCCCCAACCAATCAGTCTTTGCGCAGGTCAATGCGCTTGCCAGCTTGTCCCATCCTTTGGCAGTGTACCTCAAATGAGCGCTGTTCAATTGTGTTGCGCAACTCACCTAACGCTAGCTACCGTCTGCGACCTTTTCATAGCATTTATGCATAGTATCTGTTATGGAATGAATCATGCTGCACCAGACGCACCCGTCAAGTTCGCTGCAAGATTTTCATCAAGCACACGGCGCGCGCTCAGCAAAAAGGCCCCCGCAAAGCGGAGGCCTTCGGCAAAGCTATGTCGAGGTGATAGGCTTTCGCTACTTGCAGAGCGAAAGGGCGGCCTCGTCGGCAACGACAACGCAGTTGGTGTGCAGTTGCAGGATCGAGGCAGGGCACTCGGGGGTAACCGGACCATAGCACATGTCATGCACGGCCTGTGCCTTGGCCTCGCCGTTGGCGACAACCAGGATCATGCGGGCATACATGATGGTCTGGGTACCCATGGTGTAGGCCTGACGGGGTACGTCGTCGATGCTGTCGAACAGGCGGCTGTTGGCCTGAATGGTGCTCTCGGTGAGGTCGACGCAGTGCGTACCCTTGGAGAAGTGGTCATCGGGCTCGTTGAAGCCAATGTGACCGTTGTTACCGATGCCGAGCAGCTGCAGATCGGGGTAACCGGCAGCAGCGACGATCTTGTCGTACTCAGAGCAGGCAGCGGCAGCGTCGGGATTGGAGCCATCGGGCACATGCGTGTTGTTCAGGTCGATGTTGATGTGATCGAAGAAGTTCTCACGCATAAAGTAGTGGTAGCTCTGGGGATCGTCGTGCGAAAGACCACGATACTCGTCGAGGTTGTAGGTGCTGACCTCGGCAAAGTCGACGTCACCCTTCTCGTACCAAGCGGCGAGCTGCTTGTAGGCGCCAATCGGGGTGGAGCCGGTGGCAAGACCCAGCACGCAATCGGGTTTGAGGATAACCTGGGCCGAGATGATATTGGCGGCCTTGCGGCTCATATCCTCGTAGTCTTTAGCTTTAATGATCTTCATTACGCGTCCTTTCTCGTACAAGAGAGGCAAGGCTCCCTTACAAGCACTTGCCCGCGGCCCGCGTCGGCCGCAACCAACGTGTGCGGCCACCAGGGCGAGGTCGCGTAATGTATGTGTCTCGTGTCTAGCCGCGTCGAGGCCCCTGCCCGTCCACGGTGACCCAAAGCTGTTTAGCTTCGGACAAATCCCATCTTGCCACGGAGGGCGCCCTCTTTCAAGGGTGCCCTCCGTAAACGTGTTTGAATTGTAGGCTAAAGGCCGAGCGCGCTCACTAGCGCTCGCGAGCGACGATGAGTTGGTCCATCTCCTCGACATGCTCGCCAATAGAGCCCTTGATGCTCGAGAACTCAACGGAGTTGCACACCAAGATAGGAACCGTCACATCGTAGCCCTCGGCAGCAATTGCCTCGCGATCGAACTCGATGAGTACATCGCCCTTATGGACGATGTCACCCACTTGCGCATGTACGGTAAAGTGCTTGCCCTCGAGCTGAACAGTGTCCAAACCAACGTGAATAAGCACGTCCAAGCCATCGACCGTGTTAAGCGCAACGGCATGACCCGTGGGAAAAATCGCCTCGACCTTAGCATCCGCCGGCGCGATCACACGTGTGCCCGTGGGCTGAATCGCCACGCCCTGACCCAAAAGGCCAGTGGCAAACGTCTGGTCGTTTACCTCGGAAAGCGGAATGACATCGCCCGAGATGGGAGCATCCAGCGTAAGGACTCGACCACGCATACCAAAAGACCTTAGGACTTTAGTGAACATGCTCCCCCTCGGACATACCAATCAATCAAAATAGCCTTAACAGTTTACCACTTGGCACCCGTTATTGACCATTAGGGAAGTTCGCGCTTGACAACCTCGACGATGTCGTCGACAACGCGCTGGGTCAGCTCGTGTGTCTCGGCCTCGGCCATAACGCGAACCAGCGGCTCGGTGCCACTCGGACGCACCAGAATGCGGCCGCGGCCGTTGAGCTCCTTCTCGGCGGCAGCGACGGCGTCCCAAATGGGCTGACAATCGTCCAAGCCGGCCTTGTTGTCGGAATGCACGTTGACAAGCACCTGCGGGTACTTCTTCATGATGCCGGCAAGGTCGGTGAGGGTGCGGCCGGTGCGCTTAAGCACGGCCAGAAGCTGCAGGGCCGTCACCAAGCCGTCGCCGGTGGTGTTGTGCTCCAGGAAGATGATGTGGCCGGACTGCTCGCCGCCGATGACAGCGCCGTCCGCGAGCATGCGCTCCAAAACGTAGCGGTCGCCCACGGCGGTCTGCACCATCTCAAAGCCCTGCTCCTTCATGGCGATGGAGAAGCCAAGGTTGCACATAACGGTCGAGACGATCTCGGAGTTGGCGAGCTTACCGCGAGCGGCCAGGTCGGAGCCGCAGATGGCCAGGATGTAGTCGCCATCGATCTCGTTGCCCTCGCTGTCCACGAACAGCACGCGATCGGCGTCGCCATCGTGGGCCAGGCCGATGTCGGCATGGGTACGCAGTACGAGCTCACGCAGGGGCTCAAGGTGAGTGGAGCCGCACTCGACGTTAATGTCGGTGCCGCAGTAGTCGGTGTTGATGGCATGGACCGTGGCGCCCAGGCGCTGCAACGCGGCGGGCGTGGTCTGGCAAGAAGCGCCGTGGCCGCAGTCGACGGCAACAACCAGACCGTCGAGTTTAAGGCCGTCGAGGGTGCTGATAGCGTGGTCGACATATGCCTTGCGAGCGTCCTTCATCTTGATGATGTGACCCACACCGGCACCGGTCGGCAGCGTATCGGCAGCCATGGCCTCCTCGGACATGACCCAAGCGCTGATCTCTTCCTCGACAGCATCGGGAAGCTTCATGCCCTTGCGGCTAAAGAACTTGATGCCGTTGAACTCCGGAGGATTGTGCGAAGCTGAGATGACGATGCCGCCGTCGAGCTCGTTTTGGACGGTGAGCAGCGCCACGGCCGGCGTAGGGATAACGCCGCAGCAGTGCGGGCGGCCGCCCTCGGCCATAATGCCGGCGGTCAGAGCACTCTCGAGCATGGTGCCCGAAAGACGCGTGTCACGGCCGATGCAAATGTCCGGACCAAGGAACTTGGTCGCCGCACGGCCAAGGCGAAACGCGAGGTCGCACGAGAGGTCGGCGTTGGCGACGCCACGGACGCCGTCGGTACCGAAGATGTTCTGGGGCATAGGATCGCTCCTTCCCAAGTGGGCAAAACGCAGCCGCCCACCCTAGTCGAAAAAGAAAAGCGGGACCCGCCGAGCAATCGGCAGGCCCCGCTTGTACATTGCATCTCGTAAGGAGATAAAACCTTAGCGCTTGGAGAACTGGGGAGCGCGGCGAGCCTTCTTGAGGCCGTACTTCTTGCGCTCGACCACGCGAGCATCGCGCGTAAGGAAACCGGCCTTCTTGAGGTCAGCACGGTAGTCGCCAGCGTTCAGAAGAGCGCGAGCGATGCCCAGGCGCAGAGCGCCGGACTGACCGGAGATGCCGCCGCCATCGCACAGAGCGATAACGTCGAACTGACCGGCGGTGTCGGTCACCTTGAAGGGAGCAAGGGCGTTCTCAACGAGCTGATGACGGCCGAAATACTGCTCGGCGTCACGCTTGTTGATGGTCACCTTGCCGGTGCCGGGGACGAGACGGACGCGGGCGACGGCGTTCTTACGACGGCCGGTACCCTGGTAGACAACGGTGTTCTCAGCCATCTTTAAGCCTCCAGCTCAATCTTCGTGGGGTTCTGGGCAGCGTGCGGATGCTCGGCACCAGCGTAGACCTTAAGCTTGGTCATCTGGGCACGGCCGAGGGTGGTCTTGGGCAGCATGCCGCGAACGGCGCGCTCGATGACCTTCTCCGGGTGCTTCTCCATAGCCTGGCGGAAGCTCTCAGCCTTGAGGCCGCCGTTGTAGCCGCTGTGGCGATAATAGGTCTTCGTGTCGGCCTTGTTACCGGTAAGCTGGACCTTATCGGCGTTGATGACGACAACGAAGTCGCCGCAGTCGCTGTTGGGCGTGAACTGGGGCTTGTTCTTACCGCGCAGGATCATTGCGATCTGGGTGGCAAGACGGCCCAGGACAGCACCATCGGCGTCGACGAGAACCCAGTTGCGCTGGACCTCGCCCTGCTTGGCGTAGTGAGTCGATTTCGAAATCACTTAGACTCCTCCATGTACAGTACGTGTTGTTACAGAGATTCACGGGGCTCTGCAAGTAACCCGTCCATATTACCCCGCTCGTCGCTCGAGTCAACAGGTATTTTGGCTCTGACCAGACTTTCTGCACATGTCGTCCATGGGTCATGACGTCGCGACGCTAGCGCTCGACAAACGCCTCGATATCTCCCAGCAAACGCTTTGCCTCCTGGCGACCTTGAATATACAGGTCGAGGAGCTTTGCCGGATCGTGCTCAACGTGGCCGACCTCGACCGGCTTTTGCGGAGCAATGACCAGCGCGCGTCCCTCGCGCTCATACTTCCACAGGTGCATGCGCTGGATGTTATAGCGGTCGTGGCGCGTCTCGATAGCCTCGAGCAGGTAGGGGTAGTCGGCATAGCGGGCGCGCGCGGCGGGCATAAACTCGTAGGGTTTTTTCTCGTACGAGCGGTCCTGCGTGACAATGACAACCGCGCGATCGAAGCCCGCCTCCTCCAGTACATGCTCGATGGGGACCGAATCGGCTACGCCGCCGTCGACGTATTTGTGCCCGTCAATCTCGACCGGCGGCGTCACCAGCGGCAGCGACGTCGATGCGCGCACGGCGTCGAGATCGAGCACGGCGCTTTTGACCGGCAGGTACGCGGCGGTTCCAAAGAGCATGTCCGTCGCGACGGCGTACATCTCGATGGGGCTCGCGTCGAACGCCTCATTGTCAAAGGGATCCAGGCGGTCCTGGACATCGTTGAAGATAAAGTCGTAACCCACGATGGAGCCCGTGGACGCAAACGATGCGGCGCCCATGAAGCGGTTGTCGTTGCAGAAAGCCAGGTTGATGCGGTTGGCACGGCCGATCTGGTGCGACTTGTAGTTCACGCCGTTGAGGGCGCCGGCCGATACACCGTAGACAGCCGGAATCTCGACGCCGGCCTCCATGAGAACGTCGAGCACGCCCGCGGTAAACTGCCCGCGAAAACTACCGCCCTCCAGGACGAGCGCGACCTTGCCGGCGTTCTTTGCCTTATCTTCTGCAGTCATATTGACCTCCTGCGATTGCGTTTTGGCTTTCTTCTACCCAGTTTTGGGATGGCGAGCGCGCAGGTTTTTCGAGGCGGCAGGTGAAGCGGAAAGTGTGTCCCATTCTCAGAGCAAATTCCGGGTTGCAGTTTCCGCTTGAGCAGGCATCCGGAAAGCATGTCCCGTTCTGGGCGCGAATTCTGGGATGGACTTTCCACTTGAGGCGCCATCCGGAAACTACGTCCCAGTCTGAGCCGGAATTCCGGGATGGATTTTCCGCCTGGGCCGCCGTTGGGAAAGCGCGCCCCACTCTGCGTTGCTGCGGCGTTTTCTTTACGCCCGCGCCCTGCACGGAGTTCGATTCTCCGCGGTACGGGGGGGTTCCGTTGATGCGGCGCATGGCAGGCTGAGATTCGATAAACATCGCATCTGTTCTGGGCTGAGGCTTTGCGCGGAGAATCCGCGTATTTGCTTCGCAAATACGCACCGGCTTCGGCCGGCTGCCGCCGCCCTCGCCCGCGGGCTACAAACGCTTCGCGTTTGCTTAACGCCCGCGCCCTGCATAGAGTTCGATTCTCCGCGGTACGGACTAGAAATAAAAAGGCAGGTAGATATGAGTATCTACCTGCCTGTTACTTATGGTGGAGGCGCGGAGAATCGAACTCCGGTCCACGAAAGCCCCCTGATTGGCATCTCCAAGCTCAGTCGCTGGTTTAGTCTCGGACGCTTTGCGCGCAGCGACACGCTCGCGGTGTCCTAACCGGTTCGGTCTTAGCCTGCGCCATACCGATTACGTGCGCAGGAGCATTCCCCTAACATGACGTCGCGCCGGTGTCGGGGAAATCACCGGGTTGACGCGCCGCTATAAATTAAGCAGCGAGAGCCATAGGCTCAAAAGAAGAGTTGTTGTCAATTCAATTTGACGGTACCCCTGTTTAACGAGGCGAGGAGACCTCGGCTTGCTTCCTCTCTCAGAGCTATCGTGTCGAAACCAGTCGCCCCCGAATGTCGGGAAAGTCTGGATGGTATCGGGCCTGCAAACACCCGATAACCGTCGACTTTTCAAGGAACATACGGGGCGAGCCCCGCTTGTGGAGTGTTATCTTACCACGTTCTGAAAGCGGACAGCTGTTCTATGCACGAGCTGTGAAGACCCCAATGTGCGCCGCACTTCGCACTTTTGCTACTGATCGCGTCACGTATATTTTCGCCAAGCAGAATTGACCCGTCGAAAGGACCGTTATGGATACCAAGCAGCAACTCGTCAATGCCCTCGCAGGCCTGGGCTCAACCATTACCGAAGCTATGGATGTCATCGAAGGCTTTGTCCCCTGCGGACATCCCGCCCTCACGGTTTCGAACGCCCTTGTTGCGCTGGACGCTGACGATGATGCAGCACTCGCCCAGCAGCTTGAGACCGTCGAGGGCTTTATCGACCACGTGAGTGAGAACCGCGGCGTGGCCGCCTACCACGGCATCGAGGTCGAGCTCGCGGGTCCCAAAGCCGATCTGCTCGCAGCAATCCGCGAGGTAGGCGCCCTTATGCAGACCGCAGGCGTCAAGAACACCCAGGTCAACGAGTGGGTCTACCGCAGTCTGGCAGCACTCGACAGCTCCGACGAAAAGGCAGTCGAGCAGCTCGCAGAAAGTCCCGCCATTAAGACCGAGCTTTTGTAAATAGCAGACGCGGGTCCCTTGGCGCATCGTCGTCCAAGAGGCCCGCAAACAGTTTGCGTCAACCGATAGCCGCGCCGCCGCGTTCGGCCAAAGCAAGAATCGGCATCATTTGGCGCGGGGTCTTTGCTGCAAGATCGGCATGTTCGAGCAGCTTGCGATCGTTGGTCACCAAGTAATCGACCTGCGCGCGTTTGCATGCGGCGAGTACCAAGTTGTCCTCGTAATCGCGATGGAGCGCTAAGTATTTGTCGGCCAGCCAAAGGTCCGACGCATCTGCACCCACGGCCGTGGCGTTTTCGGTCATGTTCCGAACAAACGCCAGCGCCGCATCGCCAATTGCACGGGCAGATGCCTCGTCGAGCGCTCCCCCACTGGCAAGAACGCTACGCTTCAGCTCGTGTTGGACAACGTACAGCACGTCCTTGGCGATATGCACCGGAAAGAACATCAATGCCCCTGCCTCCGCCGCCTGCCCAATAAACGCACGCGCGGCAAGCGACTCGGCATGGTCGACGCAAAACGAATCAACCCATACGTTGGCGTCCACCATTATTTTGAGGGGAGCCCCGCTCACAGGATCATCTCCTTTTGGCGATAGCGCTCGTCCATGGCTTCGGAATAGATTGTGTCCCAATCGCGATCGTCGGATACGGGCGACGTAGCGATGCCCAAATCTGCATAAAGCCGGTCTGCCGCTGCCCATGATGCGGCGAACGGAGTATCGGGCGCGACGGATTGCCGCCGGTCGTCGACGGCCGCAAGCACTTCCTCGCACGAACCACCGCCCTGCGCGACCTTGGCCACCACCTTTTTGATGAGCTCGGGCAGTGACCTGCCCGAAAGCTGCAGCGCTTCCTCGGCGCGCTCTTTAACCGAGCGATCTACGCGAACGTTCACCTGCGCCATGCCGCTAACAGCACCCATCTCAACCTCACCTTCGACTCCTGCTATCTTAGCTAGCACAACTATATATTGCTGCTAGCACACGGTCAAACGCAAAAGGCCTGCATTCTGGCGGCTGCAACACCGTCCGAATGCAGGCCATTAACTCAAGCAAAAGCGCTAACGCAGGTAAGCCTTCGCGTTGCTCAGGCTGTAGGCAATCGTCGAGCCGTTGTGCAGTAACGACGACGTCTGCGGGGTAATCGCGCCGGTAATACCCAATGCCAACAGCGCCGAGTTGGTGAGCATCACCTTAGAGTAGGAGCTCGTCAGACGATCAATGAGGCCCTGACTCATGCGGCGCAGGCGCACGATTGCGGCCAGATCCGTATCGGTCAGGATGATATCGGCGACCTCCTTGGCGATGTCGCTTCCGCCACCCATCGCCAAGCCCACGTCGGCCAAACCGAGCGCCGGCGAATCGTTGACACCGTCGCCCACCATGGCAACGTGGCGCCCCTCGCCCTTAATGCGCTCCACATACGCGTACTTGTCCTCGGGCAGCAGCTCGGCCTTAAACTCGTCGACCCCTGCCTCGCGAGCAATGCGCTCGGCCGTGCGCTCCGAGTCGCCCGTGAGCATAACGACATGCTTAACGCCCAACGCGTGCAGGTCGGCGATGGCCTCACGGACCCCGGCCTTGAGCGGATCCTCGATGCCGAGCACGCCGACGACCTTGCCGTCGACCGCCAGATACAGCGGCGACAGGCCCTGCATCTGGGACTCGATTTGCTCCTTAATGTCGGAATCGAGCTGCGCGCTCTCGTCCTCAAACACAAAGTGTGCCGAGCCGATAATCGCGCGACGCCCCTCGATGGACGAAGCGATGCCGTGCGCCACGATGTACTCGACGGCAGCATGGCGCTCGCGGTGCTCGAGCCCGCGCTCGCGGGCGGCGTTGACCACGGCACGCGCCACCGGATGCGGAAAATGCTCCTCCAAGCAAGCGGAAAGGCGCAGGACCTCGTCCTCGCTCCAGCCGTCGGTCGTGAGCACGCAAGCTAGGCGCGGCTGGGCCTCGGTAAGCGTGCCGGTCTTGTCAAACACAATGGTGTCGGCCTTGGCAAACGACTCAAAGTACTTCGCGCCCTTGACCATGACGCCCATCTTGGCAGCATCGCTCATAGCGGTCATGACGGCAACGGAACCCGTGAGCTTGAGTGCGCACGAGTAGTCGACCATCAGTGCCGCGGAGGTCTTGATGAGACTGCGCGTGGTGAGCGCAACCAGGCCCGCGAGCAGGAAGTTCCACGGGACGATCTTGTTGGCAAGGTCCTCCATATGCGACTGGCCCTCGGACTTGAGCGAGTCGGCCGTCTGCACGAGCGAGACGATTGAGCGCAGTTTGGTTTGCGCCGTATTGGCGCGCACGCGCACCAAGATGCCGCCGTCTTCCACGACGGTACCGGCGAACACGTCGTCGCCCACGCTGCGCTCGACGGCCAGCGGCTCGCCGGTCAGGGTCGCCTGGTTGACCATAGCGCTCCCCTGCTCGACAACACCGTCGATGCAGATGGACATGCCGGTGCGCACGGCGACCAAGTCGCCGGGCTCGAGCTCGGTGGCGGCAACGCTTACCTCGGTGTCGCCGACGACCTTTTGCGCCTTGTCGGGCACATCGAGCAGCGAGTTGATGAGCTCGTTTTCGCTCATGGCGCGGGTGTAGTCCTCGAGCAGCTCGCCCACGTTGAGCAGGAACATCGTCTGGCCCGCGGTGTCGACATCACGCTTGACGAACGAAATGCCGATGGCCGAAGCGTCGAGCACGGGAACGGTCAGGCGCGGCTGCGCGAGCTCATGAAGGGCAGCGCGCAAAAATGCCATGTAACCGGCCACGACAAACACCGCACGCAGAGGCGTCGGCAAGAACCAGCGACGTGCGTAATGGGCACCGATAAGTGTGGCAAGATCCATGACGAGCTTGTGCTTGCGTGGCTCAAGCTGCATCACGTAGCCTGTCTTTGCGTCGGCAATGGCCTGAGCATCGAGTGCGCCCAAGGCGTCGAGCACGCTCGCGCGGCGCGGCTCATCGTATTCGAGCGCCATCTGGCCGATGCGGCCGTAGACGCGCACCTTGTGCACGCCGTCGATGTCGCCGCCAAGCTTAAGAAGTGCATCGAGATCGCTCTCTGGCACAGGACCCGCCAATTGAAGACGGGTCCTGCCGGGGATCTCGCTAATAATCGAGAATCTCATAGTTTGTGCCTGGAAGCGTTACTCGGCTGCCTCGTCAGCAGCGGCCTCGCTCTGGGTGATGTAAGCCGCCTCGGCAACCATGTCGTCGACATTAGCCTTGGCCTGCTCGACCATGTCCTGGTAGCCGTTCTTGATGCGCATACCGCACGCAATACCCTGCACGCAGACATTCTTGACCGGAGCGCTGGTAAGCAGCTTGATGCCGGCCGTGCCAAGCAGAAAACCGCCACCGACAAGCAGGGTATTGAACGTCGACTTCTTCATGTTGCTTCTCCCTTTTGCCGCATTGGACGCGGCATGGTGCCTCAGCACCCGAGTAAACAAGTTTGCTCGAGCACGCTTTTGAAATATCTCAATTTTATCTAACTATCTAGGTCAGCCATGGCTAACCTTTTGAAAATTAACGATGCGGAGTAACCGATTGTCAATGTGAGAAAGGGACTGTCCCTTTGCCCCTTCTTACAACTGCCAGGTAGCTGCTTCCTTTTGCAGCGCCACCATGCGGGCGAATTCTCCACCTGCCGCCTTGAGCTGCGCCGGAGTGCCCTGCTCGGCTACCACACCATCCTTGAGCACAACGATCTTATCGGCATTTTCTACCGTGCGCATACGGTGGGCGATCACGATAACCGTCTTGCCTGCGAGCAGGCGGGAAAGCGCCTGCTGCACCACGGTCTCGTTCTCCACATCCAAGCTCGCTGTTGCCTCGTCCAGCAACACGATCGGCGCGTCTTTGAGCAGCGCACGGGCGATAGAGATGCGCTGGCGCTCACCGCCGGACAGCTTGGAGCCGTTCTCGCCGATCATGGTGTCATAGCCCTGCGGCATGCGGCTCACAAACTCGTCGCAGTTGGCGGCACGCGCGGCAGCAAGCACTTCCTCATCGGTGGCATCGCGACGACCAAGACGGATGTTTCCCATCACCGTGTCGTCAAAGAGCAGCACGTCTTGGAACACAATGGCGTAGTCGCGCAGCAGCACCTCGGGATCCACGCTCGCAACATCCACGCCACCCACGGTGACCGTGCCTTCGGTGGCGTCCCAAAAGCGCGCAGCCAGGCGGCTCACCGTAGACTTGCCGGAACCCGAAGGACCGACCAGTGCCGTAACTTCGCCTTCCTTGGCGGTAAAGCTCACGTCGGTAAGAACTTTCTCGCCGGCGCGGCCGTCCTCGCCCGCACCATAGCCAAATGCCACGTGATCGAACACCACATCGTGGCCCACGGGCTCAAATTTCTCGCTGCCCCGCGCCACGGGCTCTTCCATGATGGAACGCATGCGCTTGGCCGACGACTCGGCGGCAAACAGCTCGGACATCAGCATCAGCGCCTGATCAAAGGGCGCATAGATGCGGCTCACCATAAGCAGGAAGGCAAACATCACCAAAAAGTCGACCTGGCCGGAGGCGACCATCGCAGCGCCCGTGACCAACGTGGTGGCAATCCCCAGGCGCAGGATGGCAAAGGCGGAGTTGACCAAAAGCCCATTGGCGAGCTCGCCCTTGGTGGTCTCGCGCTCCTCGGCATCGATCACGGCGTTGAGCCCCTCAAGATAATGAGCCTCCTGGTTGGTGGCGCGGATCTCGCGCACGCAGTCGAGCGTCTCCTGGATCGCCTCGGTAACCTTGACCTTCTCGGCACGCACATGGTCGAACACCGGGATCATGGGGCCGCGCGTCAGATACAGCACGGCAAAGGCCACGGGAACGCTCCAAAACGCCGCAATCGCCAGCTGCCAGCAAAAGAACAGCGACGCCACGAACACAATGACGCTTGCGATGATGGCACCCCAAAGCTCTCCCAGCACGTGGCTGTAGGCGTGCTCCATGGCCTGGACGTCGCCCATAATGGTCTCGGTTAAATCGGCCAGATCACGACGGCCAAAAAACGACAGCGGCAGCTTGCGCAAGCGCTCGGCGATCTCCATACGCTGCTTGCCGCACTCCTCGTAAAAGATGCAGTAGGTGTAGTAATACTGCTGCCAGTTAGAGGCAAAGAGCAACACGAAAAAGACCAGGAGGCCGCCCACAATCGGCAGGGCATCCGGCAGGTCGGCACCGGTGGCGAGATGTTCGACAAAACCGGCCATGACCAGGAACAATAAGCCCATGCCGGCCATGGTAATGAGATTGGTGAGCGCGGTCCAGAAAATGCCGCGTTTTACGCCGGCGACGCCTTTATCGGATAGGAAATACTTCTTTTGGAATGAGGCGAACATTTAGGCCTCGCCTCCCTTCGTGACGGCGGCATCCGCGGCAGCAGTGATCTTCCAGCTCGCGGCCTGTTCGTATTCGGCCCACATCTTGGCATACAGACCCTCTTGGGACAGCAACTCGGCATGGGTGCCAGTCTCCTGCACGCTACCTTGGTTGAGCACCACGATCTTGTCGGCCCCCACCACGGTCGAAAGCCGGTGCGCGATCATAATGACTGTGCGACCCGCCGCCAGTTTGCTAAAGGCACGCTGGATGAGCGCCTCGTTCTCGGGGTCGGCAAACGCTGTGGCCTCATCGAGCACCACGATGGGCGCGTCCTTAAGGATTGCGCGGGCGAGTGCCACGCGCTGGACCTCGCCGCCCGAAAGGTACGCCCCGCCGGCGCCGAGCATGGTGTCGATGCCCTGCGGGAGCTTGGCCACGATATCGTCGCACTGGGCCGCGGAGAGGGCCGCGCGCACTTCGTCGTCAGTAGCTGTAGGCTTGGAGGCACGCACGTTATCGGCAAGTGTTTGCCGGAACAGCTGGTTGGTCTGAAACACAAAGGCGACCTGGTCCATAAGCTCGTGCGGATCCATGTCGCGAACGTCTACACCGCCTACGAGCACACGACCTGCGGAAACATCCCAAAAACGCGGGATCAGACTGGCACAGGTTGACTTACCGCCGCCAGAGGGACCCACCAACGCGAGGGTGCTACCTGCAGAAACGCTAAAGCTCACATGGTTGACGGCAGGTGCCTCGGCACCCTCGTAGGTAAAGCTCACGTCCTCAAATCGCACGTCGCCGCCGGCGGGGTGCTTGGGCTGGGCAGGCACGGAGAGCTGCTTGGAATCCATGACGCTTCGAATGCGAGCCAGCGAATCGGCACTCATCTGAGAGGCCTCGCCCACAAACATGAGCTTGGTCATGGCCGTTGGTACCACGGCCGAAAATATCGCGTAAAACGTGAAGTTGGCCATAAAATGCGCGAAGTCCGTCTCGCCCGGCGCCAACAGCAACGCCACGGGCAACAGGAATGTCACAAGACCATTGAGCGCGGTAAGGTTGAGCACCTGCGGGCCTCGGCAGAACGTGCCCGCATAGTTTTGCGCCATGTCGGCGTATTCGGCGATCGCGTCGTGGAACGCCTTAAAGGAGTAGACCGTCTGCTGGAACACCTTGACCACGGGGATGCCGCGCACGTATTCGGTGCCGGTCTTGTTCATCTTGACCAGCGCGCCCATGTAGGCCTTCATAAACTCGGCGCCCTTGCCGCTCATCATGGTGGCCATGGCGCAAAACGAAACGGCCACCGAAATGAGGCATGCCGCGCCCAAGCGCCAATCGAGGGCGAAAAGCAGCACGAGCAAGCCCACGACCATGGCGGCGGCGCCTGCGATATCGGGCAGCATGTGTGCGAGCAAAGTCTCTGTGGAAGCGGCGCATCCGTCTACGATACGGCGCAGCTCACCGGTGGCGTGTGTGTTAAAGTAGCCAAGCGGCAGCTTAAGCAGGTGCTCGCTCGTAGTCTTGCGAATATTGGACGCGCAGCGAAACGCAGACAGGTGCGTGCACATGAGCCCCACGAAATAGACCACGATGCTTGCCAGCGCAAACCCCACGGCCCACCAGCCATACGTCGCGATGCCGCAGGCTTCGCTCCAGTTAGGTGCCACGGCGATCAGATCGCGCGCGACAAGCCAAATGCACACGTACGGGCCAAAGCTCAGCAGCTGCGAGAGCGCCGAGAGGGCCATGCCCAAATATGTTAGGGATTTACGGTCGCCGGCATATGCAAGCAGCTCGCCGATACCGCCGCCTTCCTTTTTTGATCCCTTTGCCATGAGATTCCTTTCTAACGGCTTGAGAGTTAACCGTAATGAACTTATCATTGATGTGTTAGCCATGGCTCACAATCGAGCCAGGCGTGGACGTTTCTGCAAAGGAAAGGGACGCTTTTGCAAATACGACGGGCAGCGACCGACATAACCGAGCTCTATGCACCGCAGTTTGAGCAGTTTGGCCTGGAGCTTACCGGCAAGGGCGCCGTCTTTACCGGCGAGGTGGCAAACGATCGGGCGCACGGACGCGCATGGATCATGCCCCTCTCCCCTGCCTGCATCGTCATGGAGCATTACATTACCCCGACGCACGATATGTACCTGGCCGAATACACACCCGAACCGTACGCGTGCGTGAGCGAGGTCAGCGCGCCCACGCTCATGTGCATGCCCGAAGCCGGCATAACGCCTGCGAACCTTAAACCCCTGCATGGACCGTGGCCGAACAGCGCGGTGTGCAGCTTTATCCAAGATAGCTGTGGCGAGGAATTAAGCCCGCTGTTTGCAGGGGAGCTCTATCGCTCGCGCTCGGTGCTCTTTTTGCCTGGATATTTTGACAAACTGGAGCACCGCTATCCCACCGAGTTCGCGGGAATCTTTGAGGCGTTTGCCGAGCCATGGCACGAGGAAGCGACGTCTGCCGTCTGCCACACGCTGCGCCGGATTAACGAGGACCGCGCCCGCACCGTAGGCGGACGCGTCTATATGCAGGGCATCGTGGAGACCATGGTCGCGGAGCTCGCCTGTTCGCGCGCGGCCCACAAGCAGGCGCGGCAGGCGGCAGACACACGCGTCAGCATAACCATTGCCGAAGAAGCAACGGCAATGATTGAGCGCACGCTCGACAAAGGCAGACGTATGGGTATCAACGAGGTGGCCGAGAGGCTCTACACAAGCCGCTCCAAACTATGCGCCACCTTTAAGGCCCAAACCGGCGAGTCCCTGGGCGCCTACATTCGCAGACGCCGCATGGAGCGAGCACAGGACCTTTTGGCCGATAGCGCGCTCACGATAGCGCAGGTGGCAGAGCGTCTAGGCTACCCTCAGCAGGCCGCCTTCGCCCAAGCCTTCAAACAATACATCGGCACCACCCCCACCGCTTGGCGAAACAAGCATCGCTAAGGCCCAAGCTCCCTGGCCGTAACGGAGCGATTAATTAGCCGCCGCCTGTCAGCTCACCCAGAATCTAAACGTCAAGATGTGCACGATCAAGCGCCTTTTTGATAAGAGGGACAGATCGATCAGCCAAATACAACGGAATGTTGAGCACCCCGTCATCGAGCTTTAGGTTCTTAAGTGAGTAGCGGACCCTCAATGGAGTCGTCTCCGCATGCTTGTCGGCATAGTACTTAAGGCTCTTGGAATGAACGATCTCTCCCGATTTGACCTCGACGGGAACGATTTCGTTTCCGACTTGAATCAAAAAATCGACTTCGTGCTTCGGCTTCTCGTTTGTCCAATAACGCGGAGCAGCATCTAACTGTGAAAGTAATGCCTGAAGCACATAGTTCTCGGCGAACGAACCTTTGAACTCCGAAAATAGCGCATCCGAGATGGCAAAAGCGGACGCATCCAGCCTTGCCATGCGGCGCAGCAAGCCGACATCAAGACAGTAGACTTTAAATGCCTTGAGGTCATCGTACGCAGAGAGCGGCACACCACCGGCAGCATTAAGGCGAACCGCCGTGATGAGCCCAGCATCGGCAAGCCATTCCAGAGCATCCTCGTATTCTCGAGCACGAGCCCCCTCGCGCACCGCACCCCAAACGAACTTTTTGTTCTCGCGCGCCAACTGAGCTGGAATCGAGTTCCATATTTGCGAAAGCTTGGCGAACTGCGCACGGCCACCATGCTTGGCAAAATCGCGCTCGTAGGAATCCAAGAGATCAGACAACACCTTATCGACCTGAACGATATCGCCCGTCTCCACCCACCGGCCAAGAGCCTCTGGCATGCCGCCGCATGCAAAATAACGACGAAGATGCTCGACGAGACGGACATGGAAGAAATCGGGCACTGTCTCGATCTGATCAAGGCCGCCAAGGTATTCGTCGTAGTTTGCAGCGCCCTCGGCTTTCAGAAACTCGGAAAAGCTCATGGGGCGCATCTCCATGAACTCGACCTTTCCCACCGGAAAAGCGCTGGTCTCACGGGACAAGCGAACGCCCAACAAAGACCCTGCGCATGCGACGTGATACTCGGGGGCCTCGTCACAGAAGTATTTAAGGGCGCCGACTGCAGAAGGACAATCCTGGATCTCATCAATAATAAGCAGCGTTTCGCCGGGCTCGATAGGCTGTCCAAGTGCCAGGGAAAGATTTGAGATGATCCGTCGAGGATCGCGCGTACCTTCGAAAAACTGAGCGTACTCGCTCTGTACCCCAGGTGACGGCTCCTCGAGCGTCAGATACACAAAATTGAGGTACGAGGTTCGGCCGAACTCCTTAAGCGCCCACGTCTTTCCAACCTGGCGCGCCCCCTTAAGGATAAGCGGCTTACGATATTCTGACGCTTTCCAAGCGTTAAGCTTGGCAATGATATCTCGCTGCATGACCGAACCTCCCGCAAAGAAACTTCCGTAAACGTGATATTTCCCACATTTTACCCTAGGTAAAACGTGACATTTATCACATTTACGGAAGTTTTAAGCTCATTTCGCCACACTTTCATCACATTGAAAAGGCGGGGGCGCATTTTGCGCCTCCGCCACCATCTTTCCTATCAGCCTACCTGACCCGAACGGCCGAGTCGTTGCAGAACCCGGGAGCCCCGGCAGGGCGGGTGCTTGCTCAAAATGAGTTCCGCACGCAAAGAAGGCCACTTAATGTGGCCTTCGTCTTGCGCAGGACTGTTCGAAATTTTGAGGAAGCACCCGCCCTGCCGGGGCTCCCGGGTTTCCGCTTACGAGAGCGACGTTCTCAGCAACTCGTTGAAGAGCTTCGGGTTGCCCTTGCCGCGGCTCGCCTTCATGCACTGGCCCACCAAAAAGCCGATGACCTTCTGGTTGCCGTCACGATACTGCTGCGCCTGATCGGCACAGTTAGCCAGCACCTCGTCCACGATCGGCTGCAGCGCGCCGGCATCGCTCACCTGACGCATACCGCGCTCGTCGACGATCTTGTTGGGGTCGTCGCCGGTCTGGGCCATGGCCTCAAAGACCTCGTGCGCTTGGTTGGAGCTGATGGCATCGGTCGCCAGCAGCTTGGCCAGCGCTGCCACCTGGGCCGGCGCAATGCCGGACTCGGTGAGCGAGACACCCGCGCCCTTAAGGTAGGCGATCATCTCGTTCACCAGCAGGTTTGCGACCGTCTGGGCCTCCTTGCCAGCCATACCGGCAGCAGCGGCCTCAAAGAAGTCAGCAAACTCGGGGTCGCCGGCGATCTGCTCGGCATCGGCCGCCTTAATACCAAAGTCGGCCTCAAAACGGGCGCGCTTGGCATCGGGCAGTTCGGGAATTTCGCCTCGGCAGCGGTCGATAAACTCGTCGTCCAGATCGAACGGCGCCAGGTCGGGATCGGGGAACAGGCGATAGTCGTCGGCCGTCTCCTTCACACGCATGACCACGGTACGCTTGCGGCTGGGCTCCCAGTGACGGGTCTCCTGGTAGATAATGCCGCCCTCCTCAAGCACCTCGGCCTGGCGGCAAATCTCGTAAGCAAGGCCGTCATGCAAGCTCTTAAACGAGTTGAGGTTCTTGAGCTCGGTCTTGGTGCCCAGCTTGGTCTCGCCGCGACGGCGCAGCGACACGTTGCCGTCGCAGCGCATGGAACCCTTCTCCATGGAGCAGTCCGAAATGCCCAGCGTCACAAAGATGCGACGGAGCTTCTCCATAAACAGGCGGGCCTCCTCGGGCGTGCGCAAATCGGGCTCGGTCACGAGCTCAATCAAAGGCGTGCCGCAGCGGTTGTAGTCGACGAGCGACTCAGCCGCGGCGGTGATGCGGCCCTCGGCACCGCCCACGTGGACCATCTTGGCGGCGTCCTCCTCCATGTGGATGCGCAGGATGCGGATGGGCACCGTGTAGGAACCGTCCTCGCGGCGCTCGGGCATCTGCAGGTTGGACGCATCGTAGCTGGCCAGGTGGCCGGCGCGCTGGTTGCCCTCGCGCATGGTCGACGTCATGGACGTGGACAGTCCCTCGGCGTTGGCCGAGGCGCTCGCCAGGCTCTGGGCCTCGGCCTCGCCAAACGCGCAGTCGGGGCGCTCGGCGGCACCGCGACCGGTCACGTCCAGATCCAGGTGACCGTACATGGCAAAGGCGACCGGACCCTGCGTGGTCTGAAAGTTCTTGGCCATATCGGGATAGAAGTAGTGCTTGCGGTAGAACATCGAGTGGCGCTGGATCTCGCAGTTGGTGGCGAGGCCGGCCTTGACGATGCTCTCGATGGCGCGCTTGTTGGGCACCGGCAGCGCACCGGGCAGGCCCAGGCACACCGGGCACACGTTGGCGTTGGGCTCGTCATCGTGGCTGAGCTTGCAGTTGCAGAACATCTTGGTGTCGAGTGCGGTGAGCTCGGTATGGATCTCCAGGCCGATCACGGCCTCCCAATCCTGCAGAACCTCGGAAAGCTCCTTCATTACAGCTCGCCTCCCTTCCCGGCAAAATCGGGCGCGACGGAAAGCGCAGGCGCACCCGTGGCGGCATCGGCAAAGCCGCGCTCCAGGGCGCGGGCAAACGTGAGCAACTGACGGTCCTTAAAGGCCGGACCCACCAGCTGGGCAGAAACGGGCAGCTGAGTATCCTCGCCCAGGCCCAGCGGCACCGAGATACCACCGTTGCCGCAGATGTTGAGCGAGATGGTGTACAGGTCCGAAAGGTACATCTGCGTGGGGTCGCTGATCTCGCCAAACTTAAAGGCCGTGCGCGGCGAGGCGGGCATGAGGATGGTGTCCACCTTGGCATACGCGGCGTCGTAGTCCTGCGTGATGAGCGTGCGGGCCTTCTGCGCGGCGTAGTAGTACTTGTCGTACACGCCCGAGCTCAGCAGGTAAGCGCCGAGCATCTGACGGCGCTTGGCCTCGGCGCCAAAGCCATGGGCGCGCGAGAGCGAGCTCTGGTCGGACAGGTTGGCGCAGCCCTCCTCCTGATAGCCGTAGCGAATGCCGTCGAAGCGGGCCAGGTTGGAGAACGCCTCGGCCGGGCCGATGACGTAGTAGGCGGCGATGGCGGCGTCCAGGTGCGGCAGGTCGACCTCGACCAGCTCGGCACCCTGGTTCTGCAGCTCCTGGGCGGCGTGCTGGACAGCAGTCTTGACCTCGGGCGTCAGGCCCTCGGCCTCCATAAACGCGGGAATGATGCCCACGCGCTTACCCTCGATGCTGTCGTTGAGGTGATCGGTAAAGTCGACGGCGCAATCCTGGCTGGTGCAGTCGTACGGATCGCGGCCCGCGCCGGTAAGCGCGTTCATGGCCAGCGCGACATCCTCGACCGTACGGCCAAAGGGGCCCACCTGGTCGAGCGACGAGCCAAAGGCGACCACGCCGTAACGGCTCACGGCGCCATACGTGGGCTTAAAGCCCACCACGCCGCACAGCGACGCCGGCTGGCGAATGGAGCCGCCGGTGTCCGAGCCCAGCGAGAGCGCGACCTCGCCTGCGGCGACGGCTGCAGCGGAGCCGCCCGAAGAGCCGCCGGGCACGCGCTCGGTATCCCAGGGATTGTTGGTGCGGTGGAACGCCGAGCTCTCGGTGGAGCTGCCAAAGGCAAACTCGTCCATGTTGGCCTTGCCCATGGGCAGGCAGCCGGCATCGAGCATGCGCTGGACGCAGGTGGCGGTGTAGACGCTCTGGTAGTTCTCGAGCATGCGGGAAGCGCAAGTGGTGCGCGTGCCCACGAGGTTCATGTTGTCTTTGATGGCCAGCGGCACGCCCGCAAGCGGGGGCAGCGGCTTGCCTGCGGCGCGGTCGGCATCCACACGCGCGGCGGCCTCGAGCGCAAGCTCGGGCGCCACCTGCAG
This sequence comes from Collinsella sp., assembly GCA_019414645.1. Taxonomy (GTDB): domain Bacteria; phylum Actinomycetota; class Coriobacteriia; order Coriobacteriales; family Coriobacteriaceae; genus Collinsella. The sequence goes on from DXLP01000010.1 coordinate 20,667, forward strand.
GAATGCCTGGACCCCGCCCTCGCGCGCCTCGATGGCGGCAAGGGAGGCCTGGGCCACCTCGGTAGCGGTAAAGTCGCCGGCGGCAACGCCCGCGGCGATCTGGGCGGCGGTAAGGGAATCGAAGCTTAGCGCCATTACTCGCTCTCCCCCTCTCCCAAAATGGACGGCACGCGGAAGTAGCGGTCGCGCGCGCTGCCGGCGTTCTCGAGCGCAACGTCGAGCGGCAGGTCGCGCTCGGGCTCGCGCAGGTCATCGCCCATCACGTTGGACAGGCTTCCGATGGGATGGAACGTGGGCTCCACGTCGGGCAAGTCATATTGCAAGACGGGCTCGAGCATCTGGACGGCGTCGTTCAGGTAGGACGTCATCTGGGTGAGCTCGTCATCGGTCAGTGCGATCTTTGCGTACTCGGCGATGCCGCGCACGTCTTTCTCGCTGAGTGCCATAGGCGCTCCCTTCCGCATAACAGATAAACCGCTCTAGTATACAAGGCAACGCCGCTTGGAGCAGGTGCTTTACCTAAATGCAGCGAAAACGTAACGAGGACGGCGGGCTGGCAGGCGGCGGGCCGGCGGTTCTACAGCGAAACCGCACCGTCCATAGCGAAAGCCGTACTGCCCACAACGAAAACCGTCCCGCCCACAACGAAAAGCATCCCGTCCGAAACGAAAAGCATCACAACATTCGACGCTTTTCGTCAAAATCGAGATTTTCATCGAATGTTGTGATGGCTTGGAAGTCCCGACCACCACAAAGGTGCCTGTCCCCATTGTGGTGGTTCTGAAGAATGTCTTATGCCGAGGCCTTGGCCTTGCGGCGCTTGCGGACCGCGTGGATCACGATGTCCAGCAGCAACAGCACAATGGCCACGACCACGATGAGCACGGCAAACTCGCGCTTGCCCCAGTGACGGCCGGCCAGCGACTTTTGCTTGTCGACGTCCTTCTTGTTGTACTTGGTGCGCACGCAATGCACCAGCAGGCGATGGTCGTTCACGCCGTAGGGCGTGCAGGTGACGAGCGTCACCTTGTCGGCGCCGGGCTCGATGGTCAGCGACTCCATCTCCTCGGGCAGCACCACCTCGGAGTCCACCATCTTGTAGGCGAGCGTCTTGTTCATGGTGTGCAGCAGCACCAGGTCGCCGGGCTCCAGCGAGTGGATGTCGTCGAACATGCTCAGGTTGCGCATGCCCGAGTGCGCGGTGAGCACGCAATGCGTCGAGGTGCCGCCCACCGGCAGGCTCGTGCCCTCCAGGTGGCCGACGCCCGCCATAAGGACTTCCTCGCTCGTACCGTGGTAGATGGGCATGCTCACGTCGATGGAGGGGATCTCGACCCAGCTCATCATAGGGTCGCGGTCAAAGATGAGCTGCTGGGCGTAGGGCTCGATCTGGTCGGCGGGAAGCTCGGTGGCCTCGCCCGCCAGCTGTTCGTTAAAGGAGCGCGCCTGGAGCAGGATGCGCTCGCGCTCCTCGGCAGACAGCGCGTCCACGGTGCTGGACACGGTGCTGATCTGGTTGAACACGCCCGAGGCCTCGAGCCGGTCCAAGATCCACGGCCAGGTCATAAGGCCCACGCCGATAAGGATGATGACGATGGTGATGAGCCGGTCGGCCCAGCGCGGCAGCCGCTTGCGGCGGCGCTTGGGCTTTGGTTGAGGTTTGGGCTGAGGGCTTGAGCCGCCGTTGGCCGCAGCGTTATTGCTCTTCATATGTTTGGCGCCCTGCACCATCGCCGGTCACTCCTCTACAACTCAAGTTGTCTAAACAAATAATAGCCGATTCGCGAGCTCGTACGCCGGACAACGCAGCCTGACAGCATTGCACAGCGCGAGTATGGGCCCGCATTTGAGTTTTCAAAATGTCCCGAATCGACTGGGCGATTCGGGATACAATGTCAATAGAAAACGACGCACCCCGCGTAAATGTTTGGGAGCGCGGGCGGCCTAGTTTTCAGTTTTTGTTAGATGCCCGGGATCCGACCCCCGGGCATTCTTATTTGCGCTTTCGGCGCAAATGCCGTCCACCGTCCGCACCGCGCGTGCGCCTACGGACCTTAAACCGAACCTCATACGAGTCAAGAAACGCGATGACGAACGTGCCCACCGCCGCGAGGGCGGCGAGCGCGTTAAGGAATTTCAGCATATGGTGACCTCCGATCGAGTCGTCGGCCGCCCGCGCACGGAATGCGTCGCAAGGGTATTTTACTGCGAGTGTATGCACCCACGCCTGGTAAACGCGATTTTGACAAACATCTGTTCGATATTCATACGCTTGATCCAACGGGCAATGGAGGCTGGCTGCGTTATCCCAAAAAAACGGGGCAGACTCCAGTGCGGAGTCTGTCCCGAAAAGAGAATGGCAAAGCAAGGACGTAGATGGACGAGAAAAGTGTCCGCAAGTCTCATGGCCATCACATCCCACCTGCCAAAGGGATGGGTGAGCGAGCGTTACTCCTGCTCGGACTCCTCAGCCTGTTTACGGCTGCGGATGAGGTGCGCCACGCCGATGCACAGCACCGCGCCACCAGCGATCCAAGTGAAGGTCACGCCGTTAAGGCCGGTGAGCGGGAGGTTGGAGCCCTTCTGGTCGACGATGATGAAGCTCAGCTTACCGGTAGAAGTGACAGCAGAATCAGCCTTTACAACACCATCAGCAGCAGTGACGTGGGCAGAATTCTTGTCAGGGATCACTTCGGAGCCATCCTGCTTAAGCGTGCCGCGGGCAATAGTGAACTTGACGCCATTGGAGGCAGAGTTATTGTAACCAGGCGCCGGAGTTACCTCTTTAAGGATATAGGTGCCCTCATCAAGACCGACAACGTTGATCATGCCCTTATCGTTGGTAGTTAGTATTGCGGCATCTGTATCTGTCGTCGTGGTACCGTCGGCCTTGATAAATTCGTTGGAGCCTTCCTCCTTCAGCGTGAACTGAACGCCCTGGAGTTTCTTGAGATTGCCGGTCTCATCCTTGTCGCTACCGACCTTGGTAACATCGATACCATAAGTGTAGTCATAGGCCGGATGGTCAACCGTGGTACCGGTGTCGCTGGTGTTGTACGGGTTGTTGGAATAGGTCAACTTGACATTGTTCACCTGGGCCTTGCCGAGCATATCCGCGTTAATCTTGCCAGCAACAAGTTTTGCCTCATAGTTCACATAGACTGTCGAACTACCGTCAACGGTGATAGGATTGCCAGCCTTATCCTTTGCTCCTTTGAGGTTTTCGAAGGAAACAGTGAGCGTATTCGTGCTTTCCCCCGGGACATAGGTCGCACTGTAGTAAGCGGGATCTACGACTGAATCGTTAATCTTGACCTCAACGACCGGTTTATTTCCATCAAGATTCGGCACCATCGTGGAGGGAAGATTGTCGGTGAAAGCGTAGCTGTACTTGACGTATGTGTTAATGTTGCTAGCCACAGTGCCGGCAAGCTGATATTTAACAAGCTGTCCAGCAGCGGAGTCGGCGGCCTTGTTGGCTGCGGTGAAAACATTCTTGCTATCGTCCGTAACAAACTTGCCGTTCTTGTCATCCTTTACGGCCTTGGTCACGTTGGGGACGTCCTTCTTGGGGGTCACGTTAACGTCAGAGCCACCGACGATGGTGAAAATCGGCGAGGTATACGCATCAGTATTGCCATTAGCACCGCTGGTCGTACTGGGCGTATCGGTCACGAAAAGCCAGTAGCCATGATCAAGATCCTTAAAGCTACCTTTGGTGGAATCGCTTGGCTTTGTCCACGTGAGGTTCTTGTCCCCTTCCAAGGCCTTGGCAATCAAGTCAAGAGTTGTGCCAGTATCAACCGCCGTAGTCTCTCCAGAATTAGGGCCCTGAGTCGTGCTGATGAACTCCGCCCACGTCTGGGCGTCAGCATCTACGCCAGGTGCTCCAGTAACGTCTTTGAGCGCAGTCGTAACGAGGGTTTTCACATTACCCGGAGCCCACTGAATATCGGAAAGAGTCTTAGCGGCCGAGCCATCCCAGCTCCCATCGCCCTTCTGATCCTGCGTGACCTTCGCGGTGAAGATCTGAATGCCCTTGAATGTCGTGCCGGTGTATGTTTCGTCGGTGATAGCCACCTTACCCTTCTCCGTGGCCACCGTCGGCGTACCCGCCGCAAACGCCATCGTGACCGGGGCCATGACGCCGCCGAAGCTCAACGCCGCTGTGAGGCCTGCGGTTACTGCCAGGCGTACGATGTTCTTGCTCATGCTCATCTTCTTTTCCTCTGCTTTCTGCTTGAAGTCCATTTGATCTAAATCTGTCTGTCTGTGTCTTAGCATCTGCTTCGCTACGTCTCGCCCCGCTCTCTGTGGGGCTGCCAGCTACTCTTTATGGCTGCCACCTCCCCGCTTGACCAGGAGCGCGACCACGATGAGCGCGGCTCCGGCGACCGCTGCGGCGGCCGCGGCGTACATTGCCATATCGCCAGTCGAGGGCATAAAGCCTCCGGTGGTAATGCTAGGGGGTGTGCCGGTGGGCGCGTTGATGAGCGACGCCTCCAGGCTGCCCGTCGACCCGTCCGCGCTGTCGGCGCGCAGGGGCGACTCGGCCGTGATGGTGAGCTTGGGCTTGGCGGCGGCCACCTGGTCGACGTCCAGGCCCTCGGCTTTGACCGTCACGGATCGCGTGCCCTCGAAGGCGGTGTAGCCCTTGGGCGCCTTGAGCTCGCGGACCTCCAGCTTGCCCGAGTCCACGCCCGAGACGGTCACGCGGCCGTCCTCGCCCGTGGTGACGGTGGCCTTGCCCTCCGCATCCCACGTGCCATCGGCCGCTAGCGTGCGGCCGCGGTCGTCGGCGATGCTCAGGACCGCCCCGGCAAGCGGCTTGTCGCCGTCGCTGCCGCGCTTGGTGAGCGCGAGATCCCAGGTGTAGGCGCACGCATCATCGCTCGGCGTGCGAGTGAAGCCGGCATCGCTGAACTGGTCGGCAAAGGGAGAGCGCGGGTAACGCAGGTAGACCTCGTTGGGGTTGCCCTTCGCGATGCCGTGGTTGCACGCGCTGTTGAGCGGCGCGTTGTACACGGCGACCACGCGGGCGCCCGCGGTGAAGGCGTCGGCCCCGCCGAGCGCGGCGATGAGGTCGCCGGTACGCACGGTGAAGGTTCCGTCAACCGCTACCTTGGTGGCGCACTGGGCCGTGATGTCGGTCCAGCCCTTCGCTGGTTCGGTGCCGGCGCGACCGTCCTTGCCGGCCGAGACGGCGTCAAAGCCGCCGTCCGCACCCGCCGCCACGTACACGCGCATGCTCGCGGCCACCTTGGAGGGGTCGAGCCCCGCGCTCATGGTGTCGACGAACCGCACCGTATAGGCGTCGTAGGCGGTGAGCCCGGCCGGGACCATGGCAGAGAGGCGCCAGTACAGGTCGTCGGCGACCGTGGCGTCGGCGGCCTTCTGCCAGGCAGCAGTGCTGTCCTCCAGCACGTACTTGGCCACCTTAGGCGTCGCGGCCTTGGGCTTGACGGTGACGGCGCTGCCGCCGACCAGGGCCATGATCGGCGCGGTGCCGGCCTCGCCTTGGGCGATGGCGTCGTCCTTAGCGACGATGAGCCAGTAGCCGCAGGGCAGCTTGGCCGCCGTGCCCGCGTTAAGGGCCACGAACACGGCGCCAGAGCTCTGGAGGGAACGAGCGAGCTGTGCGCTCAGCGCGCTCGTAAGGTGGGAATCGGTGTTGAGCCACTCGGCAGCTTCCTGCGCGGTGGTCTGGGAATTGGGCATGCCGGCGCTGTGCAGCACAGGCAGCGCGGCGTCGCGCACGGCGTCGCTTGCCCAGGCGAGGTCGGTGGCGATCTTGGCGTCGCTGTCGCCGTCGACGACGCTGGCACTAAAGATCTGGTAGGCGTCGTAGCTGCGCGCCACGGTGCCGCTCACCGTGATGGAACCGGTCGAGGTCGGCGCGGCCTGCGCGGATGCGGGGAACACAACCGCGCAGGTGCCGATCAGGAGGGTAAGCAGCGCAAACAAGATCGGGAAGGAGCAAACTTTCTTATTCACGACGCTCGCCTCCCTTCGCATTCGCCTTGCGACGAATGTGCATCCAGGCTGCAGCAGCGCAAAGCACCGCCGCGCCGGCAAGGTAGGTCAGTGTGATGCCCGACATACCAGAAAGGGGCAAAGAGGTGGAGTAGGTGTTGATGAAGGTGGGGGTGGACTCGGGCTTGGTGCCGTCGAAGTTGACAGGATGCTGGTCTTTCGTGGCGATATCCTTGCCGTCGGCGTCCTTGATCTTGGTGTAGGTCACCGACTCGGCCTCGATCGAACCGTCCTCCTGGTCCTTCATCCTGACATCAAATCGATAGACCGACTTGTCGTACTTATATTGCGAGAACCACGAAACCTCTGCACTCTCGCGCACGTAGTACGTAAAGTCTTTGCAAGCACCACGACCCGGATCATCGGATTCCTTCTGCTTCAAGTCTTTAAGGCCGTACTCAATATTGGAGAAATAAAGCTTCTGGGGATTGTCGCCGCCGGCTTTGGTCGTAACCCTCTCGGCACTATTGAACTTATCGTTATCCGCAAACTCGAGCGTGAACTCCTTCATCTCGCCGCCCTTGACGACCTTGGTTGCCGCAGGCTTCCAGGAGCCGAGAGAAGTATAGGGCTCAATTTTGTTGATAAAGGTAGGGTTATCATTGTCACCGATAACGACCGTAGTCGTCGTGTCATCCGACGAGTTGTTATCCGATGGACGCGTAACGGAGTAGTTTGCGCGATCAAGTTCTACGAAATCCTGATTCCCCTCGGCCTTTTTAGAGACGGTGACTTTATTCACCTTGTAATAATTAATAGGAATCGACATGAGATGGTCAGTTTTGTATGAATTGCTATCGACTGTTGCCACGATCTTGTAAATGGTCTTATCGAATTTGGTATCCAATTCGTTGTCGCCGCTGATGGGCTCCTCAACTAGATAGAAAACATACAGCCCCGAAGAATAGTCCTTGCCAGAGTCGAAGGTGATACTGCCGGTTGACGGATCAACAGTTGCCTCACCTGCAACGATGCAATCGCCCATATCAATTGTGCCGTCATCTTTCCAAGAAGGTGCTGTATCGCCATCCTGACGCAGCAGCATAAACTTGTATCCGTGTCCGCTAAGGCTTTGCGAGACATCATCTTTTTTAAGCACCTTGGTGGCGATGAGCTTCATGTTCGGATAAACGCTCAGCTCAGCGACCTCGCCAACGGTGAGATCGCCGTTGGTCATGATGCCGCCGCCATGGGTGTACGAGTAGTTGCCACTGATGATGGTCGTAGCTGCCAATTGCGCCTTTTCTACGGTCTCATCAGTCGGATGGGCCTCCAAACCGAACATGTACTTGGCCTCGGCACCGCCGTTGGCATCGATGGTTATCTTCGTTTTATCGCAAGTGCCCTGCCAGCCAGCTGAGCCGCCGCCGAGCATCTTGCCGAGCACAACTGCAACCGTCTTATTGCTGTCATTCTTGCGCACGAGGAAGAAATCCTTGTGGCCGGCTTCTTTGAAGTCTTTGGTAATGTAGTCAGGATTGCTGTCCTCGTTCTTGCCATTACCACCGGCAGACATGTGATCACTTAAACCATTATCCGTATTGTTGTAGATTGCGGCACCATTTGAGTGCGAAACAATTGTCTCGCCCGTAGGGCAGGCACCGATGCCACCACCCCAGCCGCCGGCCTCATTATCAGTAATCAGCGTCCTTACGATGTTAAGCTTGCCGTCCTTTTGGACAAAGACGCCACCGCCGCCCCAATCGCCGCCACGGCTCTCACCCGTCATGGTCTTGTTGTTGGTGATGTAAACCTTGTTGAACGCGCCCGGCTCAGTCCCAATATCGCCGGTAGTACTGGTGGAAATACGGAGACCACCGCCCTCGGCGTTTACAGATTCGTTACCGGCAATCGTGCCGCCTGTCATTTTAAACGTAATCGCCTGGTTCCAGAATCCAGCGTAGATTCCGCCACCGGCCTCTTTGGAGTAATTGGCAGTAACGGATCCACCCGTCATGGTTAACGTCCCTCTGTGCGTGCATGCAATTCCGCCGCCGCCAAGCAGACCGAAGTTGTAAAGATTGGAATCAGTAATCCAAGCGTCAACTCGATTGTTGGTAATATTGGCAGATCCGCCGATGGTGACGTTCGCGCCCTTGGTATAAATACCGCCACCGTATCCGCCGTCTCCAGTGTCACCGCCGCAGCTGTTGCCGCCGATGCCCTTAGCGTACGTAGCGTTACCCGAGATGACACCGCCGGAGAGATCCAACGTGACACCTCTGTCGGCAAAAATGCCACCACCGGAAGCAGCCTTATTCGCTGCAATCACGCCGCCAGTCATATTGAGTGAACCCTTTGCCATGCACAGGCCACCGCCCCAGCCGCCGCCGTTGCCGTTGGTGACGTAACCGCCCGCGATTTTGACCGTACCCTCGGAATAAATCACATGACCGTCGTTACTCAGGTTGGCAGCCGTGGTAATCATGCCGCCCTTGAGATCGAGCGTGCAGTCCGCTTCAACGTTGACCACATACTTTACGGAACCGCTTTCCGATGCTGCATCAATAGCGCCAAAGCCCGTAACGACATGCTCGTACGTAGTCTCGGTGGTGCCAAGTCCATTTGTATTGGGCGTGCTCTTAGTCTCATAGTAAGTAAGACTCTTAGGAGTGCTGTTATTAGAGCCGCTTCCTTTTTCCCACTTCATACTCGCAGGCTGACCCGCCGGCGTATTGGCCGTATCGACCGGTCTTGGTACATCCTTTGTTTTTTTGCTTAAATCCTCGATAGTGAGTGTGGCTCCGTTTTTGACCACAAAGAAGGAGTCTAAGCCGCCAGAACGGTTACAGAGCATGTTGCCGTTAAGATCGATGGTGGTGTTTTTGGTGATTTTAATCTGCTGATTCGAATAGGCAGAACCCGTCAGTTGGAACTTGCCGCCGCTGCCGAATTTCCCAGAAACATCACCATTTACCTCGGCATAGTCATCGTCACTGACGCTGGCGGGGGCAATTGCGTTTTCGTCGCTATTTTCATCATCAGAAGTCTGTGCGTCGGAAGGCTGCGCGGCGCCCTCGGCCTCCGCGTCATCGGCTGTCGAGTCTGGTGCAACGGTATCCTCGTTCGCCTCATTCTCGGCATCGCCGCTATTCAGCTTTTCGGTATCCCCGTTGTTGGTGTTGTCTACATCAGTAGACTCACTTGAGGAACCCCCCCCCATCACAGTTTCCTCGGCAGAAACTGTCTGGGCATCGTTGGCAATGGCCTGCGAGATCGGGGGCATGACGAGCGACAGTACCAGGCTCAAAACGGAGGCTCCGCACAAAACGCCTGCCAGTACACGGCGCGTCGCTTTTTTACTCTGCTTAGTTTCTTCTGAATTCGCTTTCATCGATGTCTCCTCCCCAAGAGACCGCGATCTTGCTCTTTCACCATCAAACGTATCTGCGCAATCTGTAATTGCGCTCGTTTAGTAATGCAATTATAACGATTGTTTAAACATCTGAGCAACAAAACCGACATTTTTGTAGCGAGTTCTCAATTCTCTTGACATTTGCTCAGATTTACCTTCGTTTATTCGCTATCTATTTTTTATTTCTGCTGGTAATTTAGTTGCGTATTATTTTTTAATGGCATTAGATTTATTTGCACAACATTTTGCTCAAGAGCAAACATCCTGTGAACGGTCGAAAATCGACCGTGAGCGGTAGGTCATTAACCGTGATGAATATCCTACCAAATTGATGAGAATATCTTAAACCCATCGGTGGTTAGAAGTATGATGTTCAGACAACAATATTTGAATTTTCCCACAGATTTTAGGTATCAATTCGCCCAAATCGCCTGAGGCCACCGCAAAAGAGCCTGCCCCCTTCTGCGGTGGTTCTCCCCCAGCGCTACAGCAGATGTTCCTCGATAAAGATCGCGATGCCGTCTTTGTCGTTGCTGGCGGTTACAAAATCGGCGGCGGCGCGGGTGGCGGCGCTGCCGTTTGCCATGGCCACGCCCACGCCGGCGTCAGCCACCATGCAGGTGTCGTTATCGGCATCGCCAAACACGCAGATGTCCTGGAGCTCCATGCCGTTGAGCTCCGCCACGCGCACAAGGCCGCGCGTCTTGGACACGCGCGGATCCATGAACTCGTAGAGCCGCTGCGTGGTTTGCAGAGCCGCCGCCTTAACAGTGTTATCGGCAAACGTCGACGCCCGCTCAATCACCCGCGGCATTACCTCGGGCGCCATGGTAAACATCACCTTGGGCTGCGGCTCGCGCAAAAACTCGGCAAAATCGACCACCTGGTAGGGCACGCCATCGACGCGCGACAGGTGCTCGACGCACGCGTTGCTCTCGGGCACGTAGAACACGCCGTCTCGGGGGCAGACGGGCGTTGCCGGAAGGTCCGCCATGTGCTTGCAGATGCGCGCGATGGTCTCGCCCGGCAGCGGATAGCTCAGCTCGTTGATGTCGTGTGCGCGGTCGATGACCTCGGCGCCACCGCAGCCCACGAGCACATCCACCAGGCCTTCGATGCCCCAGAGCTCGTACATGGCCTCGGTCGCGTGGGCGTCGCGCCCGGTGCACAGGCCAAAGAGCACGCCGCGCTCGCGCAGGGCGCGGATCGCCGCCACGGTGCGCGGGGACACCGTGTGCCGGCTCGTGAGCAGCGTGCCGTCGATATCGCAGAACACGGCTTTGATGTGGCTGAAGGTGGTGTCCATGGGGGCCTTTCTGGGATGTGCGGCGGTGTGGGGTGTATTCGTGAACGGCGTACATGGTATACCAAGGCACAGGCGCGGCCCGTCAAAGCAAAAACCACCACAAAGGTGCCTGGCCCCTTTGCGGTGGAAGTGACGTTTGCGGGCCAAACCATCACAACATTCGATGTTTTTCGGCAAAATCGCGATTTTCATCGAATGTTGTGATGGTTTCTTACCGCTTTGCGGCACGATCCAGATGCCGGCGTCCAAACAGCAGCAACGCCGCGGGAACCGCCGTCACGACCATGCCCGCCCCTACGAGCGTCTGCTGCACGCCAAATGTCGCCGCCAGCCACGGGGCAATCGCCAGCGGCGCCACGCCGGCAAACATATTGCCAAAGCCCATGACCGAGTTCACGCGACCGAGCTGCTCGAGCGGAGCCGTCGTTTGCACAATGGTGTTGTGGAGCGGGTTGACGACACCCCAAGCTATGCCCAGGGCGATCTGGCCGACGAGGGCCACGCCCACGTACGGTGTCCCCACATAGAGCAGGCTTCCCAGGCCCACGGACATGAGCGCCACGAGCAGCGTTTTTAGGTTTACCAAGTGCGGCGGCATCCGGAGCGCGACCATGGCGCCCAGCACCGCGCCGACACCGCAGGCCGACGAGAGCCAGCCCATCCACTCAACGCCAACATGCAGAACATCGCGATAGAAAAACGACTCGAGCGGATCGAAGGCTCCGTAGCCAAAGTTCGAAAGAAAAATGATGCAAAACAGCAGGGTGAGGACGCTGTTGGTAAAGACCGTCTTGATGCTGGCTGCGAAGGTGGCGCGGGCGGACGTGCTGGGGTTGGAGCTTTGTCCCGCACGTTCCCCTTCCTCTGCCGAATCGGCATCCGCATCCCCGGCGACATGGCTGGTCTGCGGCCTAAAGCCCCAACCGACGACGAACGCCAGCACAGTAAAGAGCATCATGAGCACGAACACCGCGCGCGACGACGCAGCCGCCGCGACAAAGCCGCCCAGCGTGGGGCCAACGATGATACTCACATTTGAGAACATGGCGATGGCGGAGTTGATGTCTTTGAGCTCGACGGGATCATCGGTGAGGTAGGCCGGATAGGATGTAGCAATGGGCTGGGCGAATCCCATCGTAAAGCCTAGAAACACCGCGCCGAGCAGGACGACGCCGGTCGCGCTACCAAAGGCGATGATTGCCGTGCCAGTTGCGAGCGCGCCGATGATGCTCAGCAAGAAATGGCGGCGCGGACCCCATGCGTCAAGCGCAGCGCCACCCGCAAAGGATCCCAGGATCACAAAGACGTTCATAAACAGGACCGCCAGCGATGTCGCGACGACCGAGGCATCGTCCGCATAGGTAAGCGTTCCGATGACGCCGATAAAATAACTGGTCTGAAACCCGGTGTAAATGAGAAAGCGCATAGCCACCAGGCGTTTAGCCTGCGCGGACAGCGATGAGCGGACTTTTGGGAATACAAGCGTGGGCATGGGTGCTCCTAATCGCATACGAATAGCGGGCAGCGGCCATTCATCCGCTGTCCATTGGCTCAATCTATCCGTATGCCTGACTAGGGTCGCATCGAACCCCTTCCGTCTTTCCGCCCAGCATGAACTACTTGGTAGATTGTAAGGCATGTCCCAACCATCTACCAAAGCAAAAACCACCACAAAGGTGCCTGACCCCTTTGTGGTGGAAATGGCGTTTGCCCAGATAAAACCTGCCAAAACAAACCTGTCCCTTTTTGGCAGGTTTTAGGCCAGGTGGTCTTGGATGAGATCGCAGATGGCTCGGGCGTCGTTGATGTTGATGGCTCGGGTCGCAAAGCCGGCGTCGAAGGCCTGACGCGCCAGGGCTTCGTTGCAGGCAAGGGCCAGCGTGTGACCGTCGACCAGGTCGAGCGAGCTCTTGCCGCGCAGACGGTCGACACCGGAGCGCGCGACGACGATGTTGTCGAAGCCCTCGGTCTTGTAGCCCTCGATGATCACCACGTCGACATCGTTGTAACGCGACAGCAACTCGCGCGCGGGCATCTCGTCCTCCTCGCGCGTGTCGGCGTACTCCGCCCAGCGCGTGGCGCAGATGAGGCCCACGTGCTTGGATCCGGCCTGGTGATGGCGCCAGGTGTCCTTAGCGGGCACATCGATATCAAAGCCGTGATGCCCATGATGCTTGAGCGAACCCACGCGCAGGCCGCGGCGGGTGAGCTCGGCAATGACCTTCTCGACGAGCGTGGTCTTGCCCGAATTTTGGTAGCCGATAAACGCGATCGCGGGGACGGCCGGGGCCGGAGCCGCGGGCGCGACGGCGACGGGTGCGCTCGCGAGTGCGGCACCGTCAGCGGCCACGGCCTCAACAGCAGCGGCCTGACGCTCTGCGCGATCCCACACACCCGAGCGGCCGCCCTCCTTGTGCAGCAGGCGCACGTCGACGATCTCCATGCCGCGGTCGACGGCCTTGCACATGTCGTAGATCGTTAGGCACGCAGCGCTCGCGCCGGTCAGAGCCTCCATCTCAATACCCGTCTTGCCCGTCACGCCCGCCGTAACCAGCACGTGAAAGCCAACCTGCCCGTCCGTGCGCGCCGGCGCCCAGCCCTCGGGCACGTCCTCGGCCGGCGTTCCCGCCGGAGCGATGGGCGCAATGTCGCACTTGCTCTTGGTAATGAGCAGCGGATGGCACATGGGGATGATGTCGCTCGTGCGCTTGATAGCCATGATGCCCGCCACGCGCGCGCAGGCAAGCACGTCGCCCTTCTTGGCGCGGTCCTGCAGCACCATGGCCTGTGTCTCGGGATGCATGAGAATGGTGCCCTCGGCAATGGCAATGCGATGCGTCTCGGCCTTGTCGGACACGTCGACCATGCGCACCTCGCCCTTGGCGTCCACGTGCGTCAGCTCGTCGCGACGGGCGTCACGGGCGGGCTCGGCGACAGCGCTGGCAGTCGGCTGTGCGGACGCGTCGGCGTTGCCAGCATTCGCCGCAGCCGTAACTTTGTGGGCAGACATCGCGGCCCCGCGAGCGGCCTTGGTGGCATCGGCGTACCTGCTCTTGGCCATATGATCATCCTCCGATTTGGGACATAAATCGTTGCGTGCCCCCAATTATCGCGTGTTCCTGCGGTTTGTGGGCCACGGCATCGCGCCAAATCGAAAGCACCTGCATATCATCACCACGGCGCAGCGCGTCACGCACCGAATACTCGGCATCGCTGAACAGGCACGGACGCACGTTGCCGTCTGCTGTCAGGCGCAGACGGTTGCAATTCGCACAAAAATGGTTGGACATGGCGCTAATAAAGCCAACCGTTCCCGCCGCGCCCGGAAAGTGCCAATAGCGCGCAGGGCCCGCGCCGGCAGGGGCGTCGTTGATGTCGAGCGGCTCGAGCTCGCCCAGACCCACCGCGGCGGCCCCGGCATTGATGCGCGCCCGCAGCTCGTCGCTCGGCACGGTATCGCTCGCATCCCACAGCGCCGGATTGAGCGCGGGCGCATGCGGGTCCACAGCGCAATGCGAGCTCGTGTGCTCGTCGCCAATAGGCATGTATTCGATAAAGCGCAGGTGAATGGGACGGTCGATAGTCAGACGCGCGAGGGCCGCCACATCCTGGTTGAGCCGGCGCACAACAACGCAGTTGACCTTAACGGGCTCAAAGCCCCAAGCCAGCGCCGCGTCGATGCCGGCCATGGTCTGCTCGAGTCGACCCAGGCGCGTGATCTTTCCAAACAGCGTAGGGTCGAGCGTGTCGAGCGAAATGTTGACGCGGTTAAGCCCCGCGTCCTTGAGCTGCGGTGCCAGCTTGGGCAGCAGGGCGCCGTTGGTGGTAAGCGAGATATCCTCGATCTGCGGAATCGCGCGGATGTCACGAATGAGCGGGATGATACGGCGGCTGACCAGCGGCTCGCCACCCGTCAGGCGCACGCGGCGAATGCCCTCCCCCGCCACCAAGCGCACAAAGCGGGCGATTTCCTCGGCACTGAGTAGCTCGTCGTGTGCACGGGGCGCCACGCCATCGGCCGGCATGCAGTAAATGCAGCGGAAATTGCACTTGTCGGTAACGGCAATGCGCAGGTAGTTAATGTCGCGGCCAAAGCCGTCATGTTGCACGTGCCCGTCCACGCAGCCCTCCCCTCACGCGGCGTTTTATTCTTCGGAAAACATAATACCCCACGAGAGGATCATGCCGACACCCGTACGACAGGACAGGTCGCTTCGAGCAAAACGGACTTTCCAAGCCCATCCTCAACACACAGACCATCACAACATTCGATGCTTTTCCCGTTTTTGGCAAAAAACGCCGAATGTTGTGATGGTTTGCCTGCCCACGGCACCCCGTAGAAAGACCAAAGCGCCCCTAGAGGCCGCCGTCCCAGTGGCGAATCACGAATTCTCGAAGGTCGTTCTGCCGCTTTTGGAACGCTTCGCTTCGGTCGCACTTGAGGCCCATAGCGAGCGCAATGGCGTTCATCGCCCGGTGCAATTGCAGCTGATGGGCAAACTGAGTCCCGGTGAGGACGATCATCCTAAAGCCCAGCGCGCTCAGTACGGTCATACGCTCCGCATCCGACGCGCTGCGCTGTTTATCAAGATGGTCCGAGCCGTTGTATTCAATCCCCGTACCGCTCGCAGGCGCATATACGTCAATCTCGAAATACCCGGCCTTTGCGAGACACTTGAACTCGTTGGGAACATCGACCCTATGGTTGAGCTCGATTTTGGCGTATCCCAGCCCGCCCTGGAAACGTTTTGCTACGACCATGATTGCGGTGGCCGTCTCCATGGGCGACCGCGCGCCATCGTGCACGCGCTTGAGCACGGCGGCCGCGCGTATAGCCCCCTGACGAGATCGGTTCTCATTGCAATAGGCAATCAAGTCGGCAACGGTATACCTCTGCCCCATCTCGATATAATCGCCTGTCGACAGATGATTCAAATGGTATCGGGCGCAGATTTCGTAGCCATATTCCAGCTGCTCGGGCTCACTCATCCACGAACCCGCCTGGACAAAGCACATGGCCTCATCAACCACCAGAAGGCCCTCTGCCACCTCGATAAGATGGCCTGGAGGTACCGGCGCCCCAAACACGTGGCACCTAAATCCAGCCGGCGTCGAGCGCTCAAAATCGAAGTTGACGAGCGTGTCGATATGATCGAGCTCTTCTCGTGGAATACCAAGCGAAACCAGATAGTCGGTAACGATCCCAACTGCCGTTGAAGCCCTCAGTCCCTTGGCATCGAGTCCCAATTTGGGCAGGCTCGCAGTCGGCTCCGCCTCGCTAGCAAGCGAGTCCTCATCGTATAGGCTACTTGCTCGCGAGAGCGGCTCGGACGGGCGCGCCACGTTGTGGTACAGCCAGGCAGTCTTATGGGACAAGACGATCGGCAGGTCCATGAGCCCTCCAATGGAGTCGGATAACCAACCTTATTCCCCTGCCCACGGGTCCGCACACCTTCGTGCACAAGAAAGCGATTCCACCCGGCCGAGTGGCAGAAAAACCATCACAACATTCGATGCTTTTCTCAATTTTGGCAAAAAACGTCGAATGTTGTGATGGTTTGAGGCGAGGTGAGGGGCACGGAGGGTCAAAGCATCGTGCTTGGAGCGTGACTTTTTTCGCCCCGCTGCCAACACAAACCTTGACTCTACAATCGTTATAGGGTTTTCACTACACTGGTACGTAAACAAACCCAGCCAGAAAGCCCCACCTATGGAACACGACCTCACACGCGGCAATGTCCTTAAGACCATCGCGGTCTTTGCCCTGCCCTATATGCTCTCGTACTTTTTGCAGATGCTCTACGGCATGGCCGACCTGTACATGATGGGACAGTTTAGCGGCGCCGCTGGCATCACCGCCGTGGGCAACGGCGCGCAGACGCTCTATATCATTACCGTGACGCTCGTGGGCCTGGCCATGGGAACGACGGTTATCGTCGGCCACGCCGTGGGCTCGCGCCGGTTTGACCGCGCCGAGACCGCTATCGGCAATACCATCACGCTCTTTATGGGTGTCTCGGTGGTACTGGCCGCTGCCTTGCTCGCACTGTGCCCGCAGATCGTGGCGCTCATTGGCACGCCGGCCGAGGCGGTCGAAGGCACCGCCGCCTACCTGCGCATTTGCTTTATCGGCATTCCCTTTATCGCCGCGTACAACATCCTCTCGGCCATCTTTCGCGGGCTGGGCGATTCGCGCTCGCCCATGTACGTGATTGGCGTGGCATGCATCATCAACATCGCGCTCGACTTTCTGTTTATCGGCCACATGGGGCTCGGCCCCGTAGGCGCGGCACTCGGCACAGTCATCGCGCAGACGGCGAGCGTGGCTCTCGCGCTCGTGTGGCTCAAGAGCCGCCGTACGCACATTCACCTCAAGCGCAGCGACCTACGCCCCCAGCCCGAGGTGCTCGGCAGCATCCTTAAGATCGGCGTGCCCGTAGCCGTGCAGGACGGCTGCATCCAGGTGGCGTTTATGTTCATCACCGTCATCGCCAACCACCGCGGCCTGGTTGATGCCGCCGCCGTAGGCTTGGTCGAAAAGATGATCAGCTTTTTGTTTATCGTGCCGAGTTCCATGGGCGCTACCGTCAGCGCGCTCACGGCGCAAAACGCCGGCGCAGGCAAGGGCGACCGCGCGCGCCAGGTGCTCAAGGATGCCATGACCATCTCGGTGGTGTACGGCTGCCTGATCACGGTGCTGATGTGGCTGGTGGCGCCGGCGTTTATCGGCTTTTTTGCCAAGGACCCCGCGGTGGTCGCCGCCGGCACCGGCTATATGCGCAGCTATATTTTCGACGCGATTTTTGCCGGCATCCACATTTGCTTTAGCGGCTTTTTCGCTGCATACGGCAAGAGCTACATCGGCTTTGCGCACAACGTGCTGGCCGTGGCGCTCATTCGCGTACCCGGCGCATGGCTGCTGTCGAACGCCTATTCCGACACGCTGTTCCCCATGGGTATCGCCTCGCCGTGCGGGTCGATTCTGTCGGCGGCCATCTGCGTGATTGCATTTACCGTGCTCAACCGCCGCGGAACTTTTGACAAGCTGATGGCGTAGCGGGGCAACGCAGGCCTAGCGCCTCTCCCCTGTTTTACCGAAAGGAGCGGTCCTGTGACCGACATGCCAAGCGAACACACCGAGGGCCTGCTCCGCATTGGCGAGGTGGCGCGCTTGCTCAATTTGAGCGTGGGCACACTGCGCCATTACGAACAGATGGGGCTATTGGAACCGGCATATGTCGATCCGACGAGTGGGTACCGCTACTACGGATCGCGGCAGCTCTCCACCCTCAACACCATCAGCCACCTGCGTGTTCTCAACTTGCCGCTCGCACAAATCCGCGAGTTTGTGACAACGCGCGATGTGAACCTCATGCAGCGGCAGCTGGCTCAGCAGCAGGAGCTCATCGAGCGCAAGCGCAGCGAGCTGGAGCGCGTGTCGCGCAAGATCGATAACCGACTTGCCCTGCTGCACGATGCCCTAAACACCGAGCTCGATACCATTTGCACAATCGATGCGCCCGAGCTTCACTGCGCCGTGCTGAGCGAACGCGTCAACCCTACCGACGCATATGCGCTGGAATGGCAGATTCGTCAGCTGCAGAAGGGTCAGCACGAGACCTTTGTCTTTCTGGGCAACTTGGGCGTCGGGATCGCGCCCGAACGCCTTGCCGCCGGCGACTTTGATGGCTACGACGAGGTTTTTCTGCTGCTGGATGACACGGACGATTACCTGGGCGATGTCGAAGTACGTCCCGCCGCGCGGTGTCTGACGGTCAGCTTCCGCGGCACGCACGGTCAGGCGGCCCCGCGCTATGAGCGCTTACTCGATTACATGCACGAGCGCGACCTGTCCCCCGCCGGTCCCTCGCGCGAAATCGCCCTCATCGACGACATCATCAGCGACGATCCGGGAGCGTATGTGACGAGGATCGCGATACCGGTCCGCTAATCACTACCATTTATCGAGCAATTCCATCCATTTACCTTAATCCGAATTAGATTGTATTTTGTAGCAAATAAAATGACAGCATATTGCCCCCCATAGGCAGGAGACATTATGCCCAGAGTTCAATCACGTCGCTCGTTTCTTCTCGGCCTAGCCTCGATCATTGGCTTATCCGCGTCACGCCCAACAAGAGTATTCGCTGCCGACTCAAACTCATCCGTCGCTTTTACATCAGACCTAGCACAAGACTACGCGCTTTCCCTGTTGCCCATCGTCGACGGATCCGCGAACTTAGAGATCGAGCAAATCGTTCCCGTATGCCAACAAATCGGCCTTATCTGTGGCTATGAAATCAGTGTCACAAGGGAAGGAAGCCCTTACGGTTATTTAATACTTGACGCATCATATCCTGGGCTTCTGAAGGAGATAACCCTCGGCGATACCATTCTTCCGATTTCAGCTTCTCTATCAAACGCCATTTCAACTTATTCCGGCCAACAGGCCACAAACCCAACCGTACTAATTTCGTACAACGATATTGAATATGGAACTTTGGTGCCAGGAACTAGAGACTGTGTAACCAACTATAACAATATACGGTCTGTCCCGATTGTCACCGAAAAGGGTATAGCACCTCAAAGCAATAACCCAACTTCATGGGATGCAGTCATTATCAATGAAGATGACTTGATGTTGCATTTCCAAATAGACGATTTAAACGGAATACCGTTCCGAGGAGTCTCGGAATCATTAGTTGAAGCCCGCACTAATAAGTATGCATGCGTCGTTTCTGCCTTGTACGCTGTATCAATGCATTACGGTCTCACCAGTTCAAACGCTAATCAATTTAATCCCAATTATTATAAAGAAATATGGAACGTCACTGGCGCAACAACGTATAAGACCAATGATCAGGGCGTCGAGTACGGAAGAACGATCATCCCAGATGGAATTGTTCCGTTTAAAAGTCTTGCCGCTCAAAAGGGTAGAGCACTTAATACTCAATTTTTCGGTTATCAGCCTCAATTCGCTCAGTACAGAGCAACTATCGATCAAGGGAATATCGGCTTGTATCATATGTGGATCAACAGCCGAAACAGTGAAGGATCCGTCGAGCTATCAGGTCATACAGTCACGGTAACTGGCTATTTTACTGGGCGTAATGGAAGCTCTGGCATCGAACTGCAGTGGCTCGAAGTATTCGACGGATGGAACACTTATCCCCGAGCGATTAACTATGCAACGCCCAATATGGTCAAATTGAACGGAACAGTCTTTTGGTAGACCGGATGGCACCATCAAAATGCTATGGCACCACAGCCTTTGCCCTGGTTACGATATTGGTGATTTTCGCTATGTTTGCATCCGTTTCTTCATGCACAGATAGAGCCCACTATAGCGGAGGAGATGATTACCTTGTCTTTGGAGCCGGCAGCGTTCATTCTATTGAGGGAACGGAACTCGTAATCCAAACAGACAACAGTCCCCGCTACACCGACGCTGGAAAGCAAACCCGGATTACATTCCCCTCATCTGGCCGAATCAAAGACAAGCTTTCCCAAATCAAAGTTGGGACAAGAGTTTCCTACTCACGCTTTGACTCGGTAGACGCATCTGGATCATACGAGGGAAACGATATCGAAATTGAACAGGCAAACACTATAAGGAGATGTTGAGGAACTGAGCCTCTGCGCAGTTCCTCAACAAATCATTATGCCTCCGGGACCCTACCCGTCGCCAAAATCTGTTCAAGTGCCGCCTCGTCCAGCACGGGCACACCCAGCTGCTCGGCCTTGGTGAGCTTGGAGCCCGCTTTGGGGCCGGCGACCAGATAGCTCGTCTTCTTTGAAACACTGCCCGAGACCTTGGCGCCGAGCACCTTGAGCGCCGCGCCCGCCTCGTCGCGTGTGCGGTTGACGAGCGTGCCGGTGAGCACAAAGGTCAGACCCGCAAGCGGCTGTGCGTCGGCAAGCTCGCCCGCCACCCCAGCGTCGGCTGCGGCTTGTGCATGCGCGGCGCCCAAGTCGACCTCGAGCGACAGGCCCGCCTGACGCAAGCGCTCCAGCACGGCGAGGTTCTCGGGCACGGCCAGGAACTGCTTGACGCTCGCCGCAATCTTGGGACCGATGCCCTCGCACTCGGCAATATCCTCTTCGCTCGCCAAGATGAGCTTGTCGATCGACAGAAACCGCTCGGCGATGACCTCGCCCACGCTCTTGCCCACATGACGGATGCCCAGGGCAAACAGCACACGCCCGAGTGGCTGGCTCTTGGACTTGTTGAGCTCGGCGATGATTTTCTCGGCCGTCTTAAGGCCTACCGGAATGGGATCGCCCTTCTTAACGCCCTTTTTGCTGTTGGAGCTGGCGTACACGCGCCCCGTGTCCAGGCCGGCGATGTCGTCGACCGTGAGCTGGTAGAAGTCCGCGACATCGTGGATCAGGCCAGCGGCGATCATCTTGTCGACGATCTCGTCGCCCAGGCCGTCGACGTCCATGCAGCCGCGGCTCACCCAGTGGAGCAGGCGCTCCTTGAGCTGTGCGGGGCAGTCGATGGACACGCAGCGGTAGGCCACCTCGCCATCCTCGTGAACCACGGGGCTGCCGCACACGGGGCAGACCTCGGGCATGTGCCAGTCGACCGAATCGGCCGGGCGCTTGTCGAGCACCGGGCCCACGACCTCGGGGATTACGTCGCCCGCCTTGTGCACGATGATAGTGTCGCCCTCGCGCACGTTCTTGCGGCGGATCTCGTCGATGTTGTGCAGCGTGGCGCGCGCGATGGTGGAGCCGGCGACCGTCACCGGGTCGAACTCGGCGACCGGCGTGAGCACGCCGGTGCGACCCACCTGGATGCGAATCTCGCGCAGGACGGTCTGCTTTTCCTCGGGCGGGAACTTAAAGGCGATGGCCCAACGCGGCGCGCGGGCGGTAAAGCCCAGGTCGAGCTGCTGTTGGAAGCTGTCGACCTTTACGACCACGCCGTCGATGTCGTAGTCCAGGTCGCCGCGATGCTCAAGCGCCTGGGCACAGAACTCGTGAACCTCAGCCGGTGTGGCGCAACGGGCAACGTTGGGGTTGACGCTAAAGCCGGCGCTACGCAGCCAGTCCAGGAACTCGCGCTGGCTGTGGACGTGCAGCGGATCGGTATCGGCAATGGCGTAGATAAAGGTAGCCAGGTCGCGGCGCGCCGTGACCTTGGGGTCCTTTTGGCGCAGGCTGCCGGCGGCGGCGTTGCGCGGGTTGGCAAAGGGGTCGCGGCCCTCGGCATCGGCCTCTTCATTCAGACGCACAAAGCTGCCCTTGGACATGTACACCTCGCCGCGTACCTCAATGGTACGCTCGCGGTCGGCGCCCATGTGGGCGAGCGCCGGCTCGGACAGGTGCATGGGCACATCCTTGATGGTACGGACATTGAGCGACACATCCTCGCCCGTGGTGCCGTCGCCGCGCGTGGCGGCGCGCACAAAGGTGCCGTTTTGATAGGTAAGCGCCACGCCCAGACCGTCGATCTTAAGCTCGCAGGTATAGGTGACGCTGCCGGCACCGAGCGCATCCTCGGCGCGCTGGAGCCACGCGTCAAGTTCGTCCAGATCCATAGCATCGTCCATGGAATACATGCGCGCCATATGTGTGACCGGTGTAAACTGCTCGCTCACGTAGCCGCCCACGCGCTGGGTATAGCTGTCGGGCGTCACCAGGTCGGGGTAGGTCGCCTCGATCTGCTGCAGCTCAACGAGCATTTTGTCAAAGGCGGCGTCCGTGATCTCGGGCGCGTCGAGCATGTAGTAGCGATAGGCGTGGTAATCGAGCTCGTGGCGCAGCTCGGCCGCGCGCGTTGCCGCCTGGGCACGGGCATCGGCCGGTGCGGCGGCATCCGCGCTCGCGGGCGTTTCGGTATCGATGTCCACGCCGTCACCAAACAGGCTCGATTGCTCCATAGCGGCACTCCTTCGCTCGATTTCAAACGGATACTAGAGTACCACCGGTCGCGATGGAGCCAAATCGCCCTTTCCAACCGCACCGAATCGGCAGCCATCAAACTGGAGTGGATCGCGCGTTCAAACCATGCCCTTGCCGTTTCTAAATGATCCGTTTTCCTCCGTCTCCAAGGGATCATCGCGAAAAGAGGGGCTGTCCCGCGTTGGCGGAACAGCCCCTCTGGCTTCGATATGTGCGATACAGCTCGTTAGAAACCCTGGCCGTAGCCCTGGCCCTGGCCCTGCTGGCCGAGCAGCTCCTCCAGGTACTGGCGCAGCTGCTCATCGGTAATACCGCCGTTGCCAGTGTCGGTTGCACTGTCGTTCTGCTGCTGGTTCTGCAGTTCCTCGTCGGAGCCCAGCTCGACGGTGACCTTCTTCTCTTCCTTGCCGCGCATGAGCGTGATTTCGACCTTCTCGCCCACCTCGTGGCTGCGTAGTGCGATGATCAGGCCATCGGCGCTCGTAATCTCGTCGTCGCCCAGCTTGGTAATGACATCGCCCTCTTGGATACCGGCCTTGGCAGCAGGACCGTCCTCGACGACGCTCGCCACATACGCGCCGCTATCGGTGCTCAGCTTGTTGGTACGGGCGTTGAGCGCGTTGACGCTCGAAAGCGTGGCGCCCATGTACGGATGCACCGGCGTCTTACCGTCGATAATCTGGTCGGCAATGTTCTTGGCGTAGTTAACCGGAATGGCAAAGCCCACGCCCGAGCTGGAGCCCGAATAGCTCTCGATGAGCGAGTTGATACCCACGAGCTCGCCGTTGTCGTTAACGAGCGCGCCGCCGGAGTTGCCCGGGTTGATGGCGGCATCGGTCTGGATCATGTTGGCATAGATGGTGTTACCGCTGGTAGAGCTCATGGCCGTGGAGCGATACAGCGCCGACACGATGCCCGTGGATACAGATTGCTCGTTGCCAAACGGCGAGCCGATCGCCATGACCCACTCGCCCACGTTGAGCTTGGAGGAGTCACCAATCTCGATCGGGGTGAGCTTGGAAGCATCGGCGTCCTTGAGCTTGATGACGGCCAGGTCGCTCGAGGCATCGTTGCCCACGAACTCGGCCTCGTACGTAGTGCCGTCATCCATGGTCACCACGTACTGATCGTAGCCATCGACCACGTGGTTGTTGGTGAGAATGTGGCCCTCGGTATCGAGTACTACGCCCGAGCCGACGCTGCCCGAGTTATTCGAATCGTCAGCAGACTGCGAAAGTGAGCCATTCTGGCTACCGCTCGAAGTAGCGGTAATGGAGACCACAGAGGGCAGGGCCTTGGCAGAAACGGCCTCGGCCAGCGTGGTGTCCTCGGAATCAATCGTAATCTTTTGCGTCGACGAACCCGAAGCGCCCGCCGTCACGGCATTCTTGCCACCGCCGATATCGAGCGTGCCACTCATAATGAGTGCGATGACCAGCAGGGCGCCGCAGGCGCAGCCGGCAAGCGCCGTAATAAAGATCGGCAGCTTTTTGGTCTTGGTCTTGACCACTGTGTGCTTGTTTACAACCTGCTGGCTGCCCAGCGGCTTGCCGGTCTGCGTGTCGTATGCCTGCACGTAGGGAATGTTGCTGTCGGCAGGCGTCGACTCCACCTGCACACGCGGCTGCTGCTGGGTCTCGCCGGCGTTGCCCGCATCCTGGGGACGCTGGGAATCGTTCTCGCTCATGGCTGCGATCCTTTCGTCAAATAACCAAAGGCCCGCCAAACACGTGGCGGGCCATCGTTGTTCACGTTGAGTTGTACCCCAATATGCGGGCACAAGTGTATGAGAACGCAATCTTTTAGGAAGGCTTAAGTTCTGTTGCAGATTCGAGAGGAACCCGCACCTGCGTCAAAGCCACCACAAAGGTGCCTGTCCCCTTTGTGGTGGAAATCTAGTCCTTAAACAGATAGCCCACGCCGCGGACGGTGGTGATGTGCGCCGCGATCTGCGGGCCCACCTTGGAGCGGATGCGTCGAATGTGCACGTCGACGGTGCGCGTGCCGCCGCAGTACTCAAAGCCCCACACGCGGTGCAGCAGCACCTCGCGGCTGTAGGCGCGGTTGGGGTGCGTCGCCAAAAAGCTCAGCAGCGAGTACTCCATCAGCGTCAGGTCGATGGGCTCGTTATCGAGTGTCACCTGGTAGGTAGCCAGGTTAATCTCGAGGTTATCGATATTGAGTACATCGTCGGCGGTGACGGTCTCCTCCTCGCCCATCAGGCGCTGCGCGC
This sequence comes from Collinsella sp., assembly GCA_019414645.1. Taxonomy (GTDB): domain Bacteria; phylum Actinomycetota; class Coriobacteriia; order Coriobacteriales; family Coriobacteriaceae; genus Collinsella. The sequence continues at coordinate 45,504 of DXLP01000010.1, forward strand.
GAGCCTTGAGCTCGTTGGGTGTCGCCGTGGGGCATACAAAGTCGGCATGCGCGTGATTGGGCAGGCGCAAGGTACCGAGCGCCTCGTCGTCAACGATCACCAACATGGGGACGCCACCACGATCGTCAAGCCACTTGGCAATCTGATCGATGCGGTCGCTGCGGATGCCATCTGAATCGAGAATCAGCAGGTCAAAGTCGTGCGCCGCAGTTGGCGAATCGGGGGTGGCCAGGCTCACCTCGACACCCAGGGTAGTCGTCAAGCTGCGGGCAAACTCGTGGAAGCGCGTCGTGCGCGCCATGAACAGGGCACTCTTTTCGGACATATCGGCCTCCAAAGAAATGAGCTCAATCGTACTGGAACAAGCCAGCGCGATTAGGAGTTCGCCAGGTAGTGCTTGATCTCCCACTCGGTGATCGTAGACTCAAACTTATGCCACTCGTCGCGCTTCTTTTTGAGGAAGAAGCTGTGGATGTGCTCGCCGAGAGCATCCTTCATAAACTGCGAGTCCTCAAACACGTCGAGCGCCTCTTTGAGCGAGCGCGGCAGCGGCGCGTAGCCGGCCTCGACCATCTGACGGTCGGTAAGCTTGAGCGTCTCGGCCGTGGCCTCGGGCGGGAGCTCCAGCTTGCGCTCGATGCCGTCCAGACCAGCCGCCAGCGTGACGGCGTTGACCAGGTACGGGTTGGCCATGGGGTCGGGACTGCGCAGCTCGATGCGCGTGGACAGCGGCTTGCCGGGCTTGTAGACCGGGATGCGGACCATACTCGCGCGGTTGCGCAGGCCCCACGTGGCGTACTGCGGCACGGAGTCGCCACCCGTGGTGATGCGCTTGTACGAGTTGACCGTGGGGTTGGTGATGGCGCTGATCTCGCGCGCGTGCGCCAAGATGCCGGCCATGTAGTGCTTGGCGACGTCGGAGAGGTGGTACTTCTCGTCGTCCTCGCCCCAAAAGACGTTGTTGCCGTCATGGTCGAACAGCGACTGGCACAGGAACATAGCACTGCCATCCTCACCCGCCAACGGCTTGGGCATAAAGGAGGCGTGGCAACCGCTCTCGTAGGCCTGCTGCTTAATGATGAGTTTGGCCGTTGTGATGGCGTCAGACATGCTCAGGGCCTCGGCGTGGCGCAGGCTCATGCCGTGCTGCGAGCGACCGGCGGCGTGGAAGGTGTACTCCACGGGCACGGACATCTTCTCGAGCGTGAGGACCGTGTTGCGGCGCAGGTCGCGGGCGGCATCGCTCACCGAAAGATCGAAGTAGCCCACGTTGTCGAGCGGCTCGGGGGTGTGCTCGTCGGGGAAGTAGTAATACTCCAGCTCGGCACCCACGTTGAGCAGATAGCCAGCCTTCTCGGCCTTGCGGAACATGCGGCGCAGGGCATCGCGCGGGTCGCCGGCGAACGGTTTGCGATCGGGAGTGCACACGTCGCAGAACACGCGGGCGACGCCGTTGTGGCTCGGGCGCCACGGCAGGATCTGGAAGGTCGAGGCATCGGGGAATGCGAGCATGTCGGCTTCCTCGGGCGTGGCAAAGCCCTCGATAGCCGAGCCGTCAAAGCCAATGCCCTCCTCAAAAGCGACCTCGAGGTCCTCGGGGCTGATGGCAAAGTTTTTGAGGCGGCCGAGAATGTCGACAAACCACAGACGCACAAAGCGGATATCACGCTGCTCTACGGAGCGGAGTACGTAATCGATGTTCTGCTGGTTCATGTCGCTCCCCTTTCTTTCGGGCGGGTTTCGACTGGTCTATACCGCAGATACTATCGCAGAAAAATGTTTCCGCAGGGTTAAAGCGTATCAAGCGCTCAAAAAACGTGCGTGAACAGGCGGATGTGACAAACAGCTACCGCTCGGATTCGGAGACAATTTGCCTACAGGCTCGTTCCAGTACGGGGAACTCCATCGTCACTGCATCCCAAACAACCGAGCGGTCAACATTGCCGTAATCATGCGCAAGATAATTTCTCATGCCGATAATTCCGCGCCACTCAATTTCGGGATGAAGCCGCTGCGAGCTTTCCGACAACTTGCCTGCTTCTTCCGTCACCCTAAGCGCACACATCAAAAGGGAGTCCGCTAACGCCCTCGTCCGCACATCATTAGCATGCAGAAACTGGTCCTCGGTGATATCAAAAGCCTTGATGCGCTCGTTCGTTTCAGAAATGGCCTCCAAGACCTCTTGAGCGCGGAGGGTGTCTGACTTACGCGCGATCATAAATGATCACTCCTTCGCGCTCGATTACCGCGGCAAGATCGTCATCAAGATAATCGCTCGAGACAAGATCAACCTGCCTTCCGGTTTCCTTGCGCACTGCCTCGCCAAACGCCGACAACGCAAAAAGACCAAAGCCCTGCTCGCGATCGACTTCGAGGCGCAAGTCGATATCGCTATCGGCACGCGCTTCGCCACGGGCATACGAGCCAAATAGAATCACGGTTTTGATGGCGGGAATCGGGCTGGCCGCCTCGCGGACGGCTGACTCAATCTGAGCAGTATCCAAAATGCCCGCCGCAGCGCTTTCGCTCGCAGAGCTTTTACCGAGTGAAGGAACAAACGGCAGCGAGCGCTCGCGCAGCATCTGTCTCATAAACATATTGACCGCAACGGACGAAGTCATGCCGAGCTCTTCGCACAGCTCGGCAAATGAATCTTTAATTGACGAGTCCACTCGCACACTCAGCACAGACGCAGCCATGGATACCTCCTGTATGACATTGTCTATATATTATCACACAGATTAGCGCGAGGTCGAAGCGCGGTGTTCGATGTGGCCGGGTATCTCGATGCGCTTGGGGGCGAGCTTTGCGGCATCGCCCACCGTAGTGGTAACGACGTCGATGCGCTCGGACAGGCGCTCGACCACGCGCTCGGCAATGGTGAGGGTGTCCTGCGCGGCCGTGGTCACGCCGCCAAAGAGCACGTGGTTCCAGGGGCAATCGTCAAACGTAGCGATCTTGAGACCCGCCGGCAGCGAGGGACCCAGCTGCGCCAGCGCCTCGGTCAGACGCAGAAAGACCAAACCGTTGACGGCGATAAGGCCGAGCTTTTTACCTGCGTACTCGCGAATGGCCTCGTCCAGGCGGCCGACACCCGCGGCGCCACCGTCGGTCAGGGTGACGACCTCGCCGGCAAGGTCGCGACGCGAGAGCTCGTCGGCAAAGGCCTCGGCGCGCTCGCGACGAACGGAGCTGTCGTCGCTTGCCTCGGTGAGCAGGCACAGGCGCTCGCTGCCCGCGGCGGCCAAGGCGTCCACCAGGCCGGCGACCAGCTCGCGGTTGTTGGAGGTCACCAGATCGATGCCGCCATTGGCAACATCGCGGTCGAGCAGCACAACAGGTAGGCGTCCCGCGGCCGCGGCGATTGCTTCGTCGTTGCCGCCGCAGGTGTTGACGATCAGGCCGTCCACGCCGGCATCTATAAGCCTGGTGAGCGATTCGGCCTCCTTGACGGGGTCGTTGCCACTAATGGCCGTCATGAGCGAGCAGCCGCGCGTGGCGGCGCTGGCGGAAAGCCCTTCGAGCATGGCGCTGGAGAACGGGTTGGCGATGTCGGCTAGGATCACACCGATGAGGTTGGTGCGCGAGCTGCGCAGATTGCGCGCGGCGGCACGTGGACGATAGCCGGTGCGCTCGATAACTGCCGCGATGCGAGCACGGGTTTCCTCGGTCATCTGCCCGGGGCGGTTGTTGAGGTAGCGCGAGACCGTGGCCGGACTCACGCCCGCCTCGGCGGCAATATCCTTGATTCTCATCTGCGCCATAGCGCACCCCGTTTCCCAACTGTCGGCATTCTGAGCCATTTTAGGCATTTTTAAAAAACTCGGTTGCAAAACGCTGTAGGTGAGCAACATCGTTTTTGTGTCTCGAGCAGATGCGATGATGGGCTAGATATTCGAGTCTTTAGGCAGCTCAAAATAGTCGGGATGCAAGGCGATAACCGGGCCCTGTTCCTCGGGCATCAGATGCAGGTGTGTCTCTGCCAGATAGCTCGCCGTGTCGGTATCGCCCCTCTTAATGGACTCGAGAATCCGGCGATGCTGACGACGAATCGGCTCCCAATCCAGATCCTGCGACACCATACGCAACCAGTTGTACCGCTCAAAATGCGTATTGACGCTCTTCATCCAATCCCACAACATGTGGCGGCCGGCAATCTCAAAGCACGTCTCGTGGAATAGGTTGTCCAGATCGAAAAAGCGACGCGTTTCGCTATGGTCGAGCGACTCGGACTCGGCAAGAATCTGCTCGAGCCGATGTTTTTGCTCAGGCGTGGCGGCAGAGCAACATTTAATGAGTACGCTTCTCTCGAGTTTCTCACGCAAGAAACAGGCGTTCTCGGCGCGCTCCATGCTGATTTTTGAGACATAGGTGCCGCTTTTGGGACGCGTTTCCACTAGCTCCTGCTCACGCAGGCGCACAAAGGACTCGCGAATGGGCGTGCGCCCGATTCCCGTCTCCTTTTCCAGACCAATCGCCGAAAGACGCGTGCCGGGCCTGAGCTCGGCATAGATGATCTTGGAGCGCAATGCGTTGTATGCCTGATCTTGCAGGCTCTGATTATGCTGGTGTTGTTCCATAAAGCCCTCGGATGAAGCCTCGGTTAATCGAATACCACCATGCAATACTATCGCATCCCCCGCCCCCTCATAAGTTGCGGTGGAATAGTTCCTGTTCAAAGCCTTCAGCAGCAAAAACAGGAACTATTCCACCGCAACTTCCAACAGTCTTTTTGGGACGTGGCTTTTTTGGCTACCCTGAGCCGCAGGTCGGCCCCTTGCCACAAAAGGGGCCCATCTACTACGTTAACGCGGAGAGCCCAGACCATGCTGAAAAGTGCGAAAACAAAACCGCAGGTAGACAGCTTGTCGATTTTCGAAAAAGCCGATTATGGTTGACCCCTGCGGCTTAAACGTAGTAGATAGGCCCTTTTCGTGGCGCAGCACTACTGCACCCCAAATTGGCATCCCGAGCCCTCGTGAGTTGCCAACAAGCTGTTCGCCCAGCGCTTTATCCGCGCGGCATTCGGAAAATAGCACCACCGTAAGAACCCGCGAACAGCGCTATACGTTGCTATATCTCACCATACTTTTCTATATCTTGCTATACTTTGCTATATCTTGCTATATCTTGAGCAAAGGTGGCTCACATGCAAACAAACCCTTTTAAGCCCACAGCAGGTAAAACACCCCCCACGATTATCGGCCGCGAAGATGTACTCGAAGAATTCAATGAAGGCCTCGTCAACGGGCCTGGTGCCCCAGGGCGCCTAATGCGCATAGCCGGCGTCCGTGGAACGGGCAAGACGGTCCTCCTTGACGAGTGCTCACGTTTGGCGCAAAGCCGTGGCTGGACGGTCATAAAAGAGGTCGCAACCGAGGGACTTTGCCAGCGCATTCTCGAACAGCTGCAGCCCAAATTCCAGGCCAAACACGCCAGATTTGAGCCCACCGTAGCTGGCATATCCATCGGCAGCATAGATATTGAGCGAATCGGCCCATCGCTACGCGACGCCATGAGACAGACAATATCCAAGAATGGAAATGGCCTGCTCATCACTCTCGACGAGGTTCAAGACGCAGAGCTCGATGAGGTCCGAACGCTCTCCATTGCGATTCAGCAGGTTATCGGCGAAGACCTTGATATCGCCTTTGTTTTTGCTGGGCTTCCTTCGATGATTGAAAGCATCATCAACGGAAAGACACTTACGTTTTTGCGCCGTGCCCTCCCCTTTGATCTGAAGGCTGTGGCAGTAACCGAAGTGTCGTACTCCCTCGAGGAAACCATTGAAGCGTCTGGCATGGAGTTGCAGCCAGGTATTGCCGGCCAACTTGCCGAGGCAACGCAAGGCTATCCTTTCATGATCCAACTCGTTGGATACTACGCATGGCAGTTGGCAAGACGCGCACATACAGCGATTATTGGAGAAGAAGAAGCCGAGCGTGGCATTGCAACGGCACGCGAACGCTTCTGCGCCATGGTGATTGAGCCCGCGCTGCAGCGCATTCCGCCCACGTGCATCGCTTATCTGCTGAGCATGGCGTCTTTGGGGCAGACGAGCTCGACCAGCATGGTTGCCGATGCCCTAAACAAAACGCCTCAACAGGTGAGCTCCGTCCGCAGCCGCCTGTTAAGAGAATCGATTATCGAGGCTCCTTCGTACGGCAAGGTCTCATTTGCTATCCCCTACATGCGCGACTACCTCTACGAGCACAAAGCCGAACTGGAAGTTGAACTGTAGAAACGACAACTGCCCTGCAAGACGAAAACCGTTTTCGTACGGATTTAAAGCAGACGTAAACGGTTTTCGTCTTGATTTGCGTCCGAAATTAAGACGTAAATCGCGCTTTCGTACGCTTATTACCAGACGCAAACTGTTTTCGTCTGTCAATATGTCTGCAATCCAAACGAAAAGAGCCCCGAGCTCGTATGAACTCGGGGCTCTTTGTGCCGCACATCTATGAGAGGAAAAATTCGATGCGTACGGGCGCTACCCCATGAAGCCGCCCTGGGATGGCGGCAACCTCGCCGTTACCCGTCTGATGGGTGTGCTCAAGGCATCCGTTCCCCTCTTTATCGACGTAACGGGCAAAAAAGTTCGTCGAGGAGACCATCCGCACGCACCACGGTGTGGCCGACGCCATTGAGACGCGCAACCCCACCGCCGCTCACGATGCGATGTATCTGCACCTGGTCTACAACCGCAATATGATTGCGGAAGGCACACAAACAAAAGGCATTTAAGGCTCGACAATAATCTTTCTTTGATAAAACGCAGGCAGCGAGCGCTTGCGTTTTATCAAATGGTGCAATGGGGTCAGGTTTACATGCATCAACTTAGCGCAAAGTAACCTGGCCCCCATGCAGCAAGGGGTTGACTAGAGTTCGCAGGCAACCTTGTAGCCGTCGCCGATGGCGTCACGGATATTGCCGCACTTCTGGGCATCGCCCAGCACGTGGATGGCAACGCCGGCAGCGGCAAGGTCGTCGGCCAGCTTGGTGTTGGGACGATAGCCCATCGCGAGCACCAGCGTATCGGCATCGGCGATGGTGTGGACCTCGCCGTCCTTCTCGTAGCTGATGGCGTCCTCGGTAATCTCGGTCACCTTGGCCTCGGTCAGCACGTGAACGCCCTTGGAGAGCATGCGCGTGATGAGCACCGCGCGACCGGCGCCGCCCTCGTTAGCGGCAAGCGTCTTGGTCATCTCGATAACGGTGACATCGCGATTGGCCGGCGACAGGTCGTTGACCAACGGGGCCAGGTAATCGGCCGTCTCGCAGCCGACGGTGCCGCCACCCACGATGACGATCTTCTTGCCCGGGAAAGCCTTGCCGCCCAGCAGGTCATCGGCCGTCATAACTTGCTTAAAGCCCTGCATGAATGCCGGAGCGATGGGTTCGGCGCCATAGGCCAGGACAACCTCGTAGCCCGCGTAGTCGCGCTGAATGCCCTCGGCCGAAAGCTCGGTACCAAAGACGCACGCGACGCCGGCCTCGGACAGGCGACGATACTGATACTTGATCACGCGGGTGAGCTCCTGCTTTGCCGGCGGAACGGCCGCGATGCGCATCTCGCCGCCCGGCTCGTCCTGCTTATCCACGAGCACCACGTTGTGACCGCGCTTGGCGGCAATGTAGGCTGCCTCCATGCCCGCGGGGCCGGCGCCCACAACGAGCACGTTCTTTGCCTCGGCGGCAGGCTCGTAGCCGGCCTCGTCGCGCTCCACGTCCGGGTTGACGGTACAGGAGATGCGCTTGCCGAACATAATGCCGTTCAGGCAGCGCAGGCAGCCGATGCAGGGACGAATCTCGTCGGCGTTGCCGGCAGCCGCCTTGTTGCAGAACTCGGCATCGCACAGATTGGCGCGGCCCATCATGCAGATGTCGGCAGCGCCGTCCTCGATCAGCTCCTCGGCAATCCATGCCTCGTTGATGCGGCCGACGGTGGCGACGGGAATGTTCACATGCTTCTTGATCTCGCGCGAACAGGCGGCGTGCGAGGCCTGCTGGGTACCGGCGGCGGGAATGGCGGAGCCGCGCTTGATGGTGGTGCCGCCCGACACGTGAATCATGTCGACACCGGCCTTCTCCAGGCGACGCGAGACATAGATCATGTCGTTGAGGGTCAGGCCGCCATCGGTGTACTCGTCACCCGAGATGCGGACGTCGATGATGAAGTCCTTGCCGCAGCGTTCGCGAATCTCGGCGACGACCTCGAGCAAGAAGCGCATGCGGGCGTCGAGCGAGCCGCCATACTCGTCGGTACGCTTGTTGTAGAGCGGGGTCAAAAAGCCGCCAAGCATGCCGTGGGCGTGAGCCGCATGCACCTCGACGCCATCGACGCCGGCCTTCTGCATGCGCACGGCAGCGTCGCCGAACTGATGCGTGAGCTCGTGGATCTCGTCAACCGTGATGGGGCGCGGCGCCTCGCGGGCATAGGACGGGCCCACAAAAGACGGGGCGATGAGGCGCGGCGTGCCCGGAATGTTAAAGGCCATGTAGGCGGGGTGGAAGAGCTGCGGCATGATCTTGCAGCCGTACTCGTGGACGGCGGCGGCGAGCTTTTCCCAGCCGGGGATAAACGTGTCGTCGTAGCAGCACATGTCACCCGGCAGATAGGTATAGGTGGGCTCGACCGTCACGACCTCGGTGATGATCAGACCCACGCCGCCCTTGGCACGGGCGCGGTAATGATCGACCAAATCGTCGGTCACATAGCCGTGATCGGCCAGGTTGGTAGACACCGGCGGCATAAAGACGCGGTTCTTGACCTCGGTCGTTCCGACCTTGATCGGGCTAAAGAGCATCGGGTAGGAGGAGGACTCCATGCAGGCTTCCTTTCGTTTGAGCCGCTCGGCGGCAGTTGCTAACGTACTTATCGTACCAGCAACTGCCGTATCCGCACTCGCTCGCACTCTCCACCTTCAATCCCGACCCTCACAAAAAGTTGCGGTGGGATACGGAGTAGATGAGGCTTTTGACAGACAAAACAGTCCGTATTCCACCGCAACTGATGGGCGGGGTGGAATTGAGGGCTCAGATAGTCAGTCATGCCCTCATCCGCCACTTCCTCACCTACAGCGCGCCGTCCAGCATAAGGTTCACCTTAAGCACGTTGACCGTGGGCTCGCCGAAGACGCCCAGGAATCGGCCCTTGGTGCACTGGGCGATGATCTCGCGCACCTCGTCTTCGCTCTTGCCCGTGGCCTTGGCAAGGCGCGGAACCTGGTACTCGGCGGCATCCGGAGAGATTTCCGGGTCGAGGCCGGACCCCGAACACGTCACCAGGTCGACGGGCACGGCGTCCATATCGGCATCGGGGTTGGCGGCGCGGATCTTCTTCACGCGCGCATCTATCAGCTGCCGATACTCCTCACTCGCCGGGGACAGGTTGGACGGGGCACCATACGCCATGAGCTCGCCGTCTTCGCCTTCGACAATTGACACGTTCTGGATACGACCCCACATGTGGGCTTCGTCATCGAAGTTCTGGCCGATGAGCTCGGAACCCACAACCTTGCCGCCGACCGTAATGAGCGATCCGTTCGCCTGGTACGGAAACGCAAGCTGCGCGACGCCGGTCACCACGAGCGTGTATCCCAGGCCGCAGACGATGGTAAACAGCGCGAACACGCCAAGTGCGCGCGATGCGATACCTTTGAACATACAAACCTCCACTTACATAATGCCGCAGAACGCGAGCAGCATGTCGATGAGCTTGATGAATACGAACGGGGCAACGATGCCGCCCAGACCCCACACGAGCAGGTTGTGGGTCAGCAGCTGTCCGGACGGGACCTCGCGGTACTTAACGCCCTTCAGCGCGGCCGGGATTAGCGCGACGATAACGAGCGCGTTATAGATGATGGCCGAAAGAACCGCGGACAGCGGGCTTGCCAGACCGAGGATGTTGAGCGCGCCAAGGCCCGGGTAGATCGGCGAGAACAGGGCCGGGATGATAGCGAAGTACTTCGCCACGTCGTTGGCCACCGAGAAGGTCGTGAGCGAACCGCGGGTCATGAGCAGCTGCTTGCCAATACGCACGACCTCGATGAGCTTGGTGGGGCTGGAGTCGAGGTCGACCATGTTGCCGGCCTCCTTGGCAGCCTGGGTGCCCGTGTTCATGGCCACGGCGACGTCGGCCTGGGCCAGAGCGGGCGCGTCGTTGGTGCCGTCGCCGGTCATGGCGACCAGGTGGCCCTCACGCTGGAACTCGCGGATCTTCTCGAGCTTGCCTTCAGGGGTGGCCTCGGCCAAGAAGTCGTCAACGCCGGCCTCGGCGGCGATTGCCGCGGCGGTGAGCGGGTTGTCGCCCGTCACCATGATGGTCTTGATGCCCATCTTGCGCAGGTCGGCGAACTTCTCCTTAACGCCGGACTTGATGATGTCCTTGAGGTACACAACGCCCAGCACGCGGCAGTTCTTGGTCACGACCAGCGGGGTGCCGCCGGCCTTGGCGATGCGTTCGACGGCCTCGTCGCACTCCTGGGAGAACACGCCGCCGGCTGCCTCCACATAGGTGCGCACGGAATCGGCAGCGCCCTTGCGGATCTCATTGCCCTCGTAGTTCACGCCGGACATACGTGTTGCCGCGGTGAACGGGATGAACTCCATACCCTTATCCTCGAGTGTGCGGCCGCGCAGACCGAACTGCTCCTTGGCGAGGACGACGATGGAGCGGCCCTCGGGGGTCTCGTCGGCCAGCGAGGAAAGCTGGGCGGCATCGGCCAGCTCCGCGGGATCGATGCCGTCGACCGGGATGAACTCGGCGGCTTGGCGGTTACCCAGGGTGATGGTGCCGGTCTTGTCGAGCATGAGGATGTCGACGTCGCCGGCGGCCTCGATGGCGCGGCCGGACATGGCCAGCACGTTGGCCTCGTTCAGACGGCTCATGCCGGCGATGCCGATGGCGGAAAGAAGGGCGCCGATGGTAGTGGGAGCCAGGCACACGAGCAGCGCCACGAGCGTGGTCACGGCCGTGGGGTTGTCCATGTCGTTAAGACCGACCGAGAAGCAGGAGTAACAATACAGGGCCAGCGTGACCAGGATAAAGACGATGGAGAGGGCCACCAGGAAGATCTCCAGAGCGATCTCGTTAGGGGTCTTCTTGCGCGCGGCACCCTCGACCATCGCGATCATCTTGTCCAGGAAGCTCTGGCCGGGCTCACTGGAGATCTTGACGATGATCCAGTCGGACAGCACCGTGGTACCGCCGGTAACGGCAGAGCGGTCGCCGCCGGCCTCGCGGACCACGGGGGCGGACTCGCCGGTGATGGCGGACTCGTCAACGGAAGCAGCGCCCTCGATGACGTCGCCGTCGCCGGGAATCTGCTCGCCGGCGCGTACGATCACCAGGTCGCCGCGCGTGAGCTCGGTGCCGGGAACGACGGTGAAGTGCTCCTTGTCCTCAACGGACTCGATGCGATGGGCCTCGACATCCTTCTTGGCCGCACGCAGGGAATCGGCCTGAGCCTTACCGCGGCCCTCGGCAAGCGCCTCGGCGAAGTTCGAGAACAGGTCGGTGAGCCACAGGATGACCGCGATGGCGACCACATAGTAGGCGGGCACACCCGCGTCCTGCACACCGAAGATGGAAGCGACGGCCAGGACGGAGGTCATGACGGCGGAAAGCCACACCAGGAACATGACCGGGTTTTGAATCTGGACGCGAGGATCCAGCTTGGCAAACGAGTCGCGGACCGCGCGGCCCATCATGTCTTTTTGCATAGCCATAAATCTGCGCCCTCCTTTACGCAATCATCTGGAAGAACTCGGCAACGGGGCCAAGCGCCAGGGCCGGGAAGAAGCTCAGGGCACCGATCAGCAGAACGATGAACACGAGCAGGAATACGAACATGCCGTTGGTGGTAGACAGGGTACCGGCGCTCTCGGCGACCTTACCCTTCTTGGCCAGCGAGCCGGCGATAGTCAGCGTACCGATGATGGGCATGAAGCGTGCGAACAGCATCTCGAGGCCGAGCATGACGTTGATCCAGGGAATGTTGCAGTTCATGCCTGCAAACGCCGAGCCGTTGTTGCCGCCGCATGAGGTGAAGGCATACAGCACCTCGGAGAAGCCGTGCGCGCCACCATTGTTGAGCTGGTCGGCAAGACCGGGCACCATGCAGGCGATGGCCGAGCACACCAGAATGGCAAACGGAGTTGCCAGGCACAGGACAACTGCCCAGCGCATCTCGCCCGGCTCGATCTTCTTGCCCAGGAACTCGGGTGTGCGTCCGACCATGAGGCCGGCGATGAACACTGTGAGGATGGCGAAGCCGATCATGCCGTACAGGCCGCAGCCCACGCCGCCGAAGACGACCTCGCCCAGAGCCATCTGGAGCATCTGGACAAACCCGCCGAGCGGGGTGTAGGAGTCGTGCATGGAGTTAACCGAGCCGTTGGAAGCAGCCGTCGTGAAAGCGGACCAGGTGGAAGAGGAGGCGATACCGAAGCGGCTCTCCTTGCCCTCCATGTTGCCGCCGGCCTGGCCGTCGGTCATCTCGATATTGACCGCTCCGCCATCGGCCAGCTGCGGGGTGCCCGCATGCTCGTTGACGGCGATGATGCCGGTGAAGATCACCAGCAGGATGAACATGGCGGCAAAGATGGCCTTGCCCTGCTTGGTGTTCTTGACGCCGATACCGAAGGTGAAGCAGCAGGCAGCCGGGATCAGCAGCAGGCTGGTCATCTCGATGATGTTGGTGAAGGCACTGGGGTTCTCATACGGATGGGCGGAGTTCACGCCGAAGAAGCCGCCGCCGTTGGTTCCGGACTGCTTGATGGCGACCTGAGGAGCCGCAGGACCCTGGGGCAGGAACTGCTCGGTGACCACGCGCGCGCCCTCGACAACCTTGCCGTCGACCTTGACCGTGTCGCCCTCGATCTGGGCGCCGTCGAGGACGCTCCAGCCGCCGTCTGCATTAGGCTGGACGGCGACGGGCTCTACGAGCTCAGCCTTCTGAGCCGGCTGGAAGTTGGAGATGACGCCACCGGCAGCCAGGCAGATGCCGAACACGAGGTTCAGCGGGATGAGCACATACAGGACGGTGCGGGTGAGGTCGACCCAGAAGGAACCCAAGCTCTGCTCCTTGACCTGACGGAAGCCGCGAATCAGCGCGAACATGACCGCGATACCGGTGCCAGCGGAAACGAAGTTCTGCACGGTGAGACCCATGAACTGCACAAGGTAGGACAGGGTGGTCTCGCCGGAGTAGGACTGCCAGTTGGTGTTGGTTATGAAGGAAGCAGCCGTATTGAACGACAGGTCCCATGGCACACCCGGCAGGTGCTGGGGATTGCCTGGCAAGAAGGACTGAAGCGCTTGAAGTGCCACAAGGACCACGAGGCCGATCCCCGAAAAGACCAGCACGCTCGCCAGGTAGCGCCTACACCCCATCTGCTCTGCCGCGTCGATGCGAAGCAGACGATAGACGCCACGCTCCACAGGAGCAATCACAGGCGACAGGAACGTATGCTCACCATCCATGATATGGGCCATGAACCGACCGAGCGGAACGGCCAGGACGACGAGCACGGCAAAGTACAAGATGTACTGAATCGCAGCGTCCATAGTTTACGAATCACTCCTCATCAGAATGTAGATGTAATAGATAAGGAGTCCAATGCAGACGACTCCGATGATGGGAATGAGGATGTTCATTTACCGCCCCTTTCACGCGCGGTCCGATGTCTCGGACGCCTGCTCTCGCAAGCGCCTGGGGACAGTAAACGCTTCTAGAGATTAAAGAGGCGTGAGGGCCGGGGCTCACGACCTTAAGATGCCGTAAAGATGCAGGTAGAAAGCACTATTGCGGCTGCAGTGCGCCTATACTCGACCTCGCGAGCATACAGTGGCGTCCTCACCGCGTATGCACGCATGGACAACGTTTCAGAAAGGCTACGCTATGCAGCGCGACGCATCGGACACTCGCGTCAATCCAGACCTCATCCTCAAGGCAATTGAGAAAGACGAGGTCGCCGATGACGCTCGAACCAGCCGGGGACACCTCAAGATTTTCTTTGGCTACGCTGCTGGTGCAGGCAAAACCTATGCGATGCTTCAAGCCGCCCACGCCGCCAAGCGGCGAGGTGTCGACGTCGTCGCGGGATACATCGAGCCGCACGAACGTCCGGCAACTGCCCATCTTGCACAAGGGCTTGAGAACGTGCCCTGTAAACTCGCTGAGCACAACGGCATTGCGCTCAGCGAGTTCGATCTAGATGCGGCTATCGAACGCGCCCCTCAGCTCATCCTTGTCGACGAGCTCGCCCATACGAATGCGCCGGGGTCTCGCCACGACAAACGTTATCAAGACGTCGAGGAACTTCTACATGCAGGCATCGACGTCTATACGACTGTGAACGTTCAGCATATCGAGAGCCTAAACGACATGGTTGCATCCATCACCGGCGTTGTCGTGAGCGAACGAATCCCCGACCGCATCTTCGATGATGCCGACCAGGTCGAGCTCGTTGACATAGAGCCCGAAGACCTACTTGAGCGCCTTCGCGCCGGCCTCGTCTACCGTCCCGCACAAGCCGAGCGAGCGCAACAGCATTTTTTTACCGTCGAGAACCTCACCGCACTCCGAGAAATCGCGCTGCGCCGCTGCGCCGATCGCACCGGCCACCTCACAGACGCCGCACGCGTGCTGGGAAACCGTGACTACTACACCAAGGAGCGTATCTTAGTCTGTGTCTCCCCGGCGCCGACCAATCCCCGCATCGTCCGTGCCGCCGCACGCATGGCGAAAGCGTTTCGCAGCGAGCTCGTCGCCCTGTTCGTAGAAAGCCCGCGCACGCAAGCCATGAGCGATGATGAGCGCGCCAAGCTTGCAGACAATATCGCCCTAGCCGAGCAGCTCGGAGCACATATGGAAACCGTCTATGGCGACGACGTCGCGTTTCAGATCTCCGAGTTCGCACGCCTGTCGGGTATTTCGAAGATCGTCATGGGGCGCACGGGCGAGCACAGCAGCGTCCGTCAGGCCCTCTTTGGCCGCAAATCTCTCGTAGAACAGCTCATAACATTCGCCCCGAACCTCGACATTTACATCATTCCAGACCAGTCGACTCCGCCCTCCCGACCCAAAGGACGCCGCCATGCGCTCGCCCTGCAGCCGCCCAGCAGCCGAAACGTGCTTCGCACGCTGGCCCTCTCTCTTGTCGCCACGGCGATCGGCACGGCTTTCCGCCATCTGGGATTTGCCGATTCCAGCATCATATCCCTCTATATCCTCACGGCCCTGCTGACCGCCGTCACCACGACGGGGCGTATCTGCACGATTGTATCGAGCGTGCTCTCTGTAGTGCTTTACAACTTCTGCTTCGTAACGCCTCTGTTTTCGCTCGCCAGCTACGACCGAAGCTATCTGGTCACGTTCGGCATCATGTTCGCTACCGCTATGGTCGCCGGCGAGTTAACTGCGCGCATCGCCGACAATGCCCGTACCTCCGCCGAGAACGCATTCAAAACGCGCGTACTCCTCGAAACGAACCAGCTCTTACAGCAAGCCCATAGCGCGGAGGAGTGCGCCCGCGTCGCCATGAACCAACTCGTCAAACTGCTAAAACTCGACGTGGTCTTCTACCCCGCCGAACACGGCACGCTCGGCAAGGCGCTCTATGAGTCCGCTGGCACCGAAAACCGATCCGCGTCGCTGCTCACCGACTACGAGCGCGCCGTTGCAACCTGGACCTTCACCAACAACAAGCGCGCGGGCGCAAGCACGCGGACCCTGCCTGAGGCGCGCTGCCTCTACCTCGCGGTTCGCACCGGCGACAAGGTATTCGGTGTCATCGGCATCGCCCTGGAGGGGCGCGAGACCGAAGCCTTCGAGCATTCGATCGTCCTATCTATCGTAGGTGAATGCGCCTTGGCGCTCGAAAGTGACCGAGCGGCGCAAGAGCGCGAAGAGGCTGCGGTCTTGGCGAAAAACGAGCAGCTGCGTGCCAACCTTTTGCGCTCCATCGGCCACGATTTGAGGACACCCCTCACGGCTATATCCGGATCTGCGGCAATCCTTCGGAAGAGCGACGAGAGGCTCAGCCTCGAACAACGCTGCGATCTTGCCGATGCCATATACGATGACTCCCTCTGGCTTATCGATACCGTGGAGAACCTCCTCGCCATCACACGCGTCGAGGACGGCACCATTCGCCTCAACTATACATCCGAGCTCATCGACGAGGTCATCGAGGCCGCCCTCAGCCATGTCGCCCAAGCATCGCATGGACGTACCGTCACCATCGAGCACACTGACGACATCCTGCTGGTACGCATCGACGTCCATCTCATCATGCAGGTGCTTACGAATCTCATCATGAACGCCTTCAAATACACGCCCGAGGACTCGACTGTCACCATCAGCGCACGTCGCGAGGGTGCGTTCGTCGTGGTGGACGTCGCAGACGATGGGCCGGGTGTGGCAGACTGCGACAAGCCTCATATCTTTGAGCGCTTCTTCACCTCAAGCAATACGCGGCCCGTGGATTCGCGTCGATGCATCGGCCTTGGGCTGTCGCTCTGCCGCTCCATCGTGGAGGCGCATGGCGGCGTCATCGAAGTTCGCGACAACCACCCCCATGGGGCCGTCTTCCGTTTTACCCTGCCCGCTGAGGAGATCGAGATTCATGAATAATGCCGCTAAGCCACGCATCCTCCTGGTCGAAGATGACCTGACCGTTCAAAACCTCGTTTCGACCGCGCTTGACCTCCACGGCTATGTCGCGAGCAAGGTTTGCAACGGCCAGGCCGCCATCATGGATGCGGTGTCGCACGGCCCCAGCCTCATCATGCTCGACCTCGGCCTTCCCGACATTGACGGTATCGAGGTCATCACGAAGATCCGAAGCTGGTCGGCAGTCCCCATTATCGTCATTTCGGCGCGCACCGAAGATTCCGACAAGATTGCAGCACTTGACGCAGGGGCAGACGACTACCTCACCAAGCCCTTTTCTGTGGATGAGTTGCTCGCGCGCGTCCGTGCGAATTTGAGGCGCTCCTCGATGGCGTCGAGTGAGTCGACAGAAGCGAGCACGTTCGACAACGGTCCGCTGCATATCGACTACGCCGCGGGATACGCGACGAAAGACGGACGCGAGCTCTCGCTCACCCCAACCGAGTACAAATTGCTCGTCCTTCTGGCGAAAAATGTCGACAAGGTGCTCACCCACACC
>DXLP01000011.1:0-27621 GCA_019414645.1 Collinsella sp.
AGGGTACCGCCTCGCGGTGACATCGTTTTTATGTCAACCTTGGTCTAACAGAGCCAAAAATAATGCCAGACGGAAGCATCAAGATGCCATCCGATAAGCATTGCGCCAGAAGAGGAGAATCCATACGTAGCTCCCCCGATCTGCAGCATCGAGTCGTGGACCATCTTGCCTTCATCATCCAGCCAATACCAGTTGTTGCCGTCTGAAAGCCAGCCTTTTACCATGGCGCCAGAACTGGAGAAATAACGCCAAGCAAAAGTGGAGCCCGTAGAATCTAGGTACCAGCCGACACGCATTGCACCCGAAGAGGAGAATCCATAAGTCGCACCCCCGACTTGGACCAATCCATCCTGAGCCATTCGACCTTCGTCGTCGAACCAGTACCAGCTACCGTCTATATGTCTCCAAGAAGAAACAGCGATCGTTCCGTCGGACAAGCCCCAACGCCAAAAACCAGCCCCTTCTTCGGGTGATATCCACCCCTGATGCCAAACAATTTGATTCGAAACCTCAGAAGGGATCTCATTATCCATCTGAGAGTTCTGCTCGACAGCGAAGGTCGATTCGCGCTGAACATCAACGCCTGACTCGACAGAAGCAATAGCAACGTTAGATGCGGGACCTTCGTCAGTGTTATTCAAATCAAGGGCGTATAACATCGAGGGCGAACCCAAAAGGAGCCCCAAAGAAACAAGGCCCGAAAAGACCAGCACCCCGAATGACCATTTCTTCATAGCAGCACAGTATCCAATCACGCAGTGGCCCCGTCACCTCAGGGCAACGGGGCCTCAATCAAAACTAGCTCAGTAATGTACTAGCCAATTTGCTGGCAGTTTTTGCACTCTCGTGAAGCGCCATGCCTCTGGGCCTCCTGGATAGAGATCTGCGAATAGCCCTTTGCGTCCTTGCCAACGGTACGGCACTTATGCGTATGGTAAACATGGCTACCGCTCTTGTACCAAACTAAACCGTAGCCCGGAATCCACTTGCCGTCCTCGCCGACATAGTAGGAGCCAACCCAGGCATTCGTAGCCATGGCACCGGAAGACTGGAGGTAGTAGTCGCCGACCCAGGCGTCGTGGGCCATAGCGCCGGAACCGCTAAAGTAGTACCAGGCGCCGCCGACCTGACGCCAGCCGGTGGCCATCGCGCCGGAATCGTCGAACCAGTACCAAACTCCACCAACGTTAGCCCAAGAGTTAGAGGCCATAGCGCCCGAACCTCCGAGCCAATACCACGTGCCGCCATTGCTGAGCCAGCCGGTTGCCATGGCGCCCGAACCGCTCGCATAGTACCAAGAGCCGCCTGCCAAGAACCAGCCAGTGGCCATTGCACCGGAGTCGCCGAACCAGTACCAGGAGCCGCCGAGGCTGCGCCAGCTGTTAGCGACCATGGCGCCCGAACCGTCGAGGTAGTACCACGTACCGCCGATGTTGAGCCAGCCAGTGGCCATCGCACCGGAAGCGTTGGCGTAGTACCACGTCCCCGAAACGTTGATCCAGCCGGTCAGCATGACACCATACTCGTCGAAATAATACCAAGTTCCACCGATATTATGCCAACCGGTCAGCAGTTCGCCACTGGAGGTCGCATAGAACCACTTTCCATAGATGGAGTCATAGAGCCAGCCGCTATGCTGCATGCGGCCATCGGCGTTGGCACCAGGGGTGTTCAGGAAGTAGTTCTTGCCGTCAATCTGAACTCGGCCGTATGCCATATCATGGCTTTCGGGGTAGAAGTAATACTTGTCCCCACCGATAGACTGCCAGCCCGACACCGCGATCCCGTCAGCGCCAAAATAGTACCAGACAGCTTCGTATTCGTTATGCCACTGGTTCGTGACCATGGCGCCAGTTTCGGGATCGAAATAGCGAAGGTTGCCGTCCTCGCACCGAACGAGTCCAGTCTTCGGACGACCGTCGGAACACCATTCCGTAATCGGTCCACCGTCTCCGCCACCGCCAGCAATATCAGCAAATGAGGGCACCGGGGCAACCGTCATGCAGGCAGCGGCAAATGCAACAACTCCCAGCACTGTTAGTCCGCGCCATCTTTCTCGAAGGTTTTTCATACGACATCCTTTCTCCGAGATTTAAGGCTCTCTTAAGTTATTTTTAAACTATCAATTCAGTATTTCAACGGGAAATCGATAAAAGGTGTCTTTGTGACTGCAATTTAAATATGAGTCGCCACACCTCAATCGTTACGCTGAATAGCTCCTAAGGCAAACTTAGCGCATGAGCGAACCGATTTAATACAACCACCTGTAAAAATCTTGAGGCACGTTTTCGATATGACAAGAGCTGCTTGAACGAGGAGTACTTGAACCCCACCGCCCTTGCAGCTCTTGAGGATACTTTGCCGGAACTTGGCATTACTTCGCACTAAAACGAGAAGTACTCACTGTCGGAAGACAAGTTAGGCCCCAACCATGAATCGCCCGTCAAGAAGAACTCTGGCCAGCGCTGCATGAACAGCGCTTGCTCGCGCTTCCAGCGGCGCAGTTTTTCCTCGTTGGCCTCTTCCCTGCCGCGCGAGGTGAACTCGTAGTGGTACAGCTCGGCATAGGGCGTAAAGATGGTGCGGTAGCCTGCCTCCCACACGCGCAGGCAAAAGTCTGCGTCGTTAAAACCGACGGCGAATTCCTCGTTATAGCCCCCGACCTGCTCAAATACGTCGCGTCGCACCATCTGGCAGGCACCCGTCACGGCGCTAAAGTTGCCCGGGCGCACAGCACGGGCAAGATAGCCCTCGCGCTTTGCCGAGAAGTCTTGGTTGGCATGGGCAAGTGCGCCACGCACGCCAACCAAAATGCCAGCATGTTGCACCAGATGGTCGGCAAAGTAGAGTTTGGCGCCCACCACGCCCGCATCGGGACACTGCAGATAGCCCATCATCTCTTCGATAAAGTCCGGGCTTATAACCTCGGTATCGTTGTTCAACAGCAGCAGATAGTCGCCCTTGGCATGTTCAACGCCAAAATTGATGATCTGGGAGTAATTGAACTCGCCCGGCCAGTACACAACGCGCGCGCCGCCCTTGCCTTCGGATGCCGCAGTCACGCGTTCCGGCAGGGTTTCGTAATACGCAAACGTCTCCGGGGCTTCGCTGTTGTTCTCCACCAAGACAATCTCGTAGTTGGTATACGTGGCCTTCTGGGCGATCGACATCACACAGGCATCGAGCGTCTCAACGTGGTCCTTGGTGGGAATCACAATACTCACCAGCGGCGCAGGCTCCGGCAGCGCATAGCGCATGCGGCAGACAAACGGCGTCTCGGTCTCCTCGACCGTTCCGTGAACGCCCAGCGCGTTAAAGTGGCGCTGCAGCGCAAGACGACCCGCTTCAATGGCATACGGCTTGCTATCGGCAGAGCCATCGGCGGTGGAACCGGGATGCACGCGCCAGTGATACAGCACATGCGCAACGTGCTCAAAGCGCGCGCCGGCTGCAAGGCAGCGAAGCGTCAGGTCATAATCCTGGGCGCCCGCGACGTCTTCCGGCGACATGCCAATGCGATCGATAAGCGCCTTCTCCACCATCAGAAAATGCGTCACGCAGTTATGGCTATAGAGTAGGTCGACGTTGAGTTTGGTCTTAAAGACCGGCTGGCCCCACTCCCCCGTTTTCTGGAACATGTCCTCGTCGCAGAACAGGACCTGGGGACGCTCGCCCTCGGCCGCCTTATTCAGCGCGGAAACATACTGGAATAACGCGTCCGGCTCCAGAATGTCATCGTGGTCCAAGAACGCGATGTAGTCGCCCATCGCTTGCTCAATACCTGCGTTGGTGTTGACCACAATGCCGCCGTTGCCAGGCAGCTCAATACGACAAACCCGCTCGTCATTGGCGGCAGCCGCAAGATTGGCCACCGCATCCCATTCGGGCGAGGCGTCCATAAGGAGCAATTCCCAGTTGTCATAGCTCTGGGCTAGCACCGAGTCCAGCAGCTCGCGCAGGTAGACTCGATCGGTCTTGTAGCACGGCACCACAATGCTCACGAGCGGCCTATAGGCAAAGGCCGCCGAAGCGACACGCTGGCACGTCAGATCGCCCGGCTTTGCGCGATGTTGCTCAAACCAACGTCGATAAGCTGCGTCGTCAGCGCGTGCATCCTTCATGCGATTCCAACTGTCGTCGACCATGCCGTTGTACAGGCGACCATCAATGGCGCAAAACCCGCTCTGGATCTGCTCTGTGGGATCGCTCACAATCGCGACAAAATCTCGTATATCCTGAGGCATCTCAACGCTCAGATACGTTTTATTGACGCGGCATCCGTTCTGCTGCGGCACATCGGTCTGCGATTCAAACACATGCACGGTGGCATCGATGGCATTCATATGCGTATCGAAGACCTGGAGCTCAGGCGCGCACTGGGAGTCTCCCGCCCAGGTAACCTCATAGCGCCACACCGCGCCGGCGTCTGCCGGCAGATAGCGAATGGCATCGATCTCGTAGCGACCGCAGCATTCGCCACGCTGCGCGTCGCGGATAAGCGTGCACAGCGCAGGCTTTGCTTTGTAGTTAATCTTGGATTCCAGCTTGGCCACGCGGCTATCGAGGCGAATGGAGCCCAACCTTTGGCCACCGAATGCAAAAACGACATCCATCGACGAACCATCCAAAAACGGAAGCACCAAAATGGCGAGCTCGTGCTCGTAATCGGAAACGGAAGGGCAAAGCGCCAGCACACGGCCATGATCGACCGGGAGCACCAGCGACGGCACACAAGAACCGCTCGTAGTCGCATGGGCAAACGCTTGAGAACCCTCCCGCTCAATAAGCGCGGCGACATCCTGACCGGCAAAACGAAGCAGCACAAACAGACGGCCCTGACTGCGGCAAAGTGCCAAACGCTTGATACTCATCTACACTTCTCGCTTTCCCAGGGCGTTCGCTGCCATGCGTTTGCAGGCACCCAGGCGCCCAAACCTCAAGACGTCGTAATCGAACATGAGCTTTTTGCACTCACGGGCATTGGGGGCCTTGCTGGTAAGCGCCGCACGCACCATAGCAGCAACAGAAGGAGCGCATTGTGCGAGCGCAGCATCGCTGCCCACGGCAGAGCCGGCAAGCGCCGTGGCAACGGCAGCAAACACCTTGCCGCAGTCCGAGCCCAGCAACCTGAGCGCATCGTACAGCACCAGATCGCATAGGAAGTACGCCAGGTCATCGGCATGCTGTACATCGAGACCGTCGCGCTGCCAGTCAGCCAGCACCGCGGAGTAAATCTTCACGTGCTCTAGCAGTCGCGTCTCGTCGTCGTAGCGCATGGTGTCCATGAGCGAGCCCTTGCGCGCCACGCGGTAGTCGTACAGCTTGTTCGAAATAAGCGCGGTCTTGCGCGAGCGACCGTACACGGCAAAATCGAAGACCTGGTCCTCGCCGTACTTAACGGTTTCGTCGAAGACGATCCCGTTGCCCAGCAAAAACTCACGCTTGCAGGCGGTGCGCCATGCAAAGGGGCGAGATGCTTCCTTAAACAGCAGGTCAGAGCAATAGCCTTCAAACGACACATCGCGCGGGCTCAGCACATAGTTAAGCCACGGATACCCCGCCTCCAGCGGATACGGATTCGCGCCAAAGGTCAAAACGTCGCAGTCCTCGCGCCCAAAGGCATCGACGATCACACGGCATGCATCGGGCGTAAATCGGTCGTCGGAATCCAAAAACGCGACGATAGGCGCCGTGGACGCGGCGATGCCTGCATTACGCGCACTCGACAGGCCGCCGTTCGGCTTATCGACCAGCGTAAAGCGCGCGTCCTTTTCGCAATAGGTAGCCGCAATATCGCGCGAACCGTCCGGCGAGCCATCGTTAACCAGTACGCCTTCCCAATCGGGAATATCCTGTGCAAGCAGGGAGTCCAGGCACCAGGCCAGGCACTCCTCCACCTTATAGATGGGAACGACAACGGAAATCTTGGGGGTAGCCATGGTCACTCGCTCCTACTGTGCGGCCGGAACGTCATCGGGGTGCGGATTATCGCCGTAGGTGCGCTGATACGTCAGCACACGCCAGACCAGCGGCAGACCGCCGATCTTAAAGTAATGCTTAAACGTATTGAGCTTGCCCGGCTTCTTAAAGTCAAAGCGCGAATCGATATAGGCACGAGGCGACTTGACCATCAGGCGCAAGTCGGTCTCGCCACGCGGATCAAACAGCGACAGGTCAAAGCGACCGGCATCCCAATCGGCCTTGAGCTCGGACGAGGCTTTCTTCCAAAACTGCTCACGCAGCTCATCGACCAGACGCTCATCATTCCAACGGTACGTATCGACCTTCATGCGCATTAAAATGCCCTGGAGCTGAGCCTTGAGCTCGGGACGCTCATCCAAAAAGCGCTGCATCTCGGCATATTCGTCGCATACGCAAAACACCTTGTTGGGCGAATTAACGGAGCTCTTCTCGTTATCCTGGCGATAGCACAAAATGGGGTCCGCAATAAACGCGGCGCGCTCGGCGCAAGCCCAAACCTTAAAGTTAAAGCCTGCGTCCTGATACGAGGCACCCGGCGTGGGAAGGAATCGAATCTGATTGTCGTTGAGGAACTCGCGTCGATAGATAGCCGACCAAATGGAAGGTTTGCGGTAGAAGATCCCCGGGCGATCGACGGGGCGATACGCCGCGTCCGTCATATGCTCGTCAATAATCCCAAACAGCTCACGGCGCTCGCTGGGCGTGGACCAATACAGGTAAAAGTCGCCCTTTACCACATCGGCATGCTCAGCATCGGCCTTGGCGACCAGCTTTTGGAGCGAATTCTCAAACATAAAGTCGTCGGACTCAAGGATGCCCACGTACTCACCGCGCGCCATCTCCAGGCCGCGGTTCATCGAGTCGCCGTAGCCGCTGTTGGCCTTGTCAATCATCTTGACGCGCCCATCGCGCTCCATGTACTCGCGGATGATATCCGCCGAGCTATCGGTAGAGCCGTCGTTGATGCAAATAATCTCGATGTCCTCGAGCGTCTGCGCCACGGCGGAATCGAGGCACTCGCGCAAGTAGCGCTCCACATTGCAAATGGGGACAAGCAGCGAAACTTTAGGGGTATCAGAGTTCTGCAAGAGAACCTCCTGTTGAATAGCGTGTAACAGGGTTATTTTAACAGCCGAGTTGCGGCGGGCGGCAGCGCTTGGAATTAGAGAAAGCGCTCCAGGCAGGCTTTGAGACCGCGAGTCGAAAGATAGAACAGCGTGGCGTCTGCCATCGAAACGCCCGAGGTCGCCGCAACGAGCTTGTGGGCAACACGGCGAACGGCGCCCTTAGCAGGCATATCCGCCCACTCCGTTCCCAATAACGTCGTGAAAGCCCTGTTGACGCGACTGGCAACGCGGCGGAAACCATCGGCATCCAAGCGCGCCAGGTCGAACACAATAAGGTCCAAAAACCAAGTTATCAGCTCGCCGGGACACAGGTCCAAAAAATCGTAGGCCGCCCAGTCCTCCAAGACCTCCTCGAGCATCCTCATGTGGGCGTCAAGCTTTTTGGCGCGCGCCTCGGCACTGTTGAACTCGTGCGTCGCCGATTCGCTCTCCATCACGTAGTGGTAGAACTTGTCAGGCATGACGACGGTCCTGCGGGCAAGCGCATAAGCCGCAAATTGGAAGACGACATCCTCGCCCAAAGCCAAACCGGGGGCGAAGCGTATGCCTTCGCGATTGAGCAGCTCGCGCGAAAAGGCCGCACGGCAAGCATAGGGCTGCGCATTCGAATGGAACAGCAGTTGGGGATCACGGGCGCCGAAGGTACCGGCTTTGGGGCTCATGAGTTGCTGGACGCGTTTGGGGGCAGCGTCGGCAGGTTCACAGATGCCGCCAAAGACGGCGGCCTCGGCATCTGCAGACTCCATGGCATGAAGCACGCGCTCGACCGTCTGGGCATCGATGTAATCGTCAGCGTCCACAAAAAAGACGGTCTCGCCCTCGGCGGCATCGATGCCGGCATTTCTAGCGCACGAGACGCCCGCGTTTTCCTGGTCAATCACCAGTACGCGATCGTCGGCCTGCGCGATCTGGCGCAACACGTTCAACGAATCATCAGTCGAACCGTCGTTGACGCAGACAACCTGAATCGAACGCTCAGACTGGGCCAACAGCGAATCGAGGCATCGCTGAATGGAGCGCGACGAATTGTAGACGGGAACGACAATGGTCGCTTTGGGGGTCAAAGTCTCTCCCATGTCGACCTACCCCCTCAGCGATTCGATGAGGAAGGCAGCAACCACGCCTGGGCCTCCAACCGAGGCGTAATACTTAGCACGCCCCAAGGCACCATCCGTCGCAAAACTCGGATGCTCGTCAACCCAGCCCTCAGGATCTTTGAGGATGGCAGCGAGATTTGCGCGCTTCCACGGCTTGAGGTCGTCAAGCGAAAAGTCCCCGGCGTCCAAGGCCGCTTGGAACTCCTTGGCCATCTGAACCAGGAACTCCTTATAGAACTTAGGCGCCAGGCGCACGTAGTTCCACATGTACGAATCGTACTTAATGAGCTGATTGAACTTGAGCACGCGCGCGACATCGACGCTTACGTGGTCGCGGGCATAATCCTCGCGAATCCAACGCTCAATCTCGGCATACTCGGTATTGACGCAAAAGACCTTAGCCGAAGAATTGACCGAGGAATTCTCGTTGTCCTGGCGATACGACAACACGGCATCATGCAGGTAAACAGCCTTATCGGCGCACGCAATCACCTTAAAGGCAAATGACGTGTCCTGAAAGGATGCCCCCGGAGTCGGCAGGAACTTAATGCCGTTGCGCTCAAGAAAATCGCGACGGTACACGGCCGACCAAATCGACGGCTTTTGTTTAAAGAACTGCGTCGTGTCGCTCGGGTGCACCGGCTTGCCGCAGTCCTTGGCCTTAAACATCTCGTGCAGCGAACGGCGCTCCTCGGGCTTAGACCAGTAGAAATCAAAGTTCGCCTTCGCAAAGTCGGCATTATTGCTATCGGCGGCCGAGACAAGCTTTTCGAGTGCGTCGGGCGCCATAAAGTCATCGGACTCCAAGATGCCAACGTACTTGCCACGCGCCATCTCCAGACCGTGGTTCATCGAGTCGCCGTAGCCGCTGTTGGCCTTGTCGATCATCTTGACGCGCCCATCGCGCTCCATATACTCGTGGATAATCGCCGGCGAGTTGTCGGTCGACCCGTCGTTAATGCAGATGATCTCAATATCCTTGAGCGTCTGCGCCAGGGCGGAATCGAGACACTCGCGCAGGTAGCGCTGAACATTGTAAATGGGAATAAGCAGCGACAGAACAGGGCTGCCAGAGGCGTTAGTAGACAAATGTGCTCCTTAGGAAATACCTGTCGTTTCATGGTATCAAAGGGCCAGCGCGCCAGCGGGCGTTTATATAATCTATGGAGCCCGCAGAGGCAAACCGATACGAAAGGACGTCATGCAGCCCAAAGCCGCACGCAACATACCCACCGAAGCGCTGCGTTTGGTCGCGGTCGCCGGCATCGCGGTGTTCCACACCTTTCAGTGGACCTTCCAAGCCGTCTGCGTCGGCGCCGTGGAATATGCCCCACTTGCGATGTTCCCCTATTCCGGCGTACTCGGTTTTATTAACTTGCTTGGCTGCTGGGCCAACGAGGTCTTCTTTATGATCTCGGGCTATTTTCTCATCGCTTCGGCCGCGCGTGCTTGGGACGGTGGAGCAACGTGGAAGTCGCAAATGCAACGGACGGCGCAGCGCCTTGGCAAGGTCATTATGCCCACTGCGTTTTATTGCCTCGTGGCGCTCGCGTGGTCCACGGTCGTCTCACCCATTCCCGATGTTACCCTCAATACGCACTATTAGTACACGCTTGGGCTTGAGTTTATCTGGGTCTATGCCGCCACAGTTTTCATGGCGCCATGGTTTGGACTGGCCAAGAGCCGACTCTCCCAGAAAACCTACACGACGACGGTCATCGCCGTTGGAATCCTCGTATTCGTTGTTAACGGGTATTTGGCCGCCATGAGTGCGACAAGCGCCGGCGAGTTTTCTTGGCTCCAAAAGCTCATGAGCGCTACCACGTACGTAGTCGCGTTTTTGATCGGCGGACTGCTCCGCGACGTAACCGACGCCATGGATTCGGACAGGGCGGGCGCCTTGGGCATGCGCTCGCTCGTAACGGTTTTGGCGCTCGCCACCATCCTGGAAGGAGCACTCTCCTTCACCGGCAACCTCACGGCGATGGCAGTCCTCTCCTACAAATCAACCTCGTTGATCTCGTTTGCCCTCGCTGCCGCCTCTCTGCTCTTTGCGGCGACCCGGCGCAGGGCCTCAGGCAATCCACGGACCGCAGGTGTCATCGTCACCTTATCGACCGCCACGCTTGGTTTCTATGTGATGCAGTCGCTCACCAGTAGCCTGTGGCGTCCCGTCTTCAATACGTTGCTCGCAAACATACTGATCAGCCAAAACAGCCCGGCAGCTATATGTATCGTCACGGGTATCGTCATTAGCATCGTCTTTGCTCTGGCACTTCTCATCATCGATGCAACTAGAAGTCTTATTGAACGCAAGCTCAAGAGGCAATAGACACGCTGCCGTCAGACGCTAAAGCCGCTACAGCCGTGGCAGGTTCCTGCGTTTTATTCAAAGCTTGCCGCCAAGGTGCGCCGAGCCTTTACAATAGGACAGTCCCAAGGACGTATTCGATAGCTTCCGCGCTGCACTCACCCGCCGCGCGTGAAAGGATATATTGCCCCATGCCTTCAACCCTTCCCGCTCCCATCGATAAGCTCGCCATTGTCGTCGTTACGTACAAGCGCCAGGAACTCCTGGCCAACTTGTTCGACTCCATGACCGAGCTTACGGCAGCGCCCTGGCGCATCGTGATCGTCGATAACGAGAATTCGCGTGAGACCGAGGCCATGTGCACCGCATTCAACGAGCGCCTGGCCAACCTGTGGGGCACCGACATCGAACAGCCCGACGCGAAGGGCGGCACCGACCGCGTCATCTACGCACCACAGCTCGAAAACGGCGGCGGTGCAGGTGGCTTCTCCGCCGGCACCAAATGCGCCTACGACCTGGGCGCCCAGTGGTTCTGGGTGATGGACGACGACGTGCTCGTCATCCCCGAAGGCATCGAGCGTCTTGCCAAGTGGACCGACCGCTACGATGTCATCCAGGGTTCGCGCCTGGACTTTGACGGCGGCGCCTTCTTTTGGCAGTACCAGCTCATCCTTTCGCTTGGTATCCCCAACCCCATCGCTAAGTGGGACCTGGGCCCCAAGGGCTACCGCGCCATGAACCAGTTGTGCTTTGAAGGCGGCCTGTTCTCGCGCCGCGTGGTCGACAAGATCGGCCTGCCGGATGCGCGATTCTTCATCTACGGCGACGATGCCTGCTACGGCTACGTGGCCAGCCAGCACTTCCCCGCCGCCGTTGTTGCCGACGTGGTGCTCAAGCGTGCCCGCGCTGTCTCTAACTGGGATATCGCCGGCAAGCGCCAGCTCAACTCTACGAGCGACACCAACCGCTACTACATCATGCGCAACCGCGGTTATCTGGCCCGCTACATGCAGATTTACGGCGACTATCACCCCGCGCTGTTCCGTCTGGGCAACGTCGCGACCTTCTGCAAGGAGTTCATTCGCCTGGCTGCCGTTGACAAGTGCTTTAAGACCGGTATTCCGGCGCTGCGCCGAGGCATGAAGGACGCCCGCAAGATCGTCAAGGATCCCAACTGGAAGCCCATGCCGCCCATGAAGGACACCGAGTAACGGAAGCCGGAAACACCTCGGCGCTTAAAGCCGCTGGCACACCGTAGCCACATGCTGCCCATCAAAACCGAACCCCCAGCGCATGCGACCCACGCCGGGGCGCGGTACACGGATTTCGTCGATGCCGTCGCGCTCTATGTCGAGTAGCGACTGCACGGCCAGCAATTCCAGTCCCAGCGCATCCACATCGGGGTCATACATCAAGTTAATCGTTATCAGCGGGCGCTCGTCCAGCATGCCAATCGTATCTGCTACGTCGAACACAGCACCCGTAGGGAAAACCTGGATGTCCCAGCGACCTGCGCCACACTTTCGCCTCGAGGCAGGATTGGCATAGCCCGGTAAGCCAAAGCAGAGCCCCTGCAAGAGCAGATGATATGGCAGCGGCTTATCTGGGTCGGTCTCACCGATTCCCGCATCCCCCAGGATGCGGCTTAGCGCCCGCCTCACGGTATCCTCGTTCCCACGGCACAGCCCGTCGCGAAACGCATCGACGTCTCGAATGTCTTCGGCAGCGCACTCAAACCACTCAACAATCACTAGACGCAAGGCCTGTCTAAGCTCGTTATTGGGCAATCGCAAAGCACGGAGGCGATTGCCATGCTCTGGCTCCTCAGTCATATCCGTCGTGAGAAAACCGGACAGATACAGCGCTGTCCACATGCCATCGTCAGGCGAGACATCTGGCTCTGCAGTGCCCAAACAAAGCGGGACCTCAGCGCACCCATGGGCCTCGAGCAAATCAAACAAGATCGAAAGGCGGTCGAGATTCCACCCGGCAACTACCCTACTCAGACAATCGGCATATCCATACAGATCGGCACGCACAGGCGCCGTGCAGCCTCGGCCCAGAAAACCGATCACACGCTCTGGACTCGAGCAATAGGCCCTGCCAAACCGATATCCCTCGAGCCATTCACGCGCATCATCCAGGTATTCCTCGCGCCCAGCATGATTCAACAGAGCCTCGACCTCGGCATCCGAAAAACCGAACCAACGGTCACACCACGCCGACAGCGGCGTCGTCAGACAATACGAGCAGCCGCGCGAAGAAAGCGCCGCTTCGGCGGGACCGGAACACTCCCCCATCAGACACGTCAGCCGCAACGAATCGCGCGCAGTGGCAATGGCGTCAAACAGCGCACGGTCAAGTAGTTCTGCCGGATCGGCGTCGGAAGCGTCCCTCGCGCTCGCACGGCGAGACCACGCCGCATCGTACCCATCAACGAGCAATACAACCTGCTCATCGCAGGCAATCTCCAGCAGCTCTATGAGCACACCGAGCACCGAGTCAACCTCGTCCGCGCTCGCCACGCCACGCGCGACACGTTCGATGTGACGCACCTTATCTCGAGCTAAATCCGGAGCCTCCAAGAGCGCCAACAAGCGAGCGCACTCGCCCGAAAGGGCATCGCGCACGACGCCGGCAACAGCGGGGCCACGCCTCCCAGCGCCAGAAAAGTCCAGCGATATCACCGGATAGCAAGCATACTCATCCCGATAGCGCCCGCCGTTCGCATCCCAAATCTGAGCATCGGCAAACAAACGCTGACCAGAGCGACCGACCGCTGGACGCTCCAGAAAAGCCCTGAGCATCGACAAGTTCATGCTCTTGCCAAAACCCTCGGGTCGACAGCACACCACAACGGACGCGTCGCAGTCCAACACATCGGCAATAAACATGGTCTTGTCAACCAGCATGCAACGACCAATGGCATCGGCAAAATCATGCACACCGACCGGCAAAACCGCATCATCGACATGGTTGACAAGCCGTACGCCAAAAGTATCGTCACTGTTGCAATACTCCTGTTCAGACACCGTAACTTCTCCCTAAAACGCAGCACGAAGCCCATTGTAGCGAGCAGTTCAAGTGCAACGCTGGATCCGTGCAAAGG
This sequence comes from Collinsella sp., assembly GCA_019414645.1. GTDB lineage: Bacteria > Actinomycetota > Coriobacteriia > Coriobacteriales > Coriobacteriaceae > Collinsella. The sequence continues at coordinate 13,627 of DXLP01000011.1, forward strand.
CATCGGGCAACGGTAGGAACAAAGGCCTTGAGGGGGCATAACAAATCGTTGTGCAACAAAATGGGGCCCGATGCAACTGCACCGGCCCCCATTGCGAATCTTTAGTTGTCGGGCAACCGAAAGGGACTACTCCTCGGAGTCGTTCTGCCCAGCAGCCTTCTTTTGCTGATCGAGCTTATGCTTGCCACTCACAATAGACGTGGCACCCAGCGTGGCCAAGCTTGCACTGGCAAGGCTCGCCATAACGATAAGGTCGCCCGTCTTGGGCATGTTACCGCCAGATGACTTGGTCGTTGTAGTCGTCGTGGTTGTAGTGGTCACCGTCTTGGAGTCATTTTGCTCTTGGACTTGGTTGTCAGCACCGCTCTTGTCGTCGTCTTCGGGCTGTTTCTTTTCGCCCTCGGTCTTGCTCTCGTCCTTCTTCTGACCGGACTTGTCGCCCTTCTCATCAGAGCTAGGACCCTTATCGGATTCAGCCTTCTCGGAAGCCTTGTCCTTGGAGTCGCCCTTTGCGGCTTCGGTCTTTTCCGTGGAAACCTGATCAGAGTTGTCCTTGTTCTGGGCCGAGCCGTTATTGACGCCAGCCATCAGCGAAGAACCCAGCGTAGAACCAAGCTGCTCGGAGAAAGAAGGCTTCTTGTCCGGCGAAGCAACGGGAGCGTCCGGCGCCTTATTCGAGTCGTCCTTGGAAGCATCGGAATCAGGGGTCGTGTCAGAGCCGGAGCCGTTGTTAGAGCCGGTGTCAACGGACGAATCGCTCGAGCCGGTAGATGAGTTAGAGGTGCCAGCGTCGGTCGAACCAGAAGCGTCGCTGTCCGTATTGCCGGCAGAGCTTGAAGGCGAATCGCTCGCAGCAGAGCCGTTCGAATCGGAGCCGTTCGAGGTAGAGCCGTCGTTGGTAGTGCCACCAGCAGAGCCATTACCGTCAGCATCGGTCGAGGGCGCATCCATCCTGTCATCGTTGGCATCGTCACTCGAGCCGTCATTCGAATCAGGTGTCGGCGAGGGCGCCGGCGCAGGCTCGGGCTGCACGGGCGTCGCAGCGGCAGCGGCCTCGTCCTCGGCGATATAAACCAAGCAGTCCTTCAGCTCGTTGCGGTAGCGGTTCTTCCAGCCCTCATGATACTGGGGCTGACTTGAAAACTTGGTGGCGACATTGTTGACCACGCTATTGGAGAGCGCCGTCGCAAACTCGCGGTCGGACATATCGTTGGAAAGATTCGCCCAGCGGAAGAAGTCTCTGCAGCCACCGGTACCGCACATGTTGGTGATGCTCCACACCATACCCTTGACGCAATCGGCGCGGCCGGAGATGTCAATGCCAAGAGCGCTCTTAAGCCACGCCTCGGTCACCGCATAGTACGAGTTGTACGCATACGCATCCTGCAGAGCCGAAAACTCAGCAGGATCGGTGTTATAAGCACCCTGGAAGGCCTCCTGTGCAATACGGCCCAGCTCGGTAAGCTGGTCGTTCTCGTACATGGCATTGCTCGCGTTGGAAATCTCGCTGCCGCGATCAATCGCATCCTTGAGCATGCTGTATTTTTCGGGGCTGTAGTTGTAGACCTGCTTCATAAACGGAATGAGCGACCAACGGCGGTCGAACTGGTAATAGCCCAGCGCGTTGTAGCCGTCACCATACGAAAAGCCCTGGTTGTAGTTACCATGGCTCTCGTACTTGGTAAAGTACTTCATCTCGGTAGTCACGTTGACAAACGAAACGCCCTGGACCGACCTCAGCACGCCCGAGAAGGACTGCTGGGTGTAGAGACCCTTATCGATATCGGTGGCATCCGAGGCAACGCCTGGCGTGGGCTCCTCGGCAGCGGCGGGTGCCGGCGCGGAAACGGCGCCAAACGAAAGCGCCAGCGTCAGACCCGCGACAATAGCAGAATGCTTGGGCTGCATAAGATCCTCCCTGCATTGGTGTAGTTAAAGTGCAGTTTGCAAAGATAGAATCAGTATTGCAGCTCGTCCGTTGTTGCACAACAACCCCTCGGTAAACGGCAACAACCTTCCGCGAAATCTTAAGGAATTAAACAAACTGGTCGTCGGGCGCCATCAGAAGCTCGCCGTATCGCTCCATCAGCCCGTCCCTCAACTGACAGAAAGCGGGGATATAGACGTTCAAGATGCGCTGAATCAAATCTTGAGCGAGCTTGTTGTCGTAGATATGGACGTTCGTATTGCGGTCTCTGAGCATGTCTAGCCAGGCTGCCTCATCAATAAAGTCGTAGAATCGGTAGGACTCCTTCAAGATGGCACGAGGAGACCCCGACGCGGCAAGCGTGGCGCCCTTATACTCGAGCAGACGCTTAAGGAGCGTAATTGAGATACCAAAAACCTGCTCATAGATATACGCACATCCGGAGACAACATAGTCGTTTTCGAAATCTTGGAATCGAGCTGTCTCTAGCAGTGCCAGACGCGAATCAAAGGCTTCGTACGACTTCACGAAAGCCAGCCCCTACAGCTTAATGTCAAAGTTGATTTCGGGGACGGCGGCCAGGTCGGCCAACGTCACGCCGTCGACGTACTTTTCGATCACGTCATCCAGACCACGCCAGAACTTGACGGTGGAACACAAGTCACTGCGGGCGCAGCTGTTGTCGATGCCATCGCACGCCACCGGAGCCGTGCTGCCCTCAACGGCACGCAAGATGTCGCCGGCACGCACCTCGGCCGGGTCCTTGCCCATCATGTAGCCGCCGCCCTTGCCACGCACGCTCTTAAGCAGGTCCGCCTTCATAAGCGGACGCACCAGCTGCTCCAGATACTTCTGCGAAATGCGCTCGCGGTCGGCAACCTCGCGCAAGGCAATCTTGCCCTCGGCGTCGCCCAGCGCCGCGATATAGATCATCAGTCGGAGGGCATAGCGGCCCTTGGAAGAAATGAGCATACCTACCCTCCCATCGCATCTGGGACAACATAACCAGGTTTGTTTGTCCCAAATTTAAAGTAAGTGGGACAAACACAACAGGTTATTTTGTCCCAGAATTTGAAAAGTCGAGTGGATTAGTCGGGTTTTCCCTTGACTAACGCCGAACCCATAGTAACTTTATTCCGAGAAGATTCCTAGGGTTTAGTACACCTATGAGTACACCATATACAGAGAGGGACAGCATGAGCGCAAATCCGCTGCTTTCCATCGAAGGTCTGACCGCCTCCGTGGACGAGAAGACCATCCTCCACAACGTCAGCCTCAACGTCGCCGCCGGCGAGACCCACGTGTTGATGGGTCCCAACGGCGCCGGCAAGTCCACCCTCGGCCACCTGGTCATGGGCGACCCCGTCTACACGGTCAACGACGGCCGTATCGTCTTTGACGGCCAGGACATCACCGAGCTCACCACCGACAAGCGCTCGCGCGCCGGCCTGTTCCTGAGCTTCCAAGCACCGGTCGAGATCCCCGGCGTGCCGCTGTCGAGCTTTTTGCGCGCCAGCATCGCCGGCCGCCCCGGCCTGGAGATGAAGGGTAAGGAGTTCCGCCGCCGCGTCAAGGAGCTCGCGGCCGAGCTCAACATGGATACCGCCTACCTCAACCGCGAGCTGGGCGTGGGCTTCTCGGGCGGCGAGAAGAAGAAGGTCGAGATGCTCCAGCTTTTGCTGCTGCAGCCCAAGCTCGCCATCCTGGACGAGACTGACTCCGGCCTGGACGTCGACGCCCTGTCCACCGTCAGCCACGGCATGGACGCGTATCGCAAGAGCTGCGACGGCTCCATGCTCATCATCACGCACAACACGCGCATTTTGGAGCACCTGGATGTCGACCGCGTCCACGTTATGGTCAAGGGCCACATCGTGCGCGAGGACGACGCCTCGCTCATCCCCTGGATCGACAAGAACGGCTTTGAGACCTTCGAGCGCGAGGCCGCCGAGCAGCGCGCCCAGGCCGAGTCTGCCGCTGCCGAGCAGCAGGCGTAAAGGGGCGACGCAATGACCAAGAACCGCACCGAGGTCGCGGACATCGACCGCAGCCTCTACGACTTCACCTATGGCGAGGAGGGATTCGAGCGCCTCGACGCCGGCATCACGCCCGACATCGTGCGCGAGATCAGCGCCAAAAAGGACGAGCCGCAGTGGATGCTCGACCTGCGCCTCAAGTCCCTCGAGATCTTCAATCGTTTTCCCGACCCGACGTGGGGCCCCTCCATCGAGGGGCTGGACATGGACAACATCGTCACCTACGTCAAGCCCAACACCGACCAAAAGCACAACTGGGAGTCGGTGCCCGACGACATCAAGAACACCTTTGAGCGCCTGGGCATCCCCGAGGCCGAGCGTAGCTACCTGGCGGGCGTCGGCGCGCAGTACGACTCCGAGCTCGTCTACCACAACATGCAGGACACCGCGTCCAAAATGGGCATCGTCTACTCCGGTATCGAAGAGGCCCTGCACGATCCGCAGTGGGAGCCGCTCATCCACGAGAAGTTCATGACACTTATCCCGCCTACCGACCACAAGTTTGCGGCCCTGCACGGTGCCGTGTGGTCGGGCGGCTCGTTTGTCTACGTGCCCAAGGGCACCAAGCTCGATTTTCCGCTGCAGAGCTACTTCCGTCTCAACGCCAAAGGCGCCGGCCAGTTTGAGCACACGCTCATCATCGTCGAGGACGACGCCGACCTGCACTTTATCGAGGGCTGCTCCGCACCCAAGTACAACGTGGCCAACCTCCACGCCGGCGCTGTGGAGCTCTTTGTGGGCAAGCGTGCGCACCTGCGATACTCGACCATCGAGAACTGGTCCAAGAACATGTACAACCTCAACACCAAGCGTGCGCGCGTGGACGAGGACGGCGACATCGAGTGGATCAGCGGCTCCTTCGGCAGCCACGTGGGCTACCTCTACCCCATGAGCGTGCTCAACGGCCGTCGCGCCCGCTCGAGCTTTACCGGCATTACCTTTGCCGGCGCCGGCCAGAACCTCGATACCGGCTGCAAGGTCGTGCTCAACGCGCCCGACACCTCGGCAACCGTCGAGACCAAGGGTATCTCCAAGAGCGGCGGCATCCAGACCTTCCGCAGCTCCATCGTGGCCACGCCTAAGGCCGAAGGTTCCAAAGCAACCGTGAGCTGCCAGTCGCTGATGCTCGACGACCAGAGCCGCTCCGATACCATCCCCGCCATGGACATCCGCGCCAAGAACGTCGACATCGGCCACGAGGCCACCATCGGCCGCATCGGCGACGACAAGGTGTTCTACCTGATGAGCCGCGGCATATCGGAGGAAGAGGCCCGCACCATGATCGTCAACGGCTTTGCCAACCCGGTCTCCAAGGAGCTGCCGCTTGAGTACGCCGTCGAGATGAACAACCTGATCAAGCTCGAGATGGAAGGAGCGATCGGATAATGAAACAGGAAACCAACACCGCTGCCACCACGCTCGAGCAGGTCAACGCTATGCCGGCCGCCACTTGGGGTTGGCTCAAGATGAACCAGACCAAGCTCGAGCTTTCAGACGAGCTTGCCACCGCTCCCGCCGAGGCCGTTGAAGTCGAGGGGCTGGACGAGCAGTTCCGCGGCGCTGCCGACGCCTTCGACGCCGCCATGGACGCTATGGCCGAGCGCTTCCCCGAGCGCCGCGCCTCCGCCCCCGGCGACGCCGCCGACCACGCCCGCATCACGCCCGAGACCGAGCTTGACGTGCCCGCCACCTCTGTCTACCAGGCCGGCGCCATTAAGCTCGAGGAGGAGCTCTCCCCTGCCGAGGCCTTCGAGACCGGCATGGGCGAGGCCGCCTACACCTACCTGGCCGACCACGCCACCAAGCGCATCGTCATCGACGTGCCCGCGTACCAGCACGTCACGGCTACCGTGCGCGTGAATGGCGTCGACGCAGCGGCCGCGATTGCCGCCATCGACGTCGTCGCCCGTCCGCAGGCAACGCTCGATCTGCGCATCGCTTTGGATTCCCCCGTTACCGGCGAGGGCGTCGTGGGCTCCGTGCTGCGCGTGTGCGCCCACGAGTACGCCACCGTCAACGTGACTTGCACGCAGACGCTCGATGACAGCTGGATCGCGCTCGACGACACCGGCCTGTTCCTGGACGAGGGTGCGCGCGTCAACGTGCAGCACACCGTCCTGGGTGCCGGCGCCAGCGCCACCGGCCTTGCCGGCGACCTGTTGGGCGACACCGCCAAGGTGACCATCGATACCGATTACCTGGGCGCCCGCGAACAGGTGCGTGACTTTAACTACGAGCTGCGCCACCGCGGTCGCAAGACCGAGTGCGAGATCGACGCCAACGGCGTGCTGACTGGCATGTCCAAGAAGGTCTACCGCGGCACCATCGACCTCGTGCATGGCTGCAAAGGTGCCGTCGGCACCGAGCGCGAGACGGTGCTCTTGGCCAACAAGGGCGTCGACAACAAGACCGTTCCCGTCATCCTCTGCGACGAGGACGACGTCGCCGGCAACCACGGCGCCACCATCGGCCACGTCCGCGATGAGCAGCTGTTCTACCTCGCCTGCCGCGGCCTTGACCAAAACGCCGCCGAGGACCTGTTCATCCGCGCCAAGCTGGAGGACGCCGTGCTTTCCGCGACCGATGAGCGCACCCGCGCCGCCGTCGTTCGCCTGGGCAACAACCTGATCGACAACTTTGAGGAGGAGCTCGCATGATCGACACCGAGCACGTTAAATGCGATACCTGTACTGCCCCCGAGCCCATGGAGCTCGACGCCAGCGACGAGGCCTCGCGCGGCTGGCCTACCGTCGACATCGAGACCAATCCCTACAAAGCGCAGTTCCCGCTGTTCCAGCAGCACCCCGAGATCGCCTTCCTCGATAGTGCCGCCACCGCGCAGCGCCCCGCCTGCGTGCTCGACGCCGAACGCGACTTCTACCAGTGCATGAACGCCAACCCTCTGCGCGGCCTGTACTCGCTGTCTGTCGAGGCCACCGAGGCCATCGCGAAGGTGCGCCAGCAGATCGCCGACCTCATCGGCGCTTCCCAGGCCAACGAGGTCGTCTTCACCCGCAACACGAGCGAGTCGCTCAATCTGGTCGCCAAGAGCTTTGCGCCTACGGTGCTCAAGCCGGGCGACGAGGTCGTCATCACCATCATGGAGCACCACTCCAACCTGATTCCGTGGCAGCAGGTCTGCCGCGAGACCGGCGCCAAGCTCGTCTACCTCTACCCCACCAAGACCGGCCAGCTCACGACCGAGGAGGTTCTGTCCAAGGTGGGCCCCAAGACCAAGATCTTGGCCGTGGGTCAGGTCTCTAACGTCCTGGGCGTTGAGAACCCGGTCAAGAACCTCGGCAAGCTCGTGCACAAGTACGGTGGCTATCTGGTAGTCGACGGCGCACAGTCGCTGCCGCACATGCCGGTCGATGTGGCCGACCTGGGCGCCGACTTCTTTGCCTTTAGCGCGCACAAGGCCATGGGCCCCATGGGCATCGGCGTGCTGTGGGGCAAGATGGACCTGCTCAACGCCATGCCGCCCATGCTCACCGGCGGCGAGATGATCGACTCGGTCACCGAGCAGGACGCCGTCTGGGCGCCCGTCCCCGAGAAGTTCGAGGCCGGCACGCAGGACGCCGCTGGCATCTTCGCCACGGGCGCGGCGCTTGACTACCTGGTCAACACGGTGGGCTACGAAAACATCCAGGCACGCGAGCAGGCGCTCGTCCACTACCTGATGGGCGAGCTCATGCAGCTCGACTTTGTCCAGATTATCGGATCCATCTATTGGGACAACCACCACGGCGTCGTCAGCTTTAACGTCAAGGGCATCCACCCGCACGATGTCGCGAGCATCATGGACATGGACGGCGTCTGCATCCGCGCCGGTCACCACTGCGCGCAGCCGTTGCTCACCTGGCTAGGCGTCGAGAACCTTGCCTGCTGCCGCGCCAGCGTAGCCTTCTACAACGACAAGGCCGATATCGACAAGTTCATCGCCGGCCTGCATCACGTTTGGAGCACGTTCAATGGGTAATCTGTACACCTCCACCACGTTTATGGAGCACAACTCGCATCCCGACTATAAGTACGAGATGGATGCCCCCACGCACGAGCACGACGGCATCAACCCCAGCTGCGGCGACGAGCTCACTCTGCAGCTGCGTGTCGAGAACAACGTGATCGAGGAGGCCTCCTTTACTGGTCACGGCTGCGCCATCAGCCAGGCCAGCGCCGATATCATGGCCGACCTCATCACCGGCGAGACGGTCGAGGAAGCACGTCGCTTGGCAGGGCTTTTCCTCGCCATGATCCGCGGCGAGCAGCTCTCCGAGGAAGACCTGGAAGACCTGGACGAGGCCGCCCAGCTCCAGGACATCTCGCACATGCCCGCCCGCGTCAAGTGCGCCGAGTTAGCCTGGCGCACCCTCGACGGTATGCTCGAAGGGTAAACTAGCCAGTAGCGGATGCCCCAGATCAAAGGGTTTGATTGCCGAGCCGCCCAATACGGGCGGCTCGGCTTTTTCATAACGCCTCGGACACACAAAGTCGCGCGTCCGGCGCCCCGTCTGTCATTTATCGCACGGCCAACCGCGAACACGAGCGTTTTCCACCGTACTAAAGCTTGTGACAAGACCACGGGCACGCCAGGCAATGTCCCAAGCCTCGTCTTACTGGGCTCCGGCTCGCCTCACGCCTGCCGCAGATGGGTCCCATAGGGTGCGGCGTGCATTTTTGCGAATATTCAGCACGCCAAGCCGTGTGTATACGCATTGGAAGCGTTAATCAACATCTCCAGTGGCCTTTATATTGCGTTTTAGAACAAGAATCGTGGTCTCAGGGGCGCAAACATGAGCTTCGGGAGCGCATCGGCAGGCATAAATAGCTTCAGAGCCCGTATGTTGCAAAATTGCGGCGGTGCCGACAGTACCACGATCCAGAAAACTCCGCTTTTTGCACGGCGCAGACGGGGGTAGGTACGGGCAAAACCGAGCTAAGGCGTTATTTTATGCATAACGGCGTCTGTTCTATGCAAATTAAGAAGTGTAGTTACCGTACCCAAGCTTTTAGAACAATAACTGTGGCGTATGGGCGACCCCAGCCGCGGTGCACCGGCGGCCCTACACCACGTTTCCGCCAGTCCGCACCGCCGCTCGCGCACGGGCGCGCACAATACGAGAAACGGTACTTTTGCCAATCCCCGTATACCGCTCAATCTGACGCACCGTAAAACCAGCATCGTGCAATCCAAGAATAACGACATTGCGTTGCGCCGACGGTGCGGCTTTAACCACGTGGAGCGGAACCCCGAGCCCCTTCGCCAACTTTTCGGCAAAGGCGTGGCGTTCCCACTCCGTCTCTTTCATATCGCACAGCGCTGGCTCGCAGCTGTCGGGCGTCGAAAGCGAATAGGCAATAAAGGCCTTGGCAGAACCAAAAAGCTCAAGCACGCAAGAAGGATCGGAAAATCCCCTCGTCATATCGTTGTCATAGGCCCGTAGATACTCGGCAAAGCTGCTCCACGGATAGCGCTCAATCAGAGCAATACCCGCCTCCTGCGGATCGGTGTGCACAGAGCGAATAGCCTCCATCACCTGCCAGTCGGTATCGAGCGAGCGGCGCTCAAAACGCTCACGAAACAGGCAGCCCGCGCGCCCGGTACGCTTGTTGAACCGACGGGCGTACGTCAAAAGCAGTCGTTGCATCGCCGCGCTCATCGCATCCTCATAATCCGCGAGTACCAGGTGAACATGGTTGCTCATAAGGCACCACGCCACGATTGTCACCCCCGCCTCCCGGCAGCAGTCGCGCATCAGCTCCAGAAACTCCCAGCGGTCGTCATCGGTCTCAAAGATCAGTTGCTTGCCTGTACCGCGGGCACAGACATGGTAAAAGCCGGTGACCGTTCTCCAAACGCGCTGCATGACGCTCCCCTCGCCGGGATCTGCTTGCGATCCAATACAGCACGATTGAAGCGTGCCATCAAAACATTCACGCAAAACAACTACGCCACACGGCAAAAGGCAGTATACAGGCGGCGAACGGCATCATAGCTACAGGTCAGACAACGCGACATAGTCAAAAGCTTGAACAGAACCGACCCCCTTCAGCGAACCGCACAGCCGCAAACAGTTTTGTTAAATCGCTTCAATTGAAAGTTCCGCGCTTCTCGCTACGAAAACTGAGCCGTTCGCCGAATATTCCATGCATTTCGCGGTATTATAGGGGCTGCATGTCATGTCCCTTTCGAAGGGTCGCCCGGCAATCGCCAGCCACGACCCCCAGACGGGACGCCAACACGATAGAGAGGAGAGGCATGCAGTACTCACAGGAAGTGGAGAACATGTGCCCCGTTGCCAAGGGTGCATACCACGGCCCCGCACCCATCCCCGAGGAGGGCAAGTGGGTCCAGGCTAAGGAGATTTCCGACATCTCCGGTCTTACGCACGGTGTGGGTTGGTGCGCACCTCAGCAGGGCGCCTGCAAGCTCACGCTGAACGTCAAGGACGGCATCATCGAGGAGGCCCTCGTTGAGACCATCGGCTGCTCGGGCATGACCCACTCTGCCGCCATGGCTTCCGAGATCCTTCCCGGCAAGACCATCCTCGAGGCCCTCAACACCGACCTCGTCTGCGACGCCATCAACGTCGCTATGCGCGAGATCTTCCTGCAGATCGTTTACGGCCGCAGCCAGACCGCGTTCTCCGAGGGCGGCCTGCCCGTGGGCGCCTCCCTCGACGACCTCGGCAAGGGCCTTCGCTCTCAGGTCGGCACCATGTTCGGCACCAAGGCCAAGGGCGCTCGTTACCTCGAGCTCGCTCAGGGCTACGTCACCCGCATGGCTCTCAACGACAAGAACGAGATCATCGCGTTCGAGTTCCTGAACCTCGGTAAGTTCACCGACGCCGTCAAGGCCGGCAAGACCCCCGAGGAGGCCATCGCTGGCGCTATGGGCCACTATGGTCAGTGGGAGAACGCTGCCAAGTACATCGACCCGCGCACCGACGAGGAGACTCACTCCGTCGCCAGCGTGTTCCCGGTTCACGAGTAGAAAGGGAGGGAAATAACTATGACTGTTACGTTCGAAGGTTACGAGCGCCGCGCTGACAAGATCAACAAGTGCCTCGCCGACAACGGCATCGCCTCCCTCGAGGAAGCTCTGCAGATCTGCACCGACAAGGGCTTCAACCCGCGTGAGATCGTCAACAACACCCAGTCCATCGCCTTCCAGAACGCTGAGTGGGCCTACACCCTCGGCTGCGCTCTCGCTGTCAAGCGTGAGGCCAAGACCGCTTCTGAGGCTGCCGCCATCATCGGCGAGGGCATCCAGGCCTTCACCGTTCCCGGCTCCGTCGCCGAGGACCGCAAGGTCGGTCTGGGCCACGGTAACCTGGGCGCCATGCTGCTCTCCGACGACACCGAGTGCTTCGCCTTCCTGGCTGGCCATGAGTCCTTCGCTGCCGCTGAGGGCGCTATCGGCCTGGCTCTGAACGCCAACAAGGCTCGTAAGAAGCCGCTGCGCGTTATCCTCAACGGTCTGGGCAAGGACGCTGCTCAGATCATCGCACGCATCAACGGCTTCACTTACGTGAAGACCCAGTTCGACTACTACACGGGCGAGCTCAAGGTCGTCGAGACCATCCCCTACTCCGATGGTCCCCGCGCTGCCGTTAACTGCTACGGCTCCGACGACGTCCGCGAGGGCGTTGCTATCATGTGGCACGAGAACGTCGATATCTCGATCACCGGTAACTCCACCAACCCCACGCGCTTCCAGCACCCCGTCGCTGGCACCTACAAGAAGGAGCGCATTGAGGCTGGCAAGAAGTACTTCTCCGTCGCCTCTGGTGGCGGCACTGGCCGTACCCTGCACCCGGACAACATGGGCGCCGGCCCTGCCTCTTACGGCATGACCGACACCATGGGCCGTATGCACTCCGACGCCCAGTTCGCCGGTTCTTCCTCCGTGCCTGCGCACGTCGACATGATGGGTCTCATCGGCATGGGCAACAACCCCATGGTCGGTGCCACCGTCGCCTGCGCTGTCGCCGTCGAGGAGGCCCTCAAGGCCTAATCGCGCCCGCGCGATGCTCATATAGTTGAGCTTTAGAGCCGCTACCCACCCGGGTGGCGGCTCTTTTTTGTCGCCACAAAGCGTTCAGGATGCGATATATCAGTTCTGATGGAACGTAAGGCATGATGAGAAGGAGCCGCCAAGCGCCCCTAACGTCCACGTGCCATATTTGCCCTTTGCCGATTTATCCAATCTTTGCGATACCTTTGCCGATCACCCATGCGACAATGCGCAAACGAGAAAGGAATGCCATGGAATCAACTGATGTACTGGTAATCGGATCGGGCATCGCGGGCCTTTGCGCCGCCATAAAAGCAGCAAGCACGGGCGCGACCGTTGCCATCGCAAGCGCCGGCATGACCATGAGCGGATCGAGCTTCTTCCCGGGCACCTGGGGCCTCGGCCTTATTGGCCCCGTCGACGAAGACGACGAACAGGACCTTATCGACACCATCCAGGCCGTCGGCGGCGGCGTTGCCGACCCCGAACTCGTCCAGACGTTCGTCCACGGCATTCCCCAGGCAATTGCATGGCTCGAGCAGGATCTGGGCGTTGAGCTTTCGCATCCGCAAAGCGCCGAGAGCGCCCAGCAAAAGCAATTTATCCCCTGCTTTGACCATAAGACGCGCAATTGGCGCGGCCTCACCCGAAAGCCCCTAGAAGACGCGTGCACGGCCCAGATCGAGTCGCTCGGCATTCGCCTGCTCCCCCGCCACGAGCTTATCGACCTTCTTGAGGATACAAGCGGAAAGATTGTCGGCGCCGTGCTCTACGACCGGACCGATGAGCACATCATGACCTTTGCAGCAAAGGCCACTGTTATCGCCGCAGGCGGCACAGGCGGCCTGTTCGAGCGCAGCCTTACGTCGGCTGATGTGCTCAGCTCCTCGCAGGCCATCGCACTGGCGCACGGCGCATCGCTTACTAATATTGAGTTCATGCAGATGATGCCCGGCTTTATTGAGCCCAGGCGCAACTTGGTCTTTAACGAGAAAACCTGGCGCTACGTACATGTCGATCAACCGGTCGATATTGCCGACGAAAAGCTGCACGATCTGCTTGAACAGCGCTCCGGATATGGCCCCTTCACTTCGCGCTTGGCTTCTCGCGCCATCGATCTTGCCATCGATCAAGCAGGTGCCGAAGGCCTAGCGCTCCACTACGACTTCCCGCGAGAGAATGTCCCCGAGTTCGTGCAGACATTTGCCACTTGGCTACAAGACGAGCATGGTATCGCTCCGAGCGACGAGATGCGTGTGGCGATGTATGCCCACGCGGCCAACGGCGGCATCAAGATCGACAGGACCGCGTACACAGGCGTTGAGGGCCTCTACGCCTGTGGCGAGGCAACAGGCGGCATGCACGGCGCCGACCGCATCGGAGGGCTGTCGAGCGCCAATGGCATCGTATTCGGGCACATTGCGGGCGCATCGGCGGCTCGAGCAGCACTGGACGCTCCCGAGGCTGACGCACCGGAGGATGTCGCCCTCCCCGAGCATGGCATCGCTACAGCAGTCGCCGAGCGCCTAACCCGCTGCCTCAAGCACACAATGAGCGCCTACTGCATGATCAACAGGACCGATGCGGGTCTATCCAAGGCGCTGCAGGAGCTTGAAAGCCTGCAAGATGAAGCCACGACTCTAAATAAGCCGCGTGCCAACGACAGCGAAATCGCTGCCCTCGCGCGCCTACAGTCGCAAATTCAGCTGGCTGCGGAGATGGTCAAAGCCATGCGCAAACGAACCGAAAGCCTAGGTTCGCACTATCGAGCAGACTGAATCGATTCACACTTTGAGTTTGATCACAATTTCTCAACATGCATCGAGCCCCGTAAGTATGATTCCCCCAAGGAGAACACGCTTACGGGGCTTGAGCCGTGTTTTCCCTAAGGGAATCACGGTGCAGACAGCTCAGCTCCGCGCCCTTTCGGGTTCGACCCCATGTGAGGTCAACGAAAAAAGCGACCAGCCGAAGCCAGTCGCTTTAACATGCTTTGGTGGGCCGTCAGGGGTTCG
>DXLP01000011.1:27721-61514 GCA_019414645.1 Collinsella sp.
AACCCTGGACCTTGGGATTAAGAGTCCCCTGCTCTACCAACTGAGCTAACGACCCAAAGCTAAAGTCCGTTATGGCGGACTTTAGAGGAGATATCGTGTGGTGGGCCGTCAGGGGGTCGAACCCTGGACCTTGGGATTAAGAGTCCCCTGCTCTACCAACTGAGCTAACGACCCGATATCAACACGAAGCAAGAACTGGGGTGGGTAAAGGGACTCGAACCCTCGACCTACGGGACCACAACCCGTCGCTCTAGCCAACTGAGCTACACCCACCGTGTCCTGTGCGCTTCGCGCTCGACTATTATTGCAAGGAACGCCATGCGATGCAAGCCCCAATTTTCAAGAATTTTGAAAAGAGTTTTTCGAGTGCGTTTCGAGCAATTCCCACCCTTTTCATAGGAGTAAACTTGCCCCACTGCAAACCCTCGAAAGGACCGTCATGAAAGAACTCTCCAATCGCACGGCATCATTCACCGATTCGGTCATCCGCCGCATGACACGCATCTCCAATAAGTACGGTGCCGTCAACCTCTCGCAGGGCTTCCCTGACTTCGATCCCCCGGCGCAGCTGCTCAACAGCCTGAGCACCATCGCCGCCGACCCCAAGCCGCTCTATCACCAGTACTCCATCACCTGGGGCTCCCAGGCCATGCGCGAGGCGCTCGCTGCCAAGCAGGAGCACTTTATGGGCATGCCGGTCGACCCCAACCAGAACATCGTGGTCACCTGTGGCTCCACCGAGGCCATGATGGCCGCCATGATGACGGTTACGAACCCCGGAGACAAGGTCGTCATCTTCTCGCCGTTCTACGAGAACTACGGCGCCGATACCATCCTCTCAGGTGCCGAGCCCATCTACGTGCCGCTCAACCCGCCCACGTTCGAATTCGATCGCGAGGTCCTCGAGGCGGCCTTCCGTGATAACGATCCCAAGGCGATTGTCCTGTGCAACCCTTCCAACCCTTGCGGCAAGGTCTTTACGCGCGAGGAGCTCACCTTTATCGCCGACCTCTGCAAAAAGTACGACGCCTACTGCATCACCGACGAGGTGTACGAGCACATCGTCTACGCGCCCCACGAGCACGTCTATATGGCCACGCTGCCCGGCATGTTCGAGCGCACTATCAGCTGCAGCTCGCTGTCTAAGACGTACTCCATCACCGGCTGGCGTCTGGGCTACACCATTGCCCCGACCCAGATCACCGAGCGCATCAAGAAGGTCCACGACTTTCTCACCGTGGGTGCCGCCGCTCCCCTGCAGGAAGCCGTCGTCACCGCCCTCAAATTCGACGACAGCTATTACCAGGAGGTCCTCGACCTCTACGCCGCCAAGCGCGACCTGTTCTGCCAGGGACTCGACAGCATCGGTCTTGAGCACAACGTGCCACAGGGCGCCTACTACGTCATGATGGACATCTCTGAGTTTGGATATGATAGCGACCTCAAATTCTGCGAGGACCTCGCGTCTAAGGTGGGCGTGGGCGCCGTACCCGGCTCGAGCTTCTTCCGCGAGCCCGTCAACCATCTGATTCGTTTCCACTTTGCCAAGCGAGACGAGACACTTAACGCGGCGCTGGAGAACCTCAAGTCGCTGCGTGATAAAATCAAGCCGCGCGGGTAAGGACGGCCCAGCAACTAAAGCAACCAAAGAAGCCTCGCACCGCCCGCCGCGTTGCGAGGCTTCTTTTTATAGCGCTTTCTTAAATGGTTTAGAGCTCTATACTTTAGTCACGGAGCAACTCGTCCCAGAGAGAGGAATACTATGGCAGAGCAGCAGCTTATCGGAGCGCTCGAGGCTGGCGGCACCAAGATGGTCTGCGCCACGGGCTATGCAGACGGTACGGTCCTGGAGCGCGAGCAGATTGCGACCACGACCCCGCAGGAGACCGTTGAGGCCGTCAACGCATGGTTTGCCGACAAGGGCATCGCCGCGCTGGGCATCGGCGCCTTTGGCCCCACCGCAGTCAACCCTGCCTCGCCCCAATACGGCAAGATCCTGGAGACGCCCAAAACGGCATGGCGCTACTTCGACCTGCTGGGCACCATCCAAAACGAGCTCAATATTCCCTGTGGCTACGACACCGACGTCAACGTCGCCTGCCTGGGCGAGGTCACCTTTGGCTGCGCCCAGGGCCTCACCGACGCGGTCTACCTGACCATCGGCACCGGCGTGGGCGCCGGCGTGCTCTCGGGCGGCCAGCTCGTGCACGGCATGATGCACCCCGAGGCCGGGCACATCCTGGTCACGCGCGACCCGCGCGACACCATCGGCGAGCACAGCGGCTGTCCCTTCCACGACAACTGCCTCGAGGGCCTCATCGCCGGCCCTGGCGTCAAAAAGCGCTGGGGTGGCAAGAGCGCCGGAGAGATGGCCGACGACCCAGAGGCTATGGATCTGCTTGCCGGATATCTTGCGCAAGCGCTCATGACCTACACGCTGTGCTATGCCCCGCAAAAGATCATCGTCGGCGGCGGCGTGGCCGACCACACCCCTATCGTGCCGCTCGCCCGCAAAAAGTGCGCTGAGATGCTCAACGGCTATATCGTCACGCCCGAGGTCAACGACATCGATACCTACATTGTCAATAACAGCCTCGAGGGCAAGCAGGGCATCATGGGCTGCCTTGCCCTGGGCGCACAGGCGCTCCAGTAAAGGACACCTCAACGGGGCGCGGCGTAGCCAAACTCGCAAAACGCCCGGACATCGCCGTCACGCCCCCGCAGGAGCCCCCAAACGCATAAGGCCGCCTAGGACCAAGCAAAACATCCTAGGCGGCCTTTTTGGTATATATCAGCAACCGTAAGAGATATCGGAGCACGACACCTGTCGTCGCTCCACAGCAGTCGATCATCACATCGGTAATCATGCCGGCGCGACCGGGCACAAAAAGCTGGATCGTCTCGTCGATAGAGGGGACGAGTAGCAAGAACACCGCCGTGGGCAGCAACACATCAAACGTGCGCCGGCCTTCGAGGTCAAAGGCGTGCGTCGCCAAGATGCCAAGCACCATGTACTCGGTAAAATGGGCGCACTTGCGCACGACGAAGTTGGTCACCCACTCGTATGGAAGCCCCAGGGCCTGCAAAAAGCCGCGAATGGATTCCATAATCGACAGGCTCAACGAACCAGACCCCGTACCGGGAACCAGCGAATTGCCCCAAATGACGAGTACCATGGCGCAAGCGGCAAGCGCCCATTTTCGATCGACCTTAACCATGCGGCAATTATGCCTCCGCGCGCAGCGGCGTAAAGCTGGCGGTACCGCCTTCGATAACGCTCAAATAGGCACGGCCCGTGCGCTTGACGGCCGCAGACTGCAGACGGTTGATCTCTTCCTCGAGAATCTGATTGACGCGCTCATGGCGGCGGTTTTCCATAACGCCAGCAGCGATAGCCTCGGCTCGCTCGATACCCTCTCGCGATATACGAGCGGTATCCTCGGGAAGCACGGAACTGTGGCGGCCGACATAGACGGGAGCAACCGATGCAGGTGAGGCTGCAGGCGTGGGCACCGCCACGGGGGCGGGCTCGGCAGCCTCGGCCATGATCGCCATGGCGGCGGCCCACATGCCCTCGTGGCCCGAATAATCGGCCATGGGGATATCTTCCTCAAGAGAGGCATCGGGGAGACTGTCGGTGTCCACGCGATCCTGGGTATCGATAGAAGCGGTGATGGCGGCGGGCTCGTCCAGATCGTCGAGATCCACACCCTTAGCATCGGAAATGATGGGCATGCTGGCGAGCTTGGCGTTGTACGGCGCCGCCTCCGCGGCCTGCATTTGGGCAGAAGCGCCCCAAAGCGAGCTTTCGGCAGCACGACGAGCGGCGACGGTCTCCTCGTCGATAGCCAGGGGCTCGTCGGCAAAGGGATCGACAGCAGGAGCCGGCTGAGCCGCGCCCTGCTGGCCGGCCGAAGCGGCCGCCGCGGCAGAGGTGTACGCAGCCGACGACGCGCCGTTATGGGCGGCATTGTTAGCGGCGTTGGCTACAAGTGCCACGAAGGCCGCGGTGCTGCCCGCAGGGGCGACATGAGAGCCCGAGACGGCGCGTGCGGCAGCGGCAATGTCATCGCGATTGTAAGAACCGGTCTTTCCACCGTTGGTGAGCTCGTCGATAGCGACCTGATAGACATCGCGCGAACGTACGGGATCGCAGCTGACCGGCGAATCGTCATCGAGCATGCTGTCGATCATAGACCAGGCATCGGCCTCATCCATGGCGTTAGCCGCGCGCGCGATGGTGGGAACGCCATCGTCGGCGTGGCGGCGCTGGAACGCACCGGTCAGGCCGGAGAGAAATGCGGAAGAAGGCTGTGCGGCATTGGCCTGATCGGTCGGGGCCGCAGGCCGAGATGCCACCCCCTGCTGCTGCGCGGGAATCGAGGCGGTCTTGAACTCGTTGTGGGTCTGGGCAAACTGCGCGGCGCCGCCCACGGCATCGGGCTCAAACAGGCGGCCATCATGCTCGGCGCGATACTCGGAGATGCCCAGCGAGGCCGCGTAGATGCCCACGCCCGCCACCGCACCAACGGCAAAGGGAACAGCGCCCGCGACAACCGTCTCGTTGACCGACGAGAACGGCAACGTCGCGGCATACATCACCACGGGGGCGGCAAGGCCGATCCCGCAGGAAAGTCCGGCAAGGACTGCTCGTTGTGTTGCATCAGAAGAAGCCATGAGCTCTCCCCATCTTCCAGCACCCAAATCGCATCATTTAGTTGGCTGCGCGAGAGAAGATGAAGCGGGACATGCGTCCCAAAGCAACGGTATATGGTTCGTTTCATCTGCGTTTTCCGTCGCGAAGCTTAAAAGTTATTATGCGAAACCGACCCTCCGATTGCAAGCGATGAGGCCGGATTGTTGCTCGAAAACTGCTGCTTGTCGGTCATATGGTCAAAAAATGTTGCCGAGTGACGCCATAAAGAAAGGGCCGGGGCATAAACCCCGGCCCGATTGCCCGTTCTTATAGCGATATTGCGTGCGGCTTATGGTCTAAAACGCCTGCTCGTAGTCACTGTGTTTTTTGGCCGAACGCACCAGGAACTCCTGGTTGGTGTTAGTGCCCTTAAGGCCCTTAATAAACGACGCCGCCGCGCGCTCGGTGTTGTTCATGCCGGCGAGGATGCGACGCAGGCCAAAGACAAACGGGCGCATCTGCTCGTCGACCAGCAGGTCCTCGTTGCGCGTACCGGAGGCAACGGGGTCGATGGCCGGGAAGATGCGACGGTCGGCAAGATCGCGGTCGAGCTTGAGCTCCATGTTGCCGGTGCCCTTGAACTCCTCAAAGATGACTTCGTCCATCTTGGAGCCGGTGTCGATGAGGGCGGAGGCGAGGATGGTGAGCGAGCCTCCGTTTTCGATATTGCGGGCTGCACCCAGGAAACGCTTGGGCGGATACAGGGCTGCCGAATCGACACCGCCCGAAAGGATGCGACCCGAGGCGGGTGCCGCCAAGTTATAGGCGCGGGCAAGACGCGTGATGGAGTCGAGCACCACCACGACATCGCCGCCCAGCTCCACAATGCGCTTGGCGCGCTCGATGACGAGCTCGGCCACGCGGGTGTGGTTGTCGGCAGGCATATCGAAGGTCGAGGCCACGACCTCGCCCTTGATGGAGCGCTGCATATCGGTGACCTCTTCGGGGCGCTCGTCGACGAGCAGGCAGATGAGGTGCACCTCGGGGTTGTTGATCGAGATGGACTGGCAGATCTTCTTAAGGATCGTTGTCTTGCCGGCCTTGGGCGGCGACACGATCAGGCCACGCTGGCCCTTGCCGATCGGTGACACGATATCGATGGCGCGACCGGTGATGGAATCCTTGCCGTGCTCCATGCGCAGCGGCTCGTTGGGATAGACCGGGGTAAGGTCGCCGAACTTGGGGCGGTTGCGGATCTGCTCGGGATCCATGCCGTTAACGGTCGTGATCTTGGCGAGGCCGGCACGCTTGTCGCCGCCGCGCGAGGGGCGCAGTGAGCCCTCGATGACATCGCCCGTGCGCAGACGCGCGGAGCGGATGAGGTAAGCGGGGACGAAGGCGTCTTCGTTGGATTTCATGTAACCGTGAGCATGGATGATGCCGGAGTTGTCCGGGCGAATCTGCAGGATGCCCTTAATATCGCGGAAGCCCTCGGCCTTCGCGGCGGTCGTGTAGATCTCCTCGACAAGCTCGGCCTTCTTCTTGCCGGTCGTCTCGATCTCGAACTCTTTTGCCTTCTCGCGCAGCTCGGCTACCTTCATGGCCGCAAGCTCCTCGCGCGAAAGCGTGGGCTCGGTGGGGGCGGCGTTGCGCTCCTTGTTGCGCTGTTTGCGGTCGCGCTGACGGCTGCGGCGGTCGTTGTTGCGATCGTCCTTGCGGTCGTTGCGCTCGTCGTTGCGCTTGTGCTGACGGCGGCTGGGGCGGGCGCCCTCTTCGGTCTCGGTGCCTTCGGCAGCCGCGGCTGCGGTTGCATCGGTGCCGGACGGAGCCTCGCCCTCTGCCTTGGCGTCGGCGTTGGCATGGTTGCTGGGTTCGGCGTCGCCCTGCTGCTCGGCACCCTTGGCCCTCGCGGACTTCTTGCGCGTGCGCTTGGGCTTCTCAGTTGCCGGCTGGTCGACGTTCTCGGCCTCGGAAGCGGCATCGGCGGTTGCCTCGGAGGACTTGTCGTCGACGGGCTTGGCCTCAGCCTTGACCTTCGCCTTCGTCGAGCGCTTTGCCGCGGTGCGACGGCTGCGGCCGGGACGGACATCGGCGGGCTCGGCATCGGCAGATGCGGGAGCCTCGGTGGACGGAGCGTCCTGGACCGGGGCATCGGCCGTGGCCGTAGGCTCGGCCGTCACCGCTGCGCCCTGGGCAGCAGCTGCTGCGGCAGCGGCTTTCTCGGCCTCAACATACGCCTTGGGCTTGCGGCCGCGACGATGCGGGCGCAGAGCCGGATCAACGACGGGAACCTCGTTGACCTCAGCGTGCACGACGGGCTCAGCGGAGGAAGCGCCCTCCGCTGCAGCAGAACGAGCCGGAGCTTCAGCGACCTCAGGAGTCAGCTGCTCGGCGGGCTGCTGCGTCTTGGCTGCCGCACGGCGCCGCGTGCGCGGTGCCGGCTTCTCGGCCGACTGTTCGGCAGCAGGAGCCTCGGGGGCGACCGACGCAGCGAACTCAGTCAATGCCGCGGCCTCGCGCTCGGCAGCGCGACGGCGGGCACGCACAACCTGGGCCTCGCTAATCTGCGCCAGTGCACGGGCCTGCGCGACCTCATCGGAAATGGGGGCCGAAGCATCGGTGGCAACGGGGCGCTTCGCGCGCGTGGTGCGCGCCGTACGACGCTTGGGCTTTTCGGCATCCTCGCCGTCCGCAGCAGGCTTGGCCAAACGACGCGTGCGCTTAGGCTTAGCGGGAGCAGCCTCCTCGCTAGCAACAGGCGTGGTGGGCGTGGCGGCCTTAGGCGCCTCGGGAGCCGAGACCTGCGACGGCGCGGGTACCACGGCCTGGTCCGACGTAAGCGGTGCAGCGGGAGCCGTTTGCGTCGTCGTTATTTCGTTTTCTTGTTGTTGATCAGACACAGTGTTTGCTCAACTTTCTTTTCAAGCCCTGCGATCACATGCTCCCTGCATATACCTTCAGGGCGGCTAAACAGTCTAGCTCCGTCCAAAAAGCGACGGGCATCATTGATCTGTATCGAGATGATTGCGTCAAATACGCAGCGTTAGTGTAACACAACCGCTGCCACCTGCAACTTAGTCATCGGGGACGTTCATAAACGACTAGTCAAAAGGGACACTCTTTACAAAGTTCCGGCGTACACCATCGCCACATCATAAGCTGCGGTGAAATAGTTCCCAAATCCCGGCCGACACCTCTATAGCAGGAACCATTCCACCGCAACTCACAAGAAGAAGGCAGATCAAGCCTCAAGCGTCGAGAAAACGGTACAGCTAAGGGGCAAGGGCATCGGTCCCAAGATCAACACGCCACGAATCACGCCCATCTACTACGTTTGCCCCCGCACCCTGACCGTGCTCATTATTTTTCGAAAGTCGCAGGCCTGCTACCTGCGGTTTTAATATTGCGATTTTCTGCGTGGTCCGGGGAACGCACTTAAACGTAGTAGATGTCCCCGATTCTTGGCAGAAGGTGTTCCGCCGTTCCTCCACGGGACAACAATGATCCGTTTTCCTCCGTCCCCAAAGGGTCATTTTCAAAACCATGACGGTTTACTACGATGAATCGCTCAACCACGACCGCGCAAATACCTGAAAAAATAAAACCCCAGCTAGATGGCTTGCACTTTTCAGTGAAAAGCCCGCGTGGTTGTAATCCCTCGATTCATCGTAGTAAACCGGTATGGTTGTGGTTTAGTAACATTTCCCAACACACCAAAAAGCATCGCCAAACGCAAAAAGCCCGACCTCCGCATAGGAGATCGGGCTTAGAAGGCTCAGTTGAACCAAACCAACGCAGTCAAACGACCAGCGCTTACATCTGCTCGGGGGCAGAAACGCCAACGAGGGTAAGCACCAGGGCGAGCGTCACGCGGACGGCGTCGCAGGCGGCCAGACGGGCGCGCGAGAGCTCGGGGTCGACGGGACGGCCCTCGCTCGGCAGAACCTGGCAGGCGGCGTAGAAGCTGTGGAAGTCGCCGGCGAGCTCCTCGGCAAAGTGCGTCAGGCGGAACGGGGCGCGATCGCGAGCGCAGCTGGCAATCAGGTCGGTGAGCTCGTTGAGCTTACGCGACAGGGCGAGCTCGGTCGGGTCGGTCAGCAGCGAGTAATCGACGTTCTCACCGATGGCCTTGGCGGCGACGGCCTTCATGCCCATCTCGTCAGCCTGCTCAGGCGTAACGTCAGCGGCGCGGCGCAGGATGGAGCACACGCGAGCGTGAGCGTACTGCACGTAGTACACCGGGTTGGAGTTGTCGCGCTTCTTGACGGCCTCGATGTCGAAGTCGACCATCTGGTTGGAGCTCTTGGAGATGAGCGTGTAGCGAGCGGCGTCGGAGCCGACCTCGTCGACGAGTTCCTGCAGGGTCACCATGGTGCCCTTGCGCTTGGACATACGGACGGGCTTGCCGTTGCGCAGCAGGTTGACGAGCTGGCCCAGCAGAACCTCAAACTTGCCGGGATAGCCAAGAGCGTCACAGACGCAGCGGACGCGCTCGATGTAGCCGTGGTGGTCGGCGCCCCAGATGTCGATGACGTGGTCGACGCGCTGGAACTTATCCCAGTGATAGGCAACGTCGGAGGCGAAGTAGGTGTACTCGCCATCGGACTTGATCAGGACGCGGTCCTTGTCGTCGCCCAGGTCGGTGGAGCGGAACCACAGGGCACCGTCCTTGGTGTAGAGGTAGCCCATCTTGTCGAGCTTCTCAAAAGCGCGGTCGACGGCGGAGGTGCCGGCGGTCTCGCCCTCGGTGTCCTTCACGTACAGAGAGCGCTCGGAGAACCAACGATCAAAGTCGCAGTTAACGGCGTGGCAAAGGTCGCGCATGTTGTCGACCATCTTTACGTAGCCGCGCTCGCGGAAGCTCTCCATGCGCTCCTGCGGATCGGCGTTGACCCACTTATCGCCGTCGGTGCGCCAGAACTCGGCAGCCTCGTCAATAATGTAGTCGCCGCCGTAGGAGTCCTTGCCCAGAGTCTCGGCAAAGTTGTCCTGATACGGATGGGTCTCGGGGTGCTCGTCGTTCTCGTCGGCAACAAAGGCGTCGCGGTCGGCGATCAGAAGCTTGTGAGCCTCGTCGATATCCACGCCCTGCTTGGCGATGATGTCGGCAAGCTGCATATAGCGCGTGCTGATGGAGTTACCGAAGGTGTTCATCTGAGAGCCGTGGTCGTTGATGTAGAACTCACGCTGGATGTCGTAACCGGCGTGGTCCATCACACGGCAAAGGGAGTCGCCCAGAGCGGCCCAGCGGCCATGACCGATGTGCATGGGGCCGACGGGGTTGGCGGAGACGAACTCGACCTGAGTCTTCAGGCCGCCACCGACGTTGGACTTAGCGAAGTCCATACCCTTCTCGCGGGCCTCGCCAAAGATGGCGTTCTTGACGGCGACTGAGAGGTAGAAGTTGATGAAGCCAGGACCGGCGATCTCGACCTTCTCGATCGCGGGGTCCTCGGGCATATGGGCAACGACGGCCTCGGCGATCTTGCGCGGGGCGCAGTGAGCCAGCTTGGCGGACTTCAGGGCCATGGTGGAGGTCCACTCGCCATGAGAAGTATCAGCCGGTCGCTCGATAGCGCAATCGTCAAGTTCAAATGCGGAAAGGTCGCCGGCCTCCTGGGCCGCAGCAAGCGCAGCGCGTACCAGCTCTTCAATCTTCTCGGGCATAGATCCTCCTTGTGTTAAAGCCCCCGAGCTCTTGATCACTCGTAGGGCAAAAGCCAGAGTTTGTAGCACTCTATCACAAGCGGTAACTACTGTCGCAGGGTAAAGCTAATAGATATTGCATATGCACAAAAATGACTACCGCTTGTATGGAGTCACTCAAAGATGCCGGTCTGCCTGCAGATTATGCAGGCGTTGAAAATGCATAAAGGTGTGAATGAGCTGCGTCTGTTATCGAATACTCTTACCTATCGGAGTTGTGTGCTTTTCCTGCATAAAGTGATGGTTTGCGCACGTCAGCGTGGTATTCTTAACATACGTAAATTCGTATAAGTTGGAGGTAGCATGTTCTCAATCGGTCAACACGTCATTCATCCGGGTCAGGGAGTCTGCACCGTCGTCGGCTTTAGGGACGACACACCGCA
Organism: Collinsella sp.; assembly: GCA_019414645.1. Taxonomy (GTDB): domain Bacteria; phylum Actinomycetota; class Coriobacteriia; order Coriobacteriales; family Coriobacteriaceae; genus Collinsella. Next base: position 38,447 of record DXLP01000011.1, read on the forward strand.
GCCCATGTTGTTGCTCGAGACCAAACAGGGACATGCGCAGACGATTCTCATGTACCCCGTGGCGCAGGCCGACCGTCTGCATGCCGCTATCTCCCAGCAAGATGCCGAGCACCTGCTGAGCCACTACGATGAGCTGGAGTGCGACACCTTTACCGAGCGCAATAGCTCGCTCGAGGAGACGCACTTTAAGCAGCAGCTCAAGCTGGGCGCGCCCGAGACGGTTCGCGTGGCAAAAACCATGATGCACCGTATTCGCCAGGCCGAGGAAGCAGATAAAAAGCCCAGCTCCTACTACATGCGCGTACTCAAGGAAGCCAAGCGCCGCTCCATCGAGGAGTTCGCCGTGGCCCTGGGCGTCACCGAAGAGGCCGCCGAAGCCCGCCTAGCCCAAGCCGCCCTCAACTAACCCGCCCACGCCAAAACCACCACAAAGGGGACAGGCACCTTTGTGGTGGTTTTTTCGCTCTAGTCGTTCTAGTAGTATTCATTCTTAGCGATACCTACGAACACAAGGAGTCTTTTATGGCAGAGCTGCTTTCCGCCGGAATCACCCGCGACCGTGCGTTCGAATTGCTCAACGAGCACAACAAAGACCCGTTCCACATCACCCACGGCGAAACGGTCGAGGGCACCATGCGCTACTTTGCGCGCGAGTTCGACCCCGAGAACGAGGAGTTTTGGGGCATCGTCGGCCTGCTACACGACCTGGATTGGGAGGAACATGAGGACGACCCCATGAACCACACTATCTATGCGGCCGAGATTCTTGAGGGCGAGGGCGCATCGCCTGAGCTCATCCGCGCCATCCAGACGCACACGTCCGATTTCAACTCTTCGCTGCCCAAGCCCGAGCTGCAGATGGAAAAGATCCTGTTTGCCTGCGACGAGCTCACCGGCCTGATCGGTGCTGCCGTGATCATGCGTCCGAGCAAAAGCGTCATGGACTTTACGACTAAGTCGCTCAAGAAAAAGTTCAAGGACAAGCGCTTTGCCGCCGGCTGCTCGCGCGACGTGATTTCACAGGGCGCCGAGATGCTGGGCTGGGAGCTCCCCGAGCTCTTCGACCGCACCATCGCAGCAATGCAGTCCTTCGCCCCCGACCGCGATACCTTCCAGGCCTAACCGCCCACGCCACCTATAACCACCACAAAGGGGACAGGCACCTTTGTGGTGGTTTTTCGTTTGCGACAGGAGGGAGACTAGCCCGCTTTGCGGATCGACCACTCACCCACGCCCGTCAAGCGCTGGATCTGGCGGATGGAAAGGCCCGCACCTCGCATTGCGGCAAGCACCTCGTTGCGTTTAGTCTTGTTGAGGGATTTGACATCGGAGAGCCCACTCAAGCCGAATGAGCGGACCAGCGCCGTCCCTACATCTAAGGCCTCATCTTCATCGATACGTCCACCCGATGGCGGACGAATGACTGTCCCATTCGATGCATCCATAAAGGCCTTATAGTCGCGCACACGGGGAAAGGCAAGACGAACGAGCGCCAAATCGACCGTTGCGATTTTTGGATCGCGTTCAACATAATCTAGGTGGCTGCTCCATCGATACGCGCCGTATGGACAAACCCCGGCCTTTTGCGGATTGAAATGAACATATCGAATAGCGTCGAGAAGGTATTCCTCACTCGAAATAGGGGCGCTTGAAAACCTATCCTGAAAAACATGGCCAACATGTCCGTGGCGACGGTTATACCAAGTTGCGTAGCAAGACATGACAAGATGCATGGCATCGCTCACGTTGTCGCCAGGATCGCTCATGACAAGATGAACGTGGTTGCCCATCAGGCACCAAGCAATTAATGTAATGTTGAATCTCGTTATCGAGGTCCGGACAAGCGACAGTAGCCGCCTTCTGTCCTTATCATCTTCAAACAGAAGCTGCTTGCCGTTGCCTCTCATCGTAATGTGATACAGGCCAATCTGTGATTTCTGCCGCGGTTTTCTCGACATGGGCATCTCCTTGCTCTCATGCCAAAAATAACCCCGAGCCGCACGCAAAGCGGCGAGAATCTACTCGCCGATTAAACCGTCCACCTGCCGAAATGTTAGCTATTGCATGGCGGAAATATGCTTAGATACCGTTAGACAACGAACGAGCGACCAACAAGCCAAAACCACCACGAAGGTGCCTGTCCCCTTTGTGGTGGTTTTTCGTTTGCGAGGGGTTTAGGGGCGGACCTGGCCGGTGCCGCGGAGCTTGTATTTGTAGGTGGTGAGGGCCTCGGCGGCAAAGGGGCCGCGGGCGTGGAGCTTTTGGGTTGAGATGCCGATCTCGGCACCCAGGCCAAACTCGCCGCCGTCAGTGAAGCGCGTGCTGGCGTTGGCGTACACGGCCGAGGCATCGACCGCATCCAGGAAGCGCTCACAGGCATCCGTGTCCTCGGCGATGATGGCCTCGGAATGCATGGTGCCGTAGCGGTTGATGTGCGCGATGGCCTCGTCCTCGTTCGCCACGACCTTCACGCTCATCTCGAGCGCCAGATACTCGCGGCCCCAGTCTTCCTCGGTCGCGGCAACGTAGTCGTCGCCCTCGGCAAGACCGGCGTCGGCGCACGCGGCGCACGTGGCCTCGTCGCCGTGAATGAGCACGCCATGGTCATGCAGCACGGCAACGACCGCGGGCAAGAACGTATCGGCCACAGCACGGTCGACCAGCAGTGACTCAGCGGCATTGCACACGCCCACGCGCTGGGTCTTGGCATTGACGATAATGTTGAGTGCCTTGTCAAAGTCGGCGGATTCATGCACGTAGATGTGGCAGTTACCCGTACCCGTCTCGATCACCGGCACAAGCGACTCGCGCACGCAGCGCTGAATCAGGCCCGCGCCGCCACGTGGAATGAGCACATCGACAATGCCACGAAGCTTCATGAGCTCGCCGGTTGCCTCGCGGTCGGTAGACTCGATCATCGAGACGGCCTCGCGCGGGAAGCCCTGGGCCTCAAGCGCATCGGCCAGCAGTTCGGCAATCATGGCGCACGAGTGATAGGCCAGCGAACCGCCGCGCAGAATGCAGGCATTGCCGGTGCGGATGCAGATGCCCGTGGCATCGGCCGTCACGTTGGGACGCGCCTCATACACCATGGCGACCAGACCCAGTGGCACACTCACGCGGGTCAGGTCCACACCACTTGCAAGCACGCGGTGGTCGAGCACGCGGCCGACAGGATCGGGCAGCTCAGCGAGCTTCTCCAGGCCGGCGGCCATACTCTCGACGCGCTCGGGCGTCAGTAGTAAGCGATCGAGCAGGCCAGCCGAGCTGCCTGCATCACGCGCGACGGACATATCGAGCTCGTTGGCGGCAACGATGGAATCGACGCCGTCGCGCAGCGCCGCGGCCATGGCGCGCACGGCCTCCTGGCGCTGGACATCGCTCACCGTGGCAAGCGCGCCCGAAGCGGCCTTGGCCTCAACGGCAAGATCGTGAACGTAGGTGGCTATATCGACCGACATGAACGGCCCTTTCTCTTAGATGTTTGTCAACCATGGTAGCCGATTTGCACGCATCCTCGCAGACGGCGGTAGAATTGGTCAACCCGAAACACCGCAACGAATGGAAGCATCACATGGCCCTCATCACTTCGTACCACGTCCCCGGTCTCTATGTCGAGGACCACAGCATCGACGTCCCCCTCGACTGGCGCGGCCTGGAGCCCATGCTTTTGGCCGTCGGCAGCACCATGCGCCGCGGCGCCATGCCGGCGCCCATCGCCGGTGCGCCCGAGAGCATCAAGCTCTTCTACCGCGTGATTTGCGCGCCCGACCGCATTAACGACGACTTGCCGCTCCTCCTCTTTTTGCAGGGCGGCCCCGGCGGCGAAAGCCCGCGTCCGCTGTCGCCCACAAGCGATGGCTGGATCGAGGAGGCCGTCAAGCATTTCCGCGTCGTGCTGCCCGACCAGCGCGGTACCGGGCGCAGCAGCTGCGTAGACGGGCGTACGATCGCGGCTCTGGGCGATCGCGCCGAGGCAGCAGGAGCCGATGCGGCCCGCTCGCAGGCAGACTTCCTCAAACGCCACCTCGCCAGCTCCATCGTGCGCGATTTTGAGTACCTGCGCCTGGTGGGCTTTGCCGGCAAGCCCTGGGTCACACTGGGGCAGAGCTACGGCGGCTTTTTGACATTGAGCTATCTGTCGCTCTTCCCCGAGGGCGTGGCGGCAAGCTTTACCTGCGGCGGTATTCCACACGTGCCGGCGAGCGCCAGCGAGGTCTACGCGCACACGTTCCCGCGCATGGCAGTCAAAACGCAGCAGTACTACGACCGCTACCCCGCCGACGTCGAGCGCGTGGCGGCGCTGGCCGATGCGATCGAGGAGCAAAAGCCCGTGCTACCCGACGGCTCGCCGATGACGGTCGAGCGCCTGCAGCTCATGGGCAGCGACTTTGGCATGAAGCCGAGCTTCGAGCGCATGCACTGGATTATCGACCATGCTTTTGTTGACGGAGACGGCACGCTGAGCTGCGGTTCCTCGGTATCCGACAGCTTTTTGATGCGCGCCTTCGAGCGCACCAACACGCGCACAAACCCGCTGTACTGGACGCTGCAGGAGTTCATCTACGCCGACGGCGACACCATGCCCATTCGCTGGGCCGCGGCAGAGGAGAAGGCCCATCGCGCCGAGTTCGACAAGCTCGCGCGCCCGCTCATGTTTACCGGTGAGGCTATGTTCCCGTGGATGTTTGAGCAGATGCCCGAGCTCAAGCCCTTCAAGCCCGCCATGGATCTGCTGATGGAAGACACCAGCTGGGACAAGATCTACGACCCGCAGCGCCTGGCCTGCAACGAAGTACCACTCCAGGCTGCGGTGTACTTCGACGACATGTACGTCGATTCGGGCCTGCAGCTCGACACGCTAAGCCGCATTGGCAACTCACATGCCTGGGTGACGAACGAGTTTGAGCACGATGGCCTTCACGGCAGCATGGTGTTCGAGCACCTCTTCGACGAAGCCCTCAACCGCGGAGACCTGCGTCAGATCTTCTAGCAAAGGAGTGTCCCCACCTGCCGGCACAAAAGGAACGTCCCCAACTGCCGGCAGTGGGACCCAGTTGCCTCAACGAGTTGCGGTGGAATAGGGACTGTTAAAGGCTTTAAAGCCGCCAAGCCATCCCTATTTCACCGCAACTTACGATATGCCGGCGTTACGGCCATCGCAGGTAGAAGGCGGAAAGCGAAAACGCCCCTAAGCGAGTGGCTTTAAGCCGCAGGTCGAAGAAAAGAAGCGAGCGCCGCCCAGAGCGAACAAGTTGGCATGAAAAAGGCGAGGCATAGACCTGATGGTCATGCCTCGCCTTTTGAATGACAAATTGTCGCTCTGGGCGGCGCGCAGCGTCGACCCGTTAGGCGAAGACGATCAGATTGTCCCTGTGGATCGCAGGCTTTTCGGCCAGGTCTGCCAGTAGGCGGTTGCCGGCAATCTGGTCCTGGCGACGTCCGGCCGCAAGCTCCAGCACGTCCGAATCGGCCTCGGCGATACCGCGGGCGACAACCATGCCGCTCGGGTCGCACACGTCGAGCACATCGCCCTCGGCAAACGCGCCATCGACCTCGCGAATACCCACCGCAAGCAGGGAAGAACCACGGCTGACCAGCGCCTTTGCGGCGCCATCATCGACCGTCACCGAGCCATGCGCCTTGTCACCCAGCGCGATCCACAGCTTGCGGGGCGCAATGTCCAGGCGCTCCGCCGGCGGATCGAACAGCGTGCCCACGCTCTCGCCGCGGGCGAGGCGCACGAGAGCATCGGGCTCCTCGCCCGAGCAGATCACGCTCTGAATGCCCGCCGTCATCAGGATGCGGCTCGCGCGGATCTTGGTAATCATGCCGCCCGTGCCCACCGATGTGGAAGAATCGCCCGCCGAGGCGATAATCTTGGCATCGATCTTATGCACGACCGGGACAAACTCGGCCGTGGGGTCCTCATGCGGATTGGCGGTATAGAGACCATCGATGTCCGAGAGCGTCACGCACAGATCGGCAGAAACCAGGCAGCTCACAAGCGCTGCCAGCGTGTCGTTGTCGCCAAACTTGATCTCATCGACGGTAACGGTATCGTTCTCGTTGACGACCGGCACCACGCCAAGCTCCACCAGGCGCAGCAGGGCGTCGCGCGCGTGCAGGTAAGACGTACGGCGGGCCGTGTCATGGCGCGTGAGCAGCACGAGCGAGGTGAGCAGATCGCGCGCATGAAACTCCTCGTCGTAGGCCGACGAGATGATGCACTGACCGGCCGAGGCGCAGGCCTGCAGGCTCGGCAGGTCGCCGACTGGCTTGCGGTCGAAGCCCAGCACGGGATAGCCACAGGCGATGGCGCCCGAACTCACCACGACCAGACGCCAGCCGAGCTTGCGCAGGACAGCAGCCTGATCGGCCAGCCCGCCGATAAAGGCGCGGTTAACCTTGCCATCGGCGCCCACCACCGTGGACGAGCCGATCTTTACCACCATCGTTTTATAAGAAGTCGTCATACGTCAAACCAATCGAATGCTGAGCAAGCGAGCGAACGGGTGAGCGAGAATATAGTCCGTTTTCCTCCGTCGCATGCGGATCATTTTGCCCAGGGGAAAGCCGATGCCGCGGCCATGTTCTTGCGCACGAGCTCGTCGCGCACCTGGGCCAGGCCCTGTTCCATACCCACCACGTAGGTCTGCGGATACAGGAAGCGCTTAAAAGCCGCGTCCAGATGATCGAGCGCCCAAGCACAGCGCTCGCGCGCGTCCTCGATGCTCTCACGCGGAGCCACCGCACTGCCATCGCGCACGATCGGCACCAGCAGCTCGCGATACTCAAGCTCCGACACATCGGTTACCAGGGCGGCATCGTTCACGGCCACGAGGGTATTGCCGCGCGCGGCGCCCTCCCCCGCCAGATGGTCCTCGTCATAGATCATGTCGCAGACCGGGCCGCCAAAGCCGTCGTAATAGCGGCGCACTCGCTGCACGCCCGGAATCGTGCGCTTGTAGGGCTGCTCGGAGAGCTTCACCACCGGCGTCCACGGGTCCGCATCGCTCGCACGACGGGCGGAAAGCTTGTACACGCCGCCCAGCGCCGGCTGATCGTAGCAGGTCGCGAGCTTGGTGCCCACGCCAAAGCTGTCGATGGGCGCGCCCTGGTCGAGCAGCGACTGAATCGTGTACTCGTCCAGGTCGTTGGACACCGAGATTCCCACATAAGGTAGGCCCTCGGCATCGAAACGACCGCGGACATACTTGGAGAGCTTGGCCAGGTCGCCCGAGTCAATGCGAATGGCCGACAGGCGCTCGCCCGCCGCCTCCATCTCCTTGGCAACCGTAATGGCGTGCTCGCAGCCCTCGCGCACATCGTAGGTGTCGATGAGCAGCGTGCAATTCTTGGGGCTCGACTTGGCAAAGGCGCGGAAGGCCTCGAGCTCGGAGTCAAAGCTCATCACCCAGCTGTGCGCGTGTGTGCCAAAGACGGGGATACCGTAACGGCGCCCGGCAAGGACGTTAGACGTGGACGAGCAGCCGGCCACATAGCTTGCGCGGGCGACGGCCAGACCGCCATCGGGACCCTGGGCGCGGCGCAGGCCAAACTCGGCGACGGGACGGCCATCCGCCGCCAACACCACGCGCGCCGTCTTGGTGGCGACGAGCGTCTGGAAGCCGACGATGTTGAGCAGCGCCGTCTCGAGCAGCTGGCACTCCAGCGCCGGACCGGTAACGCGCACCATGGGCTCGCGCGGAAAAACGAGCTCGCCCTCGGGCACGGCGTCAATGTTCACGTGCGCGCGGAAGTTGCGCAGGTAGTCGAGGAATGCGGGTTTAAACATCGCACCGCCGGCGGGAGCCTGAAGCGAGGCTAGGTACTCGATATCCTCGGACGTAAAACGTAGATTCTCGACGAGCTCGGGAAGCTCGGCGGTGCCGCACATAACGGCGTACGCGCTACCAAACGGATGGTCGCGGTAAAACGCCGTAAAACAACCTTGCTCATTGGCTTTACCGCTCTCCCACAGGCCCTGGGCCATAGTGAGCTCGTACAGATCGGTGAGCATTGCGATGTCGGTGGGATGCGAGATGTCGGTCAAAGCCATGGGGCGACCTTTCGAATATGTTGTACAGAGGTTGAGGGTTGGGCGGTGCGGAATACGCGAGCGGGGCGCCGGGTGCGGTTCGGTTAGTGCAGCCCCATGCTGCCCGTGATCGTGTAGCCCATAAAGACGATAAACCCAATCAGGGCGAGCGCGATGATGAGCTTTTGAGCCGGCGGCATGCCGGGGATATCGTCCTCGTCCACAGGCTCTTTAGAGGTGACCATGCGCTGGGCAAACGTCATCTCGTCACGGCTCGGCTTAGAATCGACGGGCTTGGGACGAGCGACTTTTTTAGGCTGAGGTTTGGACGCGGCGGGCGCCGGCTCGGATGCGGCCTTGGCAGCGGCCTCATCGGCCTTCGCACGCTCGGCGCGCAGGGCGACCAGCTCCTCACGCTCGCGACGAGCCTTTTCCTGCTCCTCGCGGCGGGCCTTCTCGGCGCGGAGCTCTTCCAACTCGGCGCGCTCCTCGTCAGACAATGGTTGGGACTCAAGCTCGGCCATAGTGCAGCCCTTTCTTTTAAAAAAAGCCGCCGACACAATGTCAGCGGCTTATCAAATCCAAGGGTGGAGACGAAGGGAGTCGAACCCTCGGCCTCTGCCATGCGACGGCAGCGCTCTCCCAACTGAGCTACGTCCCCAGGACAAGTTGATATTTTACCTACGGCTCGCCAACTGTCAACGCCCATTACCCAGTCTTTTTGGGACGGGGCTATTTTGACTACTTTTCGAGCAGGCAATCCTCTCGATGATTTTTTAATCCCCGTCCCAGAAAAATCATCGGCGAACGCGTTGCTTTGCGCTGGTAAGGACGCCGGTGGTGTCAAACGCTGGGGTGAAGCTCTCGTCTACCGCGCCGCCCTCTTGCCAGAACATCGTTGTAAAGCCCAGGTCGTCGGCATGGTCGAGCACCCGCTCGTACTCATCGCGCGTCACGGCACGCGCCAGGTCGCCGCCCTGCTCGCGCATGAGCGCATTGGGCGTGTACTGGTTCATGACCGAGATCGGCACATCGCCCACCGTCTGCCACACAAGGTCCAGTACGCGACACGAATCGTCCGCATGCCCCGGCAGCACCAGGTGACGCACGATCATGCCGCGCTTCATGAGCCCGTCCTCGTCCACCAGCTCTCCCCCGCGGCGTTCGATCTCGCGTGCCATTTGCGCCAAGCCCGACACGGCCACACGCGGGTAGTCCTTAATGTGGGAGAGCGACTGCGCAAGCCCCGCATCGGCATATTTAAAGTCGGTAAGCCACACGTCGACCAAATCGCCGAGCGCCGCCACGGCACTCGCGCGCTCATAACCGCTCGTGTTGTAGACGATTGGGATGGACAGCCCGCGCGCCCGTGCCGCGGCAATCGCAGCCGGCAGCAGGTGCGCGTAGTGTGTCGCCGTCACCAGGTTAATATTGTTCGCACCCTGGTCCTGCAGCTCCAACATAATCTCGACCAGGCGCTCGGGCGAAATCTCAAGCCCAAAATTGCCCGTCGAGATCTCGTGGTTCTGACAATAGACGCATTTGAGCGAGCAGCCGCTAAAGAAGATCGTGCCCGAACCGGCCTCGCCCGAGATAGGCGGCTCCTCCCACATATGAAGCGCCGCGCGGGCCACCTTGAGCGTGTCGTTAGCACCGCATACGCCGTGCGCACCCTCATCGCGCGCCGCACCGCAACGTCGCGGACACAAATGGCAGGCGGGCGAAAAAAGTTCGGTCAACGACGTCGGCATAAAAACATGCTCCAAAACAACGATTCAGCAGCTCAAACGCAAAAGGGCCAACCACACAGACGGCTCGAGCCCAAGGCGCCGTAATCGTCCGACACGATTTTTGTAATGTCAAGACTGGAATCCACAAAGTGCGGCTTTATGATGTAGGTATTCCGCCCCCCGCGGAGCAACTGGGTGAACCGTCGCGTTTATTTAGGGAGCCCACACAGTCGTACCTAGTACAGGTATCCTTCGTTGTTAAGGACGCTGGAACAGTCGATGAGGGCACCCACCTGTTTTAGGTGGGTTCATTTTCGTAACGTGGGGGGTGGTTTTCTTTTGCCGAAACTCGCCATTGCAAATCCCGCCAAGATCCCCAAAGGGCACCAGGCAGAGCCCCACCATAAACCCCAATATCTGGTAAGCACGTGATTATCGCCCCGTGCAATTCCTCACACCCTCCTTGGTCGAGTATCATGGATCAGCTATACCCTTTGCGGCGTGGCATCCTTTGACCTTTTCCTTCGACGCTTGGCGGTTTATCGATTCATGGCTTCCTCCACGAGCTTCATACCGTACCTATGCGTGGCGGTCGCGGCTTTTATCACGACCTTCCTTACGGTGCCCCTGGTCAAGCGCCTGGCAATCAAGCTCGACGCCGTCGACTATCCTTCCAAGCGCCGCATCAACACTAAACCCATCCCGCGCATGGGTGGCACGGCGGTCTTTTTGGGCCTCGTCGTCGCCTGCATTGTTCAGATCCTAGGCACCTGGTACCTGGGCTGGCCGCCCGTTTTGGTGCCCCATCCCCTCTTGCACATCAGCTACCCCATACTTGCGCTTTCTTTTACCGTCATCTTTGCGACCGGCGCGATCGACGACGTCTACCAGCTCAAGCCCAAGCAAAAGCTCGCCGGCCAGGTCCTCGCCGCGCTCATCGCCTGCGTGGGCGGCCTAAAAATCGGCGTCATCGTCAACCCGTTTGCCCCCGGCGAGATTATGCTCGGCTGGCTCGCCTACCCCATCACCGTGGTCTACTTGGTGGCGTTCACCAACATCATCAACCTCATTGACGGCCTTGACGGCCTGGCGACGGGTATCTGTGGCATCGCATCGTTCACGATGTTCTCGATGGCCGTTCTCTCGGGCCGCATCGATGCCGCCGCGCTCTCCATCGCGTTGTTTGGCGCCTGCTTGGCCTTTTTGCGCTACAACTTCAACCCCGCGAGTATCTTCTTGGGCGACTCGGGTTCGCTGCTGCTGGGCTTTGCGCTGGGTTCCATCTCGCTGCTCAACGTGAGCCGCACCGCCGCGCTCACCTCGCTCATCATCCCGCTCATCGTGGCCGGCGTGCCCATCATCGATACGTTTAGCGCCATCGTGCGCCGTAAGCGCGCCCACATTAGCATCGGGCAGGCCGACAAGGGCCACATCCACCACCGCCTCATTCAAGAGGGCTACAACCAAAAGCAGGCTGTACTGCTCATCTACGCCTGGTGCATTATGCTTTCGGCCGGCGCCGCCGCCATCAATCAGGTCGAAGTGCCCACGCGCGTGCTCATCTTTACCGTGCTCGCCATTGGCTCGGCGGCCTTCGCCAAGCACCTGCACCTGTTTGAGCCCGTGCTGCGCCACCATTACAACAAGCGCACGCACGAGGACGAGCTGGTAACCCCCGACGACCCCGCCTTTAAGCAGGAGGAGCAGGCAGCCGAGGAATGTAAGGAAGAGCGCCACCACAAGCTCTAGGGTAAGCTGCCGAGGATGTGCCCGGGCGCCGCTGACCATGCGCAGCCCCGTGCCCATCGTGCAAGCCACCTCTCCCCCGCCCCTCGCTTACTTACGCCCCGACCCTCCAATATACGCGTTATCATCTTGACCCATGAACATACGTTAGGAGCAATCATGCCAAACGAGAACAGCTACGAAGTCGCGCTGCAAAAGAGCAACGCCATTCGCGAGGGCCTGGCCAAGACGCCCGAGAAGTTCACCATGCTTACCGGCGACCGCCCCACCGGCCGTCTGCACCTGGGCCACTACTTTGGCACCCTCAAGGGCCGCGTCGAGCTGCAGAACATGGGCGCCAAGACCAACGTGCTCATCGCCGACTACCAGGTCATCACCGACCGCGACACCACCGAGCACATCCAGGACAACGTGTACAACATGGTGATGGACTACCTTGCCTGCGGAATCGACCCCGACAAGACCATGATCTACGCGCACTCCGCCGTGCCCGCCGCAAACCAGCTCATGCTGCCGTTCCTGTCGCTGGTGTCCGAGGCTGAGCTGGCGCGCAACCCCACGGTCAAGGCCGAGATGGAGGCCTCGGGCCACGAGCTCACCGGCCTTCTGCTCACCTACCCGGTGCACCAGGCCTGCGACATCCTGTTCTGCAAGGGCAATGTGGTGCCCGTCGGTCGCGACCAGCTGCCGCACATCGAGCTCACCCGCACCATCGCCCGCCGCTTTAACAACCGCTACGGCAAGGTGTTCCCCGAGGTCGATGCGCTGCTGTCCGAGACCCCACTGCTGCCCGGCCTGGACGGTCGCAAGATGAGCAAGAGCTACGGCAACGCCATCAACATCTCGATGACCGCCGAGGAGACGGCCAAGCGCATCAAGAAGAGCCAGACCGACTCCGAGCGCATGATCACGTTTGATCCCGAGAACCGCCCCGGCGTTTCCGGCCTGCTTTCGACCGCCGCGATCTGCACCGGCCGTTCCGAGGTCGAGATTGCCGAGGAGATTGGCATGGGCGGCTCCGGCCAGCTCAAGAAGTACGTGACCGAGGCCGTCAACGAGTACTTCGCGCCGATCCGCGAGCGTCGTCAGCGCTACGAGAACGATCTGGACTACGTGAAGGACGTGCTGCAGGAGGGCAACCGTCGCGCCAACGAGATCGCCGAGCAGACCCTGGCCGAGGTTCGGGACGCCATGGGCATGGTGTACTAGACCGACCTGCTGGCTTGAACTTTCGATTGCTATAGGGCGGGCGCTACGGCGTCCGCCTTTTTTTGGTGCCCGACCGGTTCGGCTCCGCCCATCGCACTCCCCTGACAAACGGGAACGGGCCCGCCGGCAGTCAGTTGCCAGCGGGCCCGTTCCCGAAGTACACCGTTGAATCGCACAGAGGGGAGGAATGCGAATCAAACTCAACAGGGCAGGCTTTTTCATCGCCTAATGCCTGCTCCGTTGCTGAATACAATATAGTTCACCGTGGTTTACTTTCTTGCGTCAATATGCGCCGCCACACCTTCTCCATAAGTTAGCCCCGGTAAACCTGCAATGGAAAACCATCACAAAGGGGACAGGCACCTTCGTGGTGGTTTTGGCCACGACAGAACTGTTAGAGTCCAGCTGGCCAGCGACAGGCGGCCAAGTCGACGTGCATGGAATCGGTAAACGCCACGCCCTCCCCCATTAAGAGCTCGCGCTGAGCATCGGGACCGCCAAAGGCAAAGCCCTCACAGATACGGCCGTCGGCAAACACCACGCGATGACAGGGAATTTGACCAGGGCGTGGGTTGCTATGCAGCGCATACCCCACATAGCGTGCACTTCGCGCGCGACCGGCGAGCAGCGCCACCTGACCGTACGTGGCGACCATCCCCTCGGGGATCTGCTCGACCACCTCATACACCTGCTCAAAAAAGCCCTCAGACGCCATCGCTCGCTCCCTTCTCCGCATTAACAGCATAAAGAAATGATCCCTTGGGGACGGAGGAAAACGGATCATTCGCGGCCTCCGTGCGGTCGATGATCCGTTTTCCTCCGTCCCCAAGGGATCATTTGTTGGCAGGTTGGTTAGTTGGCGGGCTGGAAGAAGGCTACGGCTACGGCACCGGGGCCTACGTGGGTACCGATGGTGGCACCGATGGTGTGAACGGGCAGCTCGCCCTCGGTGTGGCCAGCCCACAGTGCCGCGCTGTCCTCGATATACTTCTTGAGCACCGCATCCGAAAGGCCCGTATAGCCGAGCGCCAGCGGCATGGAAAAGTCGATGCCGCCCGCCTTTTCGACCTTTTGGTTCAGCAGGTTGCGGCCGTTCTTGGAACCGCGCGCCTTTCCCAGCTGCACAATCAGACCGTCCTCGGCAGCTACCACGGGCTTTACGTTGAGCAGCGTACCCACGGCGCCGGCAGCAGCAGACAGGCGACCGCCGCGCACCAGGTACTCCAGCGTCTCGAGCAGGCCGATAACCACCACGCGGTCGCGCACGGCCTCGACCGCCGCCGCGATCTGGGCCGCGCTACGGCCCTCGTCCACCAAGCGCAGCGCATACTCAACCAGGATGCGTTCACCCAGGGTGACGTTGTTGCTATCAACCACGTACACATCGCCGCCCGGCGCCTCGGCCAGTGCGGTACGGGCGCTCTGATTGGTGCCCGAGAGCTTAGCGCCCACGGTAATAATCACAGCCTCATCGCCGGCTTCGCGAACCTCGGCGATAGCCTGCGAAAACGCGTACGGGTTAACCTGACCGGTCTTGGGCAGTTCATCGCGCTCCACGAGCATCTCGTAAAAGCGCTGGTGATCGATGTCGACGCCATCCATGTACACATCGGTTCCAAAGGTGACGGACAGCGGCAAAACGTCCAGTGCCGGGTGCTCGGCCGGCGACATATCGCTTGCGGAATCGGTAATAATGCGGACGGACATAGCGAATCCTTTCTTGCGCAGGTCCCGCGCAGGGAATTTTGACAGCAATGCCCCGGCACGGTATACACGCTCAAACGGGACGATGCAGTTGTTAATGGGAAGCAAATGCCTAGGCGGCCCTACAGCTCGCGCAAGGTGTTGAGAATCGTACGCAGCGACGCATACATCTGCTCACGCTGCTCCACGCCCATGGCCTTGCCGGTGGTGTCGAGCACTTCACGAATAATGCAATCGGCCTCGTTCATGCTCTCGCCGCCCAACGTGGTCAGGCGAACCGGGGCGCGATACTTAACGGCGGCATCGCCCGAATCGTCGACTTCGACGTAGCCGCCCTCCTCCAGATGCGCCAGCGTGCGCGAGACGGCAGCGCGGGTCACGCCAGCCATGCGGGCGAGGTCGGCACCAGTCAGGCCGTCCTTGCTGCGCTCAAGATAGTACAGGCACATGATGTCGGAGCCCTTAAGGCCCAGCCTTGCGCCCTCAGATGTCTTAATGCGCTGGATCTCCTTGTAGAGTCCGCTGATCAGTCCGACAAAGTCCTCGAAACGTGTCTCGTCGCTCTGTTGCATGGGAGACGACCGCCTTTCGCTTGCATAATGCTAACGGGTAAACATCTTAGCCGTACCCAGCGACCGCAAGCCCCGCACGCCCTATTTGTTAACTCATCAACATAAAAACCACCACAAAGGGGACAGGCACCTTTGTGGTGGTTTTGACCGGCGAGTATGATATGCAGAAGTTGCTACAACCCCACGCGGGGATTGTCGCGGGTCACAAGCGTCTTAACGACAACCGTCGCCCCCAGATAGCGCTCAAGCAGCTCGGCCAAGCGATCGATAGCGACCTGACAGTCCCCCATGCGCTCGGGCTCTACGCACTCAATCGCCAAAAACGCGTCGGCCGAATCGTCGGATAGAGCCGTTCGAACGCCGTCGCGCCAGTTCCAGCAGCGGCACACGGCACCTGCATCGTCAATGTAGGCAAGCTCGCCGGGCAGCGTCGGGTCATCCGCTTCCTCGCCAAGCGGCAGGAACGCATCCCCGCCGTCGGTCACCTTCAAGCGAAGGTCCCCCTCAGTCGCATGCGGATCCTCGCCTCCCACGGGCAGTGCATAGGACAGCGACACCGTGTTATAGATATCCACCGCGGGCGTAATGTGACCCACCGGCTTGCCCTTGAGCACGCGCTTGAGCAGGTTCTCGATTGAACAGCGCGCGCCCTTTTTGGTCTTGAACAGACGATAGGCCTCGCGCCATGCCTTGACCGGTGCGTTCTCGCTGATTGTATCGCTGGTCAGATGACGCTCCGCATCGATATTGGCACGGTCGAGCAGCGCCGCTATCGCGTCCACATCCTCTTGAGGTATCTGGGCCGCGGGCTTCATACCCTCCACGACCACAACACCGACCGCTGCCTGAGGAAACAGCTCCCAAAATGAATCCTCGGCAATAAAGCTCTTCATACGTGCTCCCTTCACGATTCGCGCCCGAGCGAGGGCACCCAAACAAAAAGCGCCCTTACGACGGCCACCTTCAAAGTCCTACGGTGCCGCCACAAGAGCGCTTACGCTGCCCCCATCCGGAGAAGGGGGCGATATGTCAGGCGTATTGTAACCCGAGTCATCCGCGCGAGCAAAACCACCACAAAGGTGCCTGTCCCCTTTATGGTGGTTTTGGGTCTGAGGCGACGCTAGTGGCGGAGCCCCAGCAGGCCGCGTCCGCGATGACGGGTGTCGGCGTGCACCTGAGCGTGCGGACCGGCGGCCTTGACGGACTCGGGCAGGTGCGAGTACTTCTTCTCGAAGTTCTCCTCGAACATCACGGCCAGGTTGTGCGCGGCCTCGTCGTAGCGAGCGGTGTTCTGCCAGTACTGGCGCGGCACCAGAATGCCGTCGGGCACACCGTGGCACGTAGTGGGAATGTCGACATTAAAGATATCGTCGTGCACGAACTCGCTGTCCTCGATGGTACCGTCGAGGGCGCGGGCCACCAGGGCGCGCGTGTAGGCAAGCTCGATTCGATGACCCACGCCGTAGCCGCCACCGATCCAGCCGGTATTGACCAGGTACACGCGGGTGCGACCGTCGGCGATACGCTCGCCGAGCATCTTGGCATAGACCATGGGATCGAGCGGCATAAACGGCTCTCCGAACAGCGAGGAGAACGTGGGCGTGGGCTCGGTGACGCCGACCTCGGTGCCAGGAATCTTGGCGGTGAAGCCCGTCACAAAGTGATACATGGCGGCGTCGGCCGTCAGGCGCGAGATGGGCGGCAGCACGCCAAAGGCGTCGCAGGTCAAAAACAGCACGACGCTGGGAGTAGTGCCCATGCCCTTGGTCCACGCGTTGGGGATATGCTCGACGGGATAGGCCACGCGCGTGTTGTGCGTAATCGAAATATCATCGTAATTGGGCTTGCGGCCCTCGTCGAGCACCACGTTTTCGCAGATGGCGCCAAAGCGAACGGCATTGAAGATCTCGGGCTCATGGAACGCATCCAGGCCCTCGCACTTGGCGTAGCAGCCGCCCTCGATGTTGAAGATGCCCATGTCGGACCAGCCGTGCTCGTCATCGCCGATCAGCAGGCGCGTGGGGTTGGCCGAAAGCGTGGTCTTGCCGGTGCCCGACAGGCCAAAGAACACCGCAGTCTCGTGCGTGACGGGATCCATGCTGGCCGAGCAATGCATGGGCAGTACGTCGTCCTCGACGGGCAGCAGGTAATTCATGACGCTGAAGATGGACTTTTTGATCTCGCCGGAGTAGCCGGTACCCGCGACCAAAATCACGCGCTCCTGGAAGTTGATGACCACGGCGGCGCTGGAGTTGAGGCCCTTGATGGCGGGATCGCACTGGTAGCCCGGCGCGGCGAACACGCAGAAGTCCGGCTCGCCGGTGCGCGCGATTTCGCGGGCGAGCGGGCGGGCGAGCATCTGCTTAATGAAGAGTGCCTGGCTGGCGCGCTCGCAGGCGACGAGCAGTCGGCGCGTGTGGTTGCGGTCGGCGCCAGCCATGCCGCGGGTGACGAACACATCGCGCTCGTTGAGATAGTCGACGATGCCGGCCTTGATGGCCTCATAGCTCTCGAGCGGCAGCGGGCGGTTTACGGCGCCCCAGGCGATCTTGTCGTGCACGTCGGGCGTGTCGGCGATAAAGCGGTCGTTGGGCGAACGTCCGGTACGCTCCCCCGTCTCGATCACCAGCGCGCCGTTGGAGGCCATGCGACCTTCGTTGCGGCGGACGGCATGCTCGACGAGCTCGGCTGCCGGCAGGTCAACCAGCAGGCGGGGCTGGTTCTCGGCGGGGTCTTCGACCAGCGTAATGCCAAAGTTGGACAGAACTTCTGCAGGGGTAACACCAGGCATGGGGCCTCCTTTAAAAACGCGGCACGTAGACGCGGCGCGCACTTTACTCACGTAAAGCCCGTTGTACCCGATATGCAAAAACGTTTTTGCGGCAACGGCGAAGCACCCGCCCAACGGTCAAAAATCGCACGCAAGCGGCCTGGTCATTGGGGACGCTCTTGAACAGGCAATAACCAAGGAGTGTCCCCAGATGCCGGAACATAAGGAACGTCCCTAAGTGCCGACTACTGAATGGCGCCGCCGACAATATTGAACAACCTGTTCAAAAACACGAGCAAACGCCGTCGTGTCTATACTAGAGCGCAGCAATAGAAAGGACTCCGCCTTGAGTAACACGCCCCTCGATAGCATCCGCCGCGCCATCGCCCGCCGCAATGGCGTCGCCGACCCCGCCGTAGCGAGCAGCGGCACCGCAAAGGCCCAGGGCGGACGCATCGAGAACGGCCTCTTCCCTGCCTCGCACACCGCCGAAGAGCTCGCGCGCATCCAGGAGCTGAGCCAGCGCAACGCCGGCGGGCCCGATAGCGGCCAGGCCACGCGCCGTCGTCGCGAGCGCGATCGCGAGCCCGGACCCATCCACCGCATGGTCAATGCCTGGTGGAACCGCCTGCTCGGAGCCGTCTACGGCGGCGGCTTCTCCACGCAAGAAGCCGAGTACGAAGATCATGCCACCCGTCGCGACTACCTTTGGAATACCCTGGGCACCGCCGTATGGGGCATGGCGTTTCCTCTGCTCACCATCGTGTCCACGCAGCTCGTGGGCGCCGAGGAAGCCGGCAAGTTCTCCATTGCGTTTGTCACCGGCACGCTCATCATGATCGCGTGCAACTACGGCGTGCGCAATTTTCAGGTCTCGGACATCGACGAGAAGGCGTCCTTTGCCTCCTACCAGCTCAACCGCTGGCTTTGCGGAGCATTCGCGCTGGCCTGCGGCCTTGCATACAGCAGTGCCCGCGGCTACGACGCGCAGATGGCAACGATCGGCCTGGGCGTCTACCTGTATAAGGTGATCGACGGCGTGGCGGACGTGTACGAGGGCCGCCTGCAGCAGGCCGATAAACTCTACCTGGCCGGCATGAGCCAAACGCTGCGCTCCGTCGGCGTCATCGCGGTCTTTAGCGTGGCGCTGTTCCTTACGCGCAGCATGCCCATCGCGGCCATGGCCATGGGTGTCACCGCCATCGTCTCGCTCGTGCTGGTCACCGCGCCGCTGGCCCTGCTCGAAACCGAAAAATCGCGTCGCGTGAGTCTGCGCGAGGTCGGCCACCTGTTTGTCCAGTGCGCCCCGCTCTTTGGCGCACTGTTCCTGTTCAACCTCATCGAGAGCATGCCCAAGTTTGTGATGGAAGGCACGCTGGCCTACAAATATCAGCTGTACTTTAATGCCCTGTTCTTTCCGGCGCAGGCTATTTTGCTGAGCATTGGATTTGTCTATAAACCGCAGCTTTTGCGTCTGTCGAGCATTTGGGCGAACCCGCGCAAACGCCGCCGTTTTGACTTAATTATTGTCGCCGTCATGGCGCTGATCGTGGTCATCACCGGCGCATGCGCCGCGTTTATGGAAGGCCCTGGCATCCCCATCATGAGCTTTATGTACGGCCTCAGCTTTGAGCGCTACCGCACATTGGCGCTGCTGATGGTCGTCGCCGGCGGCGTAACCGCGGCCATCGATTTTATCTACGCCATTATCACGGTGCTGCGCCACGCCGGCGACGTCACCAAGATTTACCTCATCTGCTTTGCCGTGAGCGTGGTGCTCCCGGTGATCCTGATCAACCTGCTGGGCCTGATGGGCGCCGTCGTGAGTTACCTGGCTATCATGGCCCTGCTGCTGGTGCTGCTGATTGTCGAGTACGCCCACATCCGCCAACGCATCGAACGCGACCGCAACCCATACGGCGCCTAATTCGAATCAATTTGAAGAAAAGAAACGTCGATGTTTTGGCACCGACAGCGAGCAGTCTCGAAGTGCCTCAGGTTGGCGCGAAAGAGGAGCGACGCGTACTTCCGTACGCGAGCGACGGTTTGAGCGACAAGATGGGGTGCTTCGGGGCTGCGCAGCGTCAACGTGGCCGCCGTTCGGTAGAACGGCGGAACAAAGTTATTCGCCAGGAAGAATGTTCGCATAAAACTCCGCCCCGTCGTCCAGGCGCAGGATGCCCACGCGGCCGAACTCGGAACCGGTGGCCGCCGCACAGTCGATATCGATGCGATCGGGCACGCCGGCGGTATCCTCGCCACCCAAGCGCACCATCCGCCCGCGGCCCGACTCCTCATCGAGCCCTGCCAGGCCGCCAACCTCGCAATAACGCCCCAGCGACACCGTGGGCGTGTGGCCGCTCACCACGACCGGGCCCTTGCCCTCGGCAGAAAGCAGCCCCGTCGGGGCATCCCAGTAGCCGTGACGAATCCACAGCAAGTCATCGGACGACTGCACGGCGAGCATTTGCTGCAGCAGCTCGCTATCGGCATCGACCGCTCCCCTGCCGTCGCCGCAATCGACACCATGCTCAAGCAAAAACGCACGCGCCGCCTCGGTCTGAACGCCGGCGTGCACCAGCAGATACGGTCGCTCGGCAGTCTCGACCACCGCGTAGAGCGGCAGGGCGGCAGCCCAGCGCACCAGCCCCTCGTATGCCTCAAATTCCATTTCGTTGAGCTGCTGACGCGTGGTCCAACCGCCATTGATATCCCAGGTCTCGGCATCGAGCGGGTCCTGGCCAATGATCGCGTCGAGCATGATCTGCTCGTGGTTGCCCTTAAGCACGCGAGCGTTGGGCAGCGACCGCACCAAGTTGATGACACCGACCGGATCGGGACCGCGGTCGATCATGTCGCCTAGCACGTACAGCGTGTCGTCGGACGTCAGCGAGATCTTGGAAAGGGCCTCGTCCAGCGCGCGCACGTGCCCGTGAGCATCAGATGTCACATAGATCGCCATGGAACGCCTTTCCCTGCATTACGGCCGAAGCCCGATGCCACGACTAAAACTTCAAGTTGAACTTAAACGTTACCCATTGTACTCCGTTGCAATAAAGCTGGAAAGTGCCACCGCTGCCAACGGTCACAAGCGGCCGCCCGCACGCCCCGAAAACACCGCGCCACCAGCACCAACGCCCCAACCAGCACCGCCCGCGCCCCCCGCCTCGTGTCGATAATGCGAACGCCCGCGGCTCGGCCCCATAAACCCACCATCTTTGGGTACAAATAACCGCAGACAACTGACCGTGCCACGCCAACCACCCAGGAGCGGACACTACCCATGAACCAGATACTTCTCTTTATCGGCCTCGTCATCATTTTGTGTCTGACCATCAAACCCGTCGGCAAAAAGCTCCCCTTCCCTACCCTGCTCATCTTTATCGCGCTCGGCATGCTGCTGGGCGTCAACGGGCCGGCGCACATCGACTTTAGCGACTACGCGCTTACCGAAACCGTCTGCAGTACGGCGCTGCTGTTCATCATGTTCTACGGCGGCTTTAACACCAACATCGACCGCGCCAAGCCCGTCGCCGCGCCCGCGGTACTGCTGAGCACGCTCGGCGTTATCGCCACCGCCGGCATCACGGGCGCCTTTGCGCATTTTGCACTAGGCTTCGACTGGATCGGCGGCCTGCTGCTGGGCTCGGTCGTGGCGTCGACCGATGCGGCGAGCGTCTTTAGCGTGCTGCGCGAGCACAACCTTTCGCTAAAGGGCGCGACTGACTCGCTGCTCGAGGTCGAATCGGGCTCCAACGACCCCGTCGCCTACATGCTTACCGCGGTGCTCGCGACCCTCGCGGCGGGCGGCGACATCGACATTCCCGTGCTGTTGGCCAAGCAGATCACCCTGGGCGTGGGACTGGGCCTTGCCATCGGCTGGACATCCAGCCGCCTCATTGAACGCGCGCACGCAACGGCCGAGGGCGCGCAGACCATCTTTTTGTTCGCCGTGGCGATCGTTGCCTACGCGCTGCCGAGCTACCTGGGCGGCAACGGCTTTTTGGCCGTATACCTGGCAGGCATTGTGCTGGGTGCAAGCGACATCACCGGCAAGGTCGAGATGGCCCACTTCTTCGATACCCTTACCGAGATGGCCGAGATGACCATCTTCTTTTTGCTCGGCCTGCTCGTCACGCCCGCCCGCCTGCCGCAAATGCTGCTGCCGGGCCTGGCACTCATGGCGTTTATGCTCTTTGTGAGCCGCCCCATCGCCGTCGGTCTGCTGTTGGCGCCCTTTAAGACGAATCCTCGCCAGGTTGCGCTCGTAAGCTGGGCGGGCCTGCGCGGCGCGGCTTCGGTCGTATTCAGCCTCTTTGCCGTGGTGGTCGGTGTTCCCGGTGGGCACGATCTGTTTGACCTGGTGTTTGTGATTGCCGTGTCGAGCATTGTGGTGCAGGGATCGCTGCTGCCGGCGGTGGCGAAAAAGCTCGACATGATCGATGCGGCCGGCGATGTACGCCGCACGTTTAACGACTACCGCGACGAGGACGGCATGTCGTTCGTCAAGCTCAAGGTGGGCGCGGGTCATCCGTTTGCCGGGCGCTCGCTCGCCGATATTGGCAGCGTCGCCGACATGCTCGTGGTCCTGGTGCTGCGCGACGGTGCGCACCCGGTGCTACCCAACGGCGATACCGTAATTGAGGAAGGAGACCTTCTGGTGATGGCCGCGCCGACGTTTGAAGAGCGTGCCGAGGTAACATTGCGCGAGGTCACCGTAACGCCCCACGGTCGCCTGGCAGGACTGCGTCTGCGCGACGTGCCACAAGGCAAGCACCCGTTTATCGTGGTGATGCTCAAGCGCGACGGCCAAACGATCATCCCCGACGGCAACACCCTCATATATGCCGGCGACGAAGCCGTCATCGCCACGCTAGCGTCGTAGCCATCTCCACCCATAAGTTGCGGTGAAATAGGGACTGAATAGGGGGTGCGGACAGAAAGTTGGACCGTGAAGCGGTCCGGACTGGAGGTTCGCATGTACAGCAGGGAGAAGGTCGAGCTCTTCCTCCTGGCGACGGAGGACGGCATGGGGCCGACCGCCGCCGCGAAGTTCGCGGGGGTCACGGTGGGCGCGGCCAAGAAGTGGGCGACGGGCCACCTCCCGCACAGCTACACCGGGGCGCGCTGTAGAATCGGTGCGAGGAAACCGCGCCGGAAGGAGGCCAGCTTGGGCCCCGACAAGTCGATCTACGCCCCGCTGTTAGCGTCAATATATTTTTCACCATTTTCACCAACGTTTTTTCGCCAATCGCGCCAACGCGGATGCGCCGGATTCGCCAACGCGGATGCGCCG
>DXLP01000012.1 GCA_019414645.1 Collinsella sp.
AGCACGCGGCTGTTAACCGCGCTGTTGTAGGTTCGAGTCCTACCCGGGGAGCCAGGTTGTAAAACCCGTCGCTTATGCGGCGGGTTTTTTCATGCCGCGATCGCCTGTGGCGAACGTTACCGTATCAACATTTCGTGTCGAGGATGTAATCGCGAACCCCGCCACCTCAACATGGCGCGCTCGTTGTAGAATGTTGGAATGATTGCTCCCACGACATGGTGCCGCGAGCACCAGAAAAGGAGATTCTTGTGTCTGAGACCATTAACGGCAGCCTGAGCGTCTCGAACGACGTTATTGCCGATATTGCCGGTTATGCCGCAATGACCTGCTACGGCGTCGTCGGTATGGCTGAGCAGCTCCAGGGCGCCGAGAGCGTGCGCCTGCTTGCCGGCCAGCGCCTCCGCAAGGGCGTGCTTGTTTCCGCCGACGAGAACGGCCTTACGGTCGACCTTCACGTCGTGCTCGAGAACGGCGTCAACATGAAGTCCGTCTGCCACAATCTTTCGAGCTCCGTCGCCTTCACCCTGCAGGAGATCGCTCAAATCGATCCCGCCAGCCTTAAGATCGGCATTCACATCGACGCGCTCAAGAGCCGTCTGAACTAGCATCCGAATACGGAGATTTCACCACTCATGATTGCAAAGACCATTCGCACCTGTTTTCCGATCGCTGCGGCTGCCGTTTCCGAAAAGGCCGAGGAGATCAACAAGCTCAACGTCTTCCCCGTACCCGACGGTGACACCGGCACCAACATGTCGCTCACGCTCGCCTCGGTGACCAAGGAGCTTTCTGCCCTTCCCGCCGATGCCGACATGGAGGCCATTGCTGGTGCCATCACCCACGGCTCCCTGATGGGCGCCCGCGGCAACTCCGGTGTCATCACCTCGCAGATTCTGCGCGGTGTGGCCGAGGGCCTTGTCTCTGCCGATGAGCCCATTACGTCCGCCAATATCGCCTTCGCCTTCCGCCGTGCCGTCAAGGTTGCCTTCCAGGCTGTTCGTAAGCCCATCGAAGGCACGATTCTCACGGTCCTGCGTGATGTTTCGACCAAGGCAGACGAGTGCGAGAAGAAGAAGTTCTCTGCCGAGGATGCGCTTGACGCCATCGTCGTCGAGGCCTACCAGTCCGTCGCCCGCACACCCGACCTGCTGCCCGTCCTCAAGGAGAACGGCGTGGTCGACTCCGGCGCCTTTGGCTTTGCCATCTTCTTGGAGAACTTTGTTGCCGCTGCTCTTGGCCGCAGCACCGTGGTCGAGGATTTCTCCGCTACGTTCGATTCCGCCGGCTCTGCTCGCGATGCCGCTCTTGGCCGTGTTGAGATCGAGGCTAACGACGACTGGGAGGGCTCGGAGTTCCGCTACTGCAACGAGTTCCTCTTTAAGGCCGACGCTCCTTTTGACGAGGACGAGTGCCTGAAGTTCCTGGGTTCTATGGGCGACTGTGAGCTGCTCGTGGGCGCCTACCCCGACTACAAGATCCACGTGCACTCCAACACCCCCAACCTGGTGCTCGAGCACATGCTGCAGCTCGGTCAGATCTATGAGGTCTTTATCCACAACATGGAGATGGAGGCCCACGACCGTACCGCTAAGATCCACGAGGACCAGGAGAAGTCCGCCGAGCCTGCGAAGGCGCTGGGTTTTGTCGCCGTTGCCGCCGGTTCCGGCGAGGCCGACATCCTCAAGTCCCTCGGCGTCGATGTGATCGTGTCGGGTGGCCAGACCATGAACCCCTCGACCGCCGACTTGCTGGGCGCCGTCGACCAGGTCAACGCGACCTCGGTCATCATCCTGCCCAACAACGGCAACATCCGCATGGCTGCCGAGGCTGCCGCTTCTGCCTGCACCGACAAGAAGGTCGCCGTCGTTCCCACCAAGACCGTCCCGCAGGCGTTCTCCGCGCTGTTCGCGGTCCTGCCCGATTCCGAACTCGAGGATGCTGTTGCCGCCATGGTCGACGCCATCAGCGAGGTCCGCGATGGCGAGGTCACCCGTGCCGTGCGCGACTCCAGCGCCTCCGACGGCTCGCCGATTCACTCCGGTGACGTCATGGGCATCATCGCCGGCTCCATCGACGTGGTCGGCTCTGACGTGAAGCAGGTCACGCTCGACTGCATCAACCGTATGCAGGAGGAAGAGGAGGGCGACGCGCTGACGATTCTGGCCGGCGAGGAGCTGTCCGATGAGGCCTTCCAGGAGATCGTCGATGCCATCGAGGAAGCTCAGCCCGATCTGGAGATCGACGCCCATCGTGGCGAGCAGCCGCTCTATCCCGTGATCTTCTCGATCGAGTAGGCTCTGCCTATGTCCGAGCTGTGCTCCGTGCCGCGCGTCTCGGAGCGTTTTGCCCAGAGCAATGCGCTCGACGAGGATATCGCGCGACTCAAATATGTTTCGGGTAAACGTGAGGAGGCCCTTCGCCGTCTGGGAATTCGGACGGTGGGGGACCTCCTTCTCCATATTCCCCATCGCTACCTGGACTTCACTCGCTCGTGGTCCATCGAGATGGCGCCCATCGGTACCGTGTGCACCATTATCGCCACGGTCGATCGTATTGTCCAAAAGCAGCCCCGTCCGCGTATGCAGGTGACTGAGGTCTCGCTCGTGGACGAGACGGGCGTGCTGCAGGTTGCCTTTTTCCGTCAGCCCTGGATTGCCCAGCAGTTCAAGCAGGGCGACCGCCTGGCCGTGATGGGCAAGGTCGAGTTTGCCTACGGTTTTAAGCAGATGGCCTCGCCCCACTTTGAAAAGCTCGAGGACGGGCGCGCCGCCGGCACCATCCTACCGGTCCATTACGTGAGCGATGGCGTGAGTCAGGCATGGATGCGCCGTATCGTGAGCGGTGCGCTCGAAGTGGTCGCCAATCCGTTCGATCCCATTCCCGCGCCGCTGCGCGCAAAGCGGAAGCTCATGAGCAATGCCCGTGCGCTGCGCTCGATCCACTTTCCCTCGAGCATGGCCGAGCGCGACATCGCACGCCGGCGTCTTGCCTACGAGGAGTGTCTCTGCCTGCAGCTCGCGCTGCGTCTGCGCAACGATGGCGGTATGGTCGACGTAGTGCCTTATGCGCATGACGCGGGCGAGCATTTGGCTGCGCTCAAACAGGCCCTGCCGTTTTCGCTGAGCGATGAGCAGGAGGCTGCATTTCAAGACATCCTGCATGACATGTGCGATGGCGGTCGTGTGATGAACCGTCTGCTGCTGGGTGACGTCGGTACCGGTAAGACCGCCGTTGCCGCCTGCGCGTTGGCGGTTGCGGCCGATAGCGGCACCCAGGCGTGCGTCATGGCGCCCACGGGCGTGCTGGCGCGTCAATATGCCGATAAGACCGGCCCCTTGCTCTCGCAGGCTGGCATGACCTGGGCGCTCCTGACGGGCGCCACGCCGGCGGCCGAGCGTGAACAGATTCATGCTCGGCTCCAGTCTGGCGAGCTCGACGTGCTCTTTGGTACCCATGCGGTGCTTTCGGAGAACGTCACGTTCAAGCATTTGTCGCTTGTGGTGATCGACGAGCAGCACCGCTTTGGCGTGGGCCAGCGTAACGCTCTACGCGCAAAAGGCCCGGGTGCCGACTTGCTGGTCATGACCGCCACACCGATTCCGCGCACGCTGGCGCTCTCGGTCTACGGTGACCTGGATACGAGCATCATCCGCCATCGTCCCGTTCCGGGTGCCGGCGTGACGACGCGCGTCCTCACCGAGTCGAGTCGTGACCTGGCCTATGGCGCCATTCGCGAGGCACACGAAAAGGGGCAGCAAGCCTACGTGATCTGTCCGCTCGTGGAGCCGAGCGATTCGGCCGATGAGCTCGAAGACGTACCCGGCATCGTTCGCGACGACGAGGGCCGCGTGACCGTGCCCGTGCCGCTGCATGACACGGCGACCGAGCTCGATCGCCTTCGTCTGGCATTACCGGGGTTTACCATCGAGCGTCTCCATGGCCGCATGCCGGCGGGGGAGAAGGACCGGGTCATCGATGCCTTCAAGCGTGGCGAGATCGATGTGCTCGTCTCGACCACGGTGGTCGAGGTGGGCGTTGACGTGCCCAACGCCACCGTCATGGTTATCGAGAATGGCGAGCGCTTTGGCTTGGCGGCCTTGCACCAGCTGCGCGGGCGCGTAGGCCGCGGCAGCGTGTCGGGTACGTGCCTGGTCATGACGCACTCCAAGGGCAACGGCGGCGCGTCGGCGGCACAAGACCGCCTCCAGTCGCTCGAGAAGACCTCGGACGGCTTTACGCTCGCCCAGATGGACCTGCGTCTGCGCCACGAGGGTGAAATCCTGGGTTACCGCCAGCATGGCGGCGTGACCTTGCGCTTTGTTGACCTCGATGCCGACGAGGAATTGATCGAGTGGGCACATTTGGACGCGGTCGAGCTCTTGCGGTATGCTTGCAACCTTGACTCCGTGGCGACGCGCCCTCTGCGCGATGCGGTCGCCACGCGGTATCGACACATCTTTAAGGAGGTCAGCGGAGGATGAGAATCATCGGAGGCGAATGGCGCGGTCGTAAGATCGAGGAGCCCCGTGGTCGAGATGTCACCCGCCCCACGACCGATCGCGTTCGCGAGGCGTGCGCATCTATGGTCATGTCGGCATTCGACTTCGATCTGGACGAGGTCCGCGTGCTGGATGCCTTTGGCGGCTCCGGCGCCTTGGGCATCGAGATGCTCTCGCGTGGTGCCCGCTCGCTCACCACGTTCGAGATCGATCGCAACGCTGCTCGTCTGATTACCAAGAATATCGAGTCGCTGTGCCGTGACCGTGCGCGTTGGCGCGTGGTGACGGGTGACGTGCTGGCAAGCGCTTCGCGCGGCCGCGTGCCAGGCGGTCCCTTTGACCTGGTTCTGCTCGACCCGCCCTATGCTTTTGGCGCCGAGCCGGTCGAGGAGCTGCTGCAAAACCTAGCTCAGCAAGGCTTGCTGGCGCAGGGCGCCTACGCACTCTTTGAGCACGCCGCGGCCGATACGGGCGCTCACCCGACCGGTTTTGAGACCGTGCGCGAGAAGCGCTACGGCATAACTTCGGTTGACTTGCTGCGCTGGTCGGCCACGAACGAGGCTGGCAATGCCGGCGACAGCGACCATGACGATGATTCGCTTTTGGAGGACGCCCATGAATGACACCATCAACCGCGTGATTGTCCCGGGCACCTTCGATCCCATAACGTTTGGCCATATCGACGTCATCCGCCGCGCCCGCCGCATCTTTCCCAGCGTGATCGTTGCCGTTGCCGAGTCGCAGGGAAAAAACGGCGTCGGCACCACGTTTAGGCTCGACGAGCGCGTGGCGCTGGCCCGTGAGGCGCTCGGCGATATTGACGGCGTCGAGGTGCTGCCCTTCACCGGCCTCTTGGTCGATTTTGCCCGCGAACAGGGAGCAGGAGCCGTGGTCAAGGGCCTGCGTGCCATGACCGACTTTGAGTACGAGCTGCAGCAGGCCGACCTCAACTACCGCCTGGATAACGAGTTGGAGTCCATCTTTGTCATGAGTGCGCCGCAGTACGGCTATATCTCGAGCTCGGTGGTTCGCCAGATTGCCTCGCTCGGTAGCGACGTCTCTAATTTTGTTCCGTCTAATGTGGTCAAGGCGCTCAAACATCGCTTTTCGTGACGTTTTTTAATGCCTGGTGGCATGTGGTAAACTAACACGATGATATGTTACCTATGAAAGGAGACCGGATGCCGGGCGAGAATTTTCCTGGCGACAGGATCGTGAGTCTTGTCGACGAGCTCGAGGGGCTCATCGAAGAGGCTAAGACGCCGTTCGGCAAGAACGCCCAGATGAAGGTTATCGACGCCGACGTCTTCTTTAACATCCTCGACGAGATCCGCATGAGCTATCCCGAGGAATGGCAGAAGTCCCGCCGTATCCTCAAGGAGCGCGAGGAGCTTATGGCTTCCGCCGCCGCTCAGGCCGATTCCATCATCGCCGATGCTCAGCAGCAGGCCCTCACCATTGCCGGTGAGCAAGAGATCGTCCGCTTAGCGCAGCAGCAGGCCGACGATATCCGCGACCGTGCCCAGCAGTATGAGCGCGAGACGCGCTATGCCGCCGAGGACTACGCCGAGCAGGTCTTTACGCACCTCGAGGAGAACCTCAAGAGCCTGACCGGCACCGTCACCCGTTGCCGTCAGCAGCTCAACGAGGGTGCCGCCCAGCAGAATGGTCAGTGGTAATGGCTGAGTTCCCGAGCGTTACCGTCGATCTTTCCGAACAGCTCGAGTTTCCCGGAGACTCGTATCCGCTGACCGGCAAGGTCGATGTCGCCGCCTATACGGTGGGCGAGAAGGAGTACCAGCTGCAGGACGGCATTGACTACGACGTGGTCTTTACCAATGCCGGCACCGGCGTTCTGCTCTCGGGCATGGTCCGCGCCCACGCCACCGGCGAGTGCGACCGCTGCTTGGAGCCCGCTTCGTTTGATATCGCCGGTGAGATTGAGGAATTCTATCTCTTTAACGAGCCCGAGGACCCCGAGGCCTACGAAGACGGCTACGAGCTGCTGGGCGAGGATCGCATCGTCGATCTGGGCGAGCCCATCAACGACGCGGTCGTCATGGACACGCCGTTCGTTGTCCTGTGCAAGCCCGATTGTCGCGGCCTGTGCCCCACCTGCGGCATCAATCTCAACGTCGAGCAATGCGATTGCGCCGCTCAAGCAGAGGCCGAATGGGCCGCTGCCACGGAAAATCCATTTGCAGCATTGAAGAATCTCAAGCTTGACGAGTAAAACTGTGGTAGTATCGCTACTTGCGCGTAATCGCCACACTGGATAGTTCATAAGGAAGGTCACTATGCCCGTACCTAAACAAAAGCAGGGTCGTATCCGCACTCACACCCGCCGTTCCGCCAACATGAAGATCTCGGCTGCGGCTCAGTCCACGTGCCCCCGTTGCGGCGCTGTCAAGCTCCCGCACCACGTGTGCCCCAGCTGCGGTTTCTACAAGGACCGCGAGGTTATCGTTACCGAGTAACTGTATACTCTGGATGCGATGCCGTTCCAACTGGAACCACAATGGCCGGCTCAATGAGTCGGCCATTTTTGTATAAGGAGCATGTATATGAGTAACGTTCGCGTTTGTGTAGACGTTGTGGGTGGAGACGAGAAGCCTCAGGTTGTCCTCGACGGTATCGAGGCGGCGCTTGCGGCGGATCCCGATATCGAGGTCTTGGCCGTCGGTCCCGCAGAGATCGTGAACCCCTTTGCCGCGGCTCACGCTCGTGTTGAGGCCTTGGAGGCGCCCGATGTCATCGCCATGGATGACGATCCCATTCGAGCCGTGATGACCAAGCGTAAGTCCTCGATCGTACTTGCCTGCCGCGCTATCAAGAAGGGTAACGCGGACGCGTTCTTCTCTGCCGGCTCCACCGGCGCCATGACCGCTGCCGCTACCGCCTACGTGACGCCATTTAGGTATCAGGCCGAGGGCAAGAAGCAGCCGGTGCGTCCGTGCCTCACCAATGCACTGCCCAACCGCGCCGGCGGCCTGACGGTCCTGTGCGACATGGGCGCCAACCCCGATGTCGAGGTCGACGACATGGTGCGTTTTGCCCAGATGGGTAGCGCCTATGCGCGCGTCGTCTTGGGCATTGAGCATCCCCGCGTCGGTCTGCTCGGCAACGGTACCGAGGATGAGAAGGGCTCCAACTTTACCAAGGCGTGCTTCCCTGCCATGAAGGCCGCCGTTCCCGGCTTTGTGGGCAACTGCGAGGGCACCGACCTGACCTCGGGTAACTTTGACGTCGTCGTTGCCGATGGCATGTCGGGCAACATCGCGCTCAAGGCGACCGAGGGCGCCGCTAAGTTTTTGCTACAAGAGCTCAAGGGTGCCTTTATGGCTTCGCTCGGCACCAAGATCGCCGCGCTGCTCATCAAAAAGCAGATGCGCGAGATCAAGGCAAAACTCTCGGGCGATGCTAAGGGCGGCGCCATTCTGCTGGGCCTGCGTGGCGTGGTCCTGATCGGCCACGGTGCCACCTCGGTCGAGGCCGTCAAAAACGGTACGCTCGCCGCGGCGGAGGCCGTGCGCGCCGGGCTGGTCGAGAACGTCGCCAACTCTATGGACGGCATCGTTTTGTAGGAGCGAGTTAGAGCGCTGTTATGTGCCTCGCGGCCTGCGTCGTGGGGTAGAATCAAAACCGTGTCTTGGCGCTGCGCTTGCGGCGCCAGCGCGTTGATGTTCACGCAATACGAGAGGAAGCGCTATGGACCGCTCCGAAATCTTCGATAAGATCGCCGAAGTCGCCGCTGACGTTCTGGGCGTCGATGTCGCCGACATTAGCGACGAGACTACCTTTGACGATCTCGATGCCGATTCGCTCGAGCGTCTGCAGCTGGTGACGGCCATCGAGGACGAGTTCGACCTCGAGATCGATGACGAGACCCTGCTGTCGCTCAACTCTGTCGCCGACGCTGTCGACGCTATTGAAAACGCCAAGGAGGCCTAAGTCTTGGCTTTATCTCAACGACTCGCGCGCGCCCAGGAAATCCTGGGCCACGAGTTCAATAACAAGGTGCTGCTGCGCGCGGCGCTCACGCACCCTTCTGCCGTGGAAGGTCAGCCCGTCTCGGCGAGCTATGAGCGCCTTGAGTTTTTGGGCGATTCGATTTTGGGCGCCGTGGTTGCCCGTTCGCTCTTTGAGTCCTATCCGGAGTTTGACGAGGGCAAGCTTACGCGACTGAAGGTGTCGCTCGTCTCGGGTGCCACGCTGTCCGAGGTGTCCCATGAGCTGGGCATCGACGATATCATCATCTTTGGTGCCTCCGAGACCGGCACGGGCGCGCGCGGCCTGCATTCGGCGCTCGAGAACGTCTACGAGTCACTCGTGGGCGCCCTGTACCTGGATGCCGGCTGGGACGCTGCGGCGGAGTTCATCCACCGCACGCTTAAGCCGCACCTGGCCTCCGAGCGTGCCGAGCACCCCGCGAACCCCAAGTCGTTTTTGCAGGAGTGCGTGCAGGCCGACGGCCACGAGCCTCCCGCGTATAAGCTGGTTGGCTCCGAGGGCCCCGCGCATGCGCCCACCTTTACCGCTGTGGTGCTCATCGACGGCATCCGCCAGGGCCGCGGTACCGGTTCCTCCAAGAAGGAAGCCGAGGGAGCCGCTGCACTCGAGGCGCTCGACCGCATGGGCTACACCACCAACGGCGTGATTCTGAACAAGAAGCCTGTTTAAGCGAGGAACCGTGTATCTCAAGTCCCTCACGCTCAAAGGGTTTAAGTCGTTTGCCGACCGCGCCCATATGACGTTTGAGCCGGGCCTGACCGTCATCGTCGGTCCCAACGGCTCGGGAAAATCGAACATCTCCGACTCGATTCTGTGGGTTCTGGGCGAGCAGAGCGCCAAGCAGCTGCGCGGCCAGGCCATGGAAGACGTCATCTTCTCGGGCTCGTCGGCGCGCAAGCCGGTAGGCGTGGCCGAGGTCACGCTGGTTCTCGACAATTCGGACCATATGCTGCCCGTCGACTTTGACGAGGTGGCTATCACCCGTCGTATGTACCGCTCGGGCGAAAGCGAGTACCTCATCAACTCGAGCCCGTGCCGCCTGATGGACATTCAGGACATCCTGCACGATTCGGGACTGGGCAAGGATACGCATTCCATCATCAGCCAGGGCAAGCTCGATGCCATTTTGCAGAGCCGCCCCGAGGAGCGCCGTGCCCTCATTGAGGAGGCCGCCGGCATCTCCAAACACAAGCGTCGCAAGGAACGTGCGCTCAAAAAGATCAAGTCGATGGACGAGCACCTGACCCGTGCCCGCGATATCAATAAGGAAATCGCCCGTCAGCTGCGGCCGCTGGAGCGTCAGGTCGATCGCGCGCGCAAGTACAAAGAGCTGTCCTCGCGCGCGAACGAGCTTACGCAGATGCTGGCCGTCGATGAGCTGCGTTCACTGCAATCGCAGTGGAACGACCTGGAGAGCCGCTCCAAGGAGGGCGCTGCCGAGCTTGAGCTCGCGCAATACCGCTTGGGTGAAAAGGAGCGCGAGCTCGAGAAGCTCCAAGTTATGCTCGAGGAAAAGGGCCTGTTTGTGGGCGACTTGGGCGAGCAGCGCCGTCATATGCAAGACGTGGTCGGTCGCATTAACTCCGATATGCGCCTGCTCGAGGAAAAGGGCCATAACATGGTGTCGCGCCTGTCCGACATGCGTGGCCAGATCTCGAGCTCCGAGCATCAGCGCCGTCGCGTGGTTGAGGAGCTCGAGGACGCACGTGCTCAGCTCGAGGAAGTGACCGGCGCGCATATGCAGGCCCAGGAGGACGTTGACGCCGCTGGTCCTGCCGCCGCCGAGCTCCACGAGCGTCGCGTTGCGCTCGACAATCAGATTTCGCAGCTCACGCGCGAACAGCGCGATGTGCAGCGCGTTGCCGATAATGCTGCGCTCGAGCTCGCCAAGGTGAAGGACTCGCTGAGCAACGCCGAGGTCGAGGACAACATGTATGCCTCGCGCCTGGAGCAGATCGATGAACAGCTCGAGGAGGTCACGGCATCGCTTGATAGCCGCCGCGACCGTGCTGAGGAGCTTGAGAGCGCCCTTGAGGCGGCTCGTCAGGCCCAGAGCGATGCGCGCGAGGCCACCGAGACGGCACGGGCTGCCCTCAAGGACCTGCGTGCCCGCGAAGGCGAGGCACGCAACAAGCTGTCCGAGGTGCGCTCGGAGCTTGCCAGCCAAAAGAAGCTTGATGCTCGCATGGCCGACAGCTCGCCGCTCGTAAGCCGTCTGGTGGGCGCGCTGGGCGACGATGTCTCGGGTCGTCTGGGCGATGTGCTCGAGGCACCTCGTGAGCTTGAGGGCCTGGTTGAGCAGCTGCTCGCCGGCGATATCGATGCCCTGTTGTTCGATAACGCTGCCGCACTTGAGCGCGCCGGTCGCGCTGCGCTGGACCAGAAGAAGGCCTCGGGCGAGGCGCTGCTGGTGGCGCGCAGCGTGAGTGGCTCTGCGGCTGCCGAGGGTGCCGCCGGTACCCGTCTTGTTGATCGTCTGTCCGTGCGAGCGGGCTACGGTCCGGTCGTCGAGGCATTGCTCGGCGGCTATTACGTGGTCGATGACTTGGCTGCCGCGCTGTCCGCGCCGGTCGTTGATGGCGTGACCTATGTGACTCCCGATGGCGCCCGCGTTGCCTGCGGCGGCCTGGTTCGCGTGGGGCTTGATGCCGGCGAGGCTTCGGGCGCCCTGGAGCGCAAGCGTCGTATCCGCGAGCTGGAAGGCCTGGAGCCCGATCTTGCTGCCGCGTTTGAGCATGTTTCTGATCAGGTCGTCGAGGCCAATGCGGCCGTTGAGGAGGCCCGTGCTGCCGAGGGCGATGCTGCCGGCGAGATTGCCCGCCTTGAGGGCGAGCGTCG
Organism: Collinsella sp.; assembly: GCA_019414645.1. Taxonomy (GTDB): domain Bacteria; phylum Actinomycetota; class Coriobacteriia; order Coriobacteriales; family Coriobacteriaceae; genus Collinsella. The sequence continues at coordinate 11,349 of DXLP01000012.1, forward strand.
CTCCCTGCTGTCCGAGATCGGCCGCCTGGAGCAGAGTGCCAACAACGCCGAGGTCGAGCGCGTGCGTATTTCCAAGAGCCGCGAGCAGGCTGCCGAGGCCGTTCGTGCTGCACGTCCGCGCGTGGATGAACTTACCCGTTCGCGTGACGAGGCTCGTGCGCAAGCGAGCGATCTGGGCTTGCAGATTGCCGAGGCCAATGATGAGCTCGATCGCGTGCGCCGTGATGATTCCGAGGCAGCCGGCAAGCTCGCCGATGCCAACGTCCGCCTGGCCCAGACGAGCGAGCGCCTGCGTTCGCTGAAGGGCCGCGTGCCCGATCTTGAGCATCGCCTGGAAGGCATCGACCGCCGTATCCGCGGAACACGCCAGGCCTCGCGCTCGCTTGAGCTGCTGCGCCTTCGCGTCGATCCCATGCACGAGCGCTATTCTGCCCTGTTGGAGCGCGCCTCGGACTGGGCTGCGCGCTTGCGCGATCAGGCAACGCTTGAGGAGGCGGACTCGGCTTCGCTAAAGAAGACCATCGAGGACGCCAAGACCGAGGTCGCCCGCGCCAAAGAGAGGGTCGATGCTGCCGCCACGACGCAAAATGAGTTCAAGGTGGCGCGCGGCAAGCTCGAGGTGCAGGTAGAGGCTGCCATTAAGGCCATCACCGCCGACGGCACCACGGTGCTCGAGGAGGCGCTCATGCTGCCGGCGCCCACCGATCGCGACGCTGCCGAGCGCGAGCTCAACCAACTCGTGCGCCAAATCAACAATCTGGGCCCCGTGAACCAGGTTGCCATGGAGGAGTACGAGCAGCTCAAGCGCCGCGCCGATTACATCGAGGAGCAACTGGCCGATCTGGAGAGCGCGCGCAAGGCGCTCACCAAGATCACCGTGGCGATTGACCGCAAGATGCGCAAGGCGTTCCTGGTGACGTTTGAGAAGGTCGACGCGAACTTCCGCGAGATCTTCGTCATGCTCTTCCCGGGTGGTCAGGCTCACCTTGAGATGACCGATCCCGAGCATCCTGCCGAGACGGGCATTGAGGTCGTGGCGCAGCCGCGCGGCAAACGCATCACCAAGATGATGCTCATGTCGGGCGGCGAGAAGAGCCTGACGGCGCTCGCCCTGCTCTTTGCCGTGTATCGCACGCGTACGGTGCCGTTCTATGTGCTGGACGAGGTCGAGGCGGCGCTCGACGACGCCAACCTGTCCAAGCTCATCGGTGCTCTCGATGTGCTGCGTTCCGATACGCAGCTCTTGGTAATCTCGCATCAGCGCCGTACTATGGAGGATGCTGACGTTCTCTACGGCGTCTCGATGCAAGCCGACGGCGTCAGTCGCGTCGTCTCGCAAAAACTCGATCGCGAAACCGGAAAGGTCGTGAATGCATAATGGGATTCTTTGACGCACTCTCGCGCGGACTTGAGCGCAGCCGCGAGGCCCTCAACGAGGTCTTCTACTTTGGCGGTGAGGTTGACGAGGATTTTTGGGAGGACCTTGAGGACACCCTCGTTATGGGTGACATGGGTGCCGAGGTCGCCATTCAGGTCTCCGATGACCTGCGCGACGCCGCTGCCAAGAAGAACCTCAAGACCGCCCCGCAGCTTCGCCGCGCCCTGGCCGAGCAGCTCGAGGGCCATTTTGTGCCTGTTGAGCGCGACCCGTTTTCCGATACGCCGAGCTGCGTGCTGTTTGTGGGCATCAACGGTGCCGGCAAGACCACCACGGTCGGCAAGATCGCGAGCGCCATGGCCGCCCGCGGGAAGAACGTGGTGATCGGTTCGGCCGACACCTTCCGCGCCGCCGCCATCGAGCAGCTCGATGTGTGGGGCCAGCGTGCCGGCGTACCGGTTATCAAGCGTGACCGCGGCTCCGATCCGGCGAGCGTGTGCTATGACGTGCTCGACGAGGCCGATAAGCGCGGCAGCGACCTGGTGCTCATTGATACCGCCGGTCGTCTGCACACGAGCCCCGAGCTCATGCGCGAGCTCGCTAAGGTGGTCAATGTGACTCGTAAGCGCGCCGCCAATATGGCCGCCGGTCCCATGCCGGTCTCGGTCGTGCTTGTGATCGATGCCGCTACTGGTCAGAACGGTCTGAACCAGGCGCTCGAGTTTAACGAGGCGCTGGGCCTGGACGGTATTATCATGACTAAGCTCGACGGCACGGCTAAGGGCGGTATCGCCATGGCCGTGGCCGAGAAGCTCAAGCTCCCGATCCTGCGCATCGGCGTGGGCGAGCAGGTCGATGACCTGCAGGAGTTTAACGCCAAAGATTTCTGCCGCGCCCTGGTGGGCGAGTCCAACTAAGGAGTAACCAGTGTTTGATTCCCTGAGCGATCGCCTCAACGACACATTTGACCGCCTGCGCGGCAAGGGTAAGCTGACCGAGGCCGATATTACTTCGGCCATGCGCGATATTCGCATGGCCCTGCTCGAGGCCGACGTTAACTTTAAGGTCGTCAAGGAGTTCGTCGCCAAGACCAAGGAGCGCTGCATGACCGCCGAGGTCATGGAGTCGCTGTCGCCGGCGCAAAACGTCGTCAAGATCGTGCTCGACGAGCTCACCGAGATGCTCGGCTCAACCGAGAGCAAGCTCGTCTTTAGCAACCGTATTCCCAATGTCATCATGCTCGTGGGCCTGCAGGGCTCCGGTAAGACCACGGCGGCCGTAAAGCTGGCCTACCTGCTCAAGAAGCAGGGCCGCTCGCCGCTGCTCGCCGCGTGCGACGTCTACCGTCCCGCCGCTGCCGACCAGCTTGCCACGCTCGGCGGCGAGATTGGCGTACCAGTCTTTCGCGGCGACGGTGCGCACCCGGTCGATATCGCCAAGGGCGCCATCCAAGAGGCCGTCGATCACCTGCGTGACGTGGTCATCGTCGATACCGCCGGTCGTCTTCAGATCGACGAGCAGATGATGCAGGAGGCCGTCGACATCAAGAAGGCCGTCAAGCCCGACCAGGTGCTGATGGTCGTCGACGCCATGACCGGCCAGGACATCGTCAACGTCGTCTCGACCTTCGCCGATCGCACCGACTTTGACGGTGTGATCATCTCCAAGCTCGACGGCGATGCCCGTGGCGGCGGCGCACTTTCGGTGCGTCAGGTGACCGGTAAGCCCATCAAGTTTGTGAGCATGGGCGAGAAACCCGATTCGCTTGAGCCGTTCTATCCCGATCGCATGGCCAAGCGCATTCTGGGCATGGGCGATGTTGTCGGCATTATCGAGAAGGCCCAGGAGGCAGCCGATGCAGAGCAGCTTGAGGCTGCCGAGCGTATGCTGCGCGAGGGCTTCACCATGAACGATATGCTCGACCAGATGAAAGCCGTCAAAAAGATGGGCGGCATGAAGGGTATCCTGGGCATGCTTCCCGGTGGCCAGCGCGCGCTCAACCAGATGGGCGGCAACCTGGACGAGGGCATCTTCGATAAGAACGAGGCCATCATCATGTCGATGACCAAGGAGGAGCGCCTGCGTCCCTCCATCATCAACGGCCAGCGCCGCGCACGTATCGCCAAGGGCGCCGGCGTAACCCCCACCGAGGTCAACAGCCTTATGAAGCAGTGGGGCGAGATGAATAAGATGATGGGCCGCATGCGCACGATGGCCAATCAGGCACAGGCCGGCGGCAAGAAGGGCAAAAAGGGTAAGAAGGGCAAAAAGATGCGCATGCCCAATATTCCCGGCCTAGATGCCATGGGTCTGGGCGGTATGGGTGGCCTGGGAACGGGCGGCCCCAAGTCCGATATGGACCTGCTGCGTCAAATGGAAGCGCAGATGCGTAATAAGAAGTAACGACCGGTTGAGTCGTATATGGCGAAGGCCGCCTGGATGGTGTTCCAGGCGGCCTTCGCCGTTCGTTTATGGATTGTTGCACGTGCGGAAGCTTGCTGGCGCCAAGGCATTTGACGTTAGTGGCAGCCGCAGCCCTCGTGTCCATCATGGTCGTGATAGCCGTGGCAGCCGCAGGACTCGCCATGCTCATGGGCGTGCTCGTGGTTGTGTCCGTGGCAGTCGCAGGTGGCTTCGCTGGTCTGCGCGAGCGTGCCTGCGATGAGGGCTTCGACGCAAGCGTCGCAGTTGCCTTGGGCTCCTGCATAGACGGTGATGCCGGCCTGTGCGAGCGCATTGATGGCGCCGCCTCCGATGCCGCCGCAGATGAGCGTGTCAACGCCACCGTTGGCGAGCAGGCCCGCCAAGGCGCCGTGGCCGGTGCCACCGGTGCCTACGACCTGCTCGTTGAGCACCTTGCCATCCTGGATGTCATAGATCTTGAACTGCTCGCTGCGGCCAAAGTGCATAAAGATGTTGCCGTTGTCGTACGTCGTTGCCACCCTCATGGCGTCGACCTCCTTTGCTGGCCATGCGGCCGTTGTCGTGGTGATGGGGGAGTACGCGATGTTGCCGCCTTCGATGACGATCGCTCGTCCATTGACCAGCGCGTTTGCCACCTTGCGATGCGCGCGGCTGCAGATTGCCGCCACCGTGGCGCGGGCAATGCCCATGCGCTGGGCGACTTCCTCCTGATTGAGGCCTTCCAGGTCGCACAGACGCAGGACTTCGAGCTCGTCGACCGTCATCTCGATGGCGTCTCCGCTGGCAAGACCATCAGGGGTAAAGCTGCGATATTCGGGGATGATCCCGACGCGGCGCAGTTTTTCGCGTCTTCCTGCCATGCACACTCCTTATCTGACATATGTCAACAATAGGATAACGCGTTAGTCGTTGGGCGCAAGGCATTTCTGTCATATGTCAGAAAAAGGCTAAGATGCCTCGTTGCCGCATGCGGAGCCGCGCTGCCGTGCATTGCGTGTGCCGGACTAAGTGTCCAATTCGACACTCGCGCGCCTGGGCTACAATAAATCTCGCTTATAGGCGACTGACAGGAGGGTCAATGAGCAATGCTGATCAGCAGTTTGTAACCATGTGCCGCGATATCTTGGACCATGGCACCACCACCGAGGGCCAAAAGGTCCGTCCGGTGTGGGAGGACGGCACCCCTGCCTATACCATTAAAAACTTTGGTGTCACGGCGCGCTATGATCTGCGCGAGGAGTTCCCCGCGCTCACCCTGCGTCGTACGGCGCTTAAGTCTGCCATGGACGAGATTCTGTGGATCTATCAAAAGAAGTCCAATAACGTGCATGATCTCAACAGCCATATCTGGGATGAGTGGGCCGATGAGACCGGTTCCATCGGTAAAGCCTACGGCTATCAGATTGGTCAGAAGAGCCATTACGTCGAGGGCGACTTCGACCAGATGGACCGTGTGCTGTACGACCTTAAGCACACGCCGTATAGTCGCCGCATTATGACCAATACGTACGTGTTTAGCGATCTGTCCGAGATGCACCTTTATCCGTGCGCCTATAGCGTGACCTATAACGTGACGCAGCGTCCTCAGGACGACAAGCCGACGCTCAACATGATTCTCAACCAGCGCAGCCAGGACATTTTGGCCGCGAACAACTGGAACGTGTGCCAGTACGCCATTTTGCTGATGATGGTCGCGCAGTCGGTCGATATGATTCCCGGTGAGCTGCTGCACGTGATCGCCGACGCCCATATCTATGATCGTCATGTCGATATCGTCCGCGAGCTTATCGAGCGTCCGCAGTTTGCGGCACCCAAGGTAACGCTCAACCCCGATGTGCATGACTTCTATGCGTTTACGACCGATGACCTGATCGTCGAGGGCTATGAGCACGGCCCGCAGGTCAAGAACATTCCCATTGCGGTGTAGGTGGTGCTCATGACGTGTAAGCTATCTGCTATCGTCGCCGTGTGTGACGATTGGGGCATTGGGTGCGAGGGCGACATGGTGGTGTCCAATCGCGCCGATATGCGCCATTTTGTGGCCTGCACCAAGGGCTGCCCGGTTATCATGGGACGTAAGACGCTGCTGAGTTTTCCCGGCGGGCGTCCTCTCAAGAACCGCCGCAATATCGTGCTTACGCGCGATATGGGCTTTACCCACGAGGGCGTCGACGTGGTGCATAGCGTTGACGAAGCGCTCTCTGCGGTTGCCGATGGGCTCGTTGCCTGGGTGATCGGTGGCGGCGATGTCTATCGGCAGTTTTTGCCGTACTGCGTGGAGGCCGAGGTCACTCATAACCACTGCGTCCATCCCGTGGACACGTACTTTCCCGACTTGGACGCCGATCCCGCGTGGGAGATTGCGCAGCGTAGCGGGGTCGCGACGATTGCCGCCGGTGAGGGTGACGAGGGCGTCAATTATGAGTTCGTGACGTATCGTCGCATCGAGGCGTAAATCGTCTGGCGTGAACGGTATCATCGGGTTGATTGAATGCATGGGGCGGCGCTTAGCGTCGCCTCGTTTGGTATAGATGTGCTGTAAAGAAGGGTGCGGGCTGGCTGCTATGACTGATGCCGTTGAGGTTCTGCGAATTGATTCGCTCGAGGACGAGCGGCTCGATGCCTACGTGCGACTGACCGAGCGCGAGCTGCGCTGCGTGTTGGAGCCGCAAAAGGGCATCTTTATCGCCGAGAGCGCCAAGGTCATCGAGCGTGCGGTGCGTGCCGGATATCAGCCGGTGAGCTTTCTTTTGGGCGAGCGCTGGCTCGACCAGATGATGCCGCTGTTTGAGCGCCTAGTCGTGCGCGAGGGCGCGGGTCCTGTTCCTGTGTTCGTCGCCTCCATGGAGCTCATGGAGCAGTTGACGGGCTTTAACGTGACGCGCGGCGCGCTGGCGGCGTTCCGTCGCCCGCGTCAGATTCCGGTTGATGAGTTCTTGGGCGGCGTCGTCGAGGCGGCGGGGGATCGTCCGGTGCGCGTGTGCGTGCTTGAGGGTATTGTCGATCACACCAATGTCGGCGCGATTTTCCGCTCGGGTGCCGCGCTCAATGTCGACGGAATTCTGGTGAGCCCTACGTGCTGCGATCCGCTGTATCGTCGCTCGGCCCGCGTGAGCATGGGCACCGTGTTTCAGGTGCCGTGGACGCGCATTGGCAGCGAGGCTCGTGTGTGGCCGCATGATGGTCTGAGCGCGTTGCACGATGCCGGTTTTTCGTGTGCCGCTATGGCGTTGACGGACGATTCCGTATCGCTGGACGATCCCGTGCTGCAGGAGATTGACCGCTTGGCAATCTTTATGGGTACCGAGGGTGCCGGCTTGGGCGCCAAGACCATTGCCGGCTGTGACCACGCGGTGCGCATTCCGATGGCGCACGGGGTCGATTCGCTTAACGTGGCCGCGGCGAGCGCCGTCGCCTTTTGGCAGCTGTGCCCGCACGCGAGCAATGAGTATCACTACCAGCCGGGTTTGTATCACTAGGCAGATATTTCGCACCTGGCTCTGATTCGGGGTGTTTCGGTCGACGCCAGTCGGTGCTAAGCTGATATTGGCTTTGGTCTTAAATTGCCGTTTTGTTGTTTAACATACGTTGGCGGGGAGGGCGTGTGGCTAAGAAATCTACGGCTATCGATGTAACGCAGGGTGTCATTTGGCAACAGCTGCTGTCGCTGTGCGTTCCCATCTTTTTTAGTTCGTTTTTTCAGCAGGCCTACACGCTTATCGGTACGTATATCGTTGGCCATTTTGGCGGCAAGCTCGCGCTGGGTGGCATTCAAGCCACGATGGTGCTCACCGAGTTCTGCATTGGCTTTTGCGTTGGCGTCGGCGCCGGCTGCGCGGTCATTACCGGTCAGTATTTTGGCCAGCACGATGATGAGCGACTGAGTCGTTCGGTCCATACAGCCATGACGCTCGCACTGGTGGGCGGTATCGTTTTCTCGATTCTTGGCATAGTGTTCGTTTAGCCCATGCTGGTGCTTATGAACACGCCGCATGAACTATTGGCCGAGGGCGCGGCCTATGCTCGTTGCTATTTTGCCGCCATGGTTGCGGCGCTGCTGCTCAATATGGGAACGGCATTGCTGCGCGCCGTGGGCGACACACGCGGGCCTGCTGTGATTATCGCTTCCGGCTGCCTTGTTAATGCGGTGCTGGATGTCATCTTCGTTGCCGTGCTTCATATGGAGGCTCTGGGCTGCGGCATCGCGGTGGCGCTGACCATTTGCTCCAACGCCACGATGATCGTGTTGCGCATGTTGCGCGCTCCGGGTGCATGGCGTCTTTCGCTATCTAAGCTCGGCATCGATCGCGGTATTTGCAAGAGTATGATCTCGTGTGGTCTGCCACTCGGTTTTCAATCGGCTGCCTATTCGATCTCGAACGTGCTGATCCAGGTGTCGGTTAATTCGTTTGGCGCCGATGTCACGACTGCTTGGGGTCTATCTGGGCGCCTGGATGGCATTATCTGGATGGTGACCGAGGCGCTCGGCGTATCGATCACTACGTTCTCGGCGCAGAACTTTGGCGCGCGCAACTACGAGCGCATGCGCAAGGGCTACCATACGTCGCTCGTGCTGTCGTTTATGCTCATTGGTGGCCTGTCTGCCGTGCTGCTGGTGTTCTCGGGCCCGCTGTCGCGTTTGTTTGTCGACGATGCTTCGATTTCGGCGTACACCACGACTATCCTCCATTTCATTGCGCCGTTCTATGCGATTTTCTCGATTATCGAGAACGCCTCGGGTTCCATCCGCGGCGCCGGCGTGAGTTTGCAGCCTATGATGCTCACCATCTTTGGCACCGTTGTCTTGAGGGTGATCTGGGTGTTTGCGATCATGCCCTTCGATCCGTCGCTCGAGCATCTACTGCTGGTTTACCCCGTAACCTGGCTCATCACCGCAACCATGTTCACCATCTACCACCACAGCGGCAACTGGCTAGGTCGCGCCACCGCCTAGCTCATCCGTCAGATACCCCTGATAAGTTGCGGTGAAATAGTTCCTGAAAAGCCCTTGCGGACCGTCAAACAAGTACTATTCCACCGCAACTTCCTTATGAGCTGTAGGTGTTGGCGGAAAACGAATCAATTAGTATTCGATGCCTTGGCGGGCTAGGAGGCCTTCGTCGAAGTAGTGTTTGATGGGACGTATTTCGGTGACTAAGTCCGCGAGGTCGGCCAACGGCAGCAGCCCGCGGCCGGTGAGCATGAGCTCTGTGGTGGTAGGCTTCAGTGCGATCAGCCCCTCCACATCCTTGCGCGTCACGAAACCTCGGCGCATGGCCTCGCCGAGTTCGTCCAAAATCAGAACATCGACCTGTGATATCTGCTCGTGTGCGAGCTCCAGAATCTGTGCCGCGCAGGCCTCGGGCGTGTCGCGGTCGGCCTGTACGATGCGCAGACCCAAACGGGGCGCCGCACCATGCTCGGCGCAGTGCAGTTTCTTGGCAAACTGCAGCATAAGCACGTCGAGTCCGTAGCCCGTCGCGCGCAAGGCGAGCCCCAGCGCAGCCGTCGTCTTGCCCTTGCCGTCGCCTGTATAGATTTGAACCTTGCCGACTTACAGTGATGCCATCTCTGTCCTTTCGTGCCCGGCGTCGGTTTATCGCCGTCCGGGTTGGGTATTCTAGAAAGCATTATCAACCCCAGTAGATGGAGTTCAAGCAGATGGAGATGGATGACAACAAGCGTAGACGGAATATGATCCTCTACGTGCTCATCGCCTTCGTCGTCTACCTCGTGCTCTCGACCGTTCTGTTCCCCAACATCGGTCACACGCAGCAGATTACGAAGACCGATTACTCGACGTTTGTCAAAGCGCTCGATAAGAAGAGTGTCGACAAGGTCGAGTACAACACGGACGATTACTCGATTTATTACACCAAGAAGGGCGAGGACGAGAACATCGCCTATAAGACGACCGGTGTGCCGAACGATGCGGGCTTTACCGATCGCGTGCTTGAGTCTGGCGCTTCGCTGGAGTCGGTCGTTCCCGATAAGAACTCGGGTTTGATGACCTACTACCTGCTCACACTCATTCTTCCCATGGCGATTTTCTTCCTCATCGGTTGGTGGCTCAACCGCCGCATGAAGAAGGCTATGGGCGATGACGGCCCGTCGATGAACTTTGGCGGCGGCGGTTTTGGCGGCGGCGGACTGGGTAAGTCCGGCGCGCGCGTGATCGCCTCCAAGGACGTGGGCGTGACCTTTAAGGACGTCGCCGGCCAGGAAGAGGCCAAGGAGTCTCTCAAGGAGGTCGTCGACTTTCTGGAGAAGCCGCAGCGCTACGAGGAGATCGGCGCCAAGCTGCCGCGCGGTGCTCTCCTTGTTGGCCCTCCGGGTACCGGTAAGACCCTGCTTGCCAAGGCTGTTGCCGGCGAGGCCGGTGTTCCGTTCTTTAGCATTTCGGGCTCTGAGTTCGTTGAGATGTTTGTTGGTCGCGGCGCTGCAAAGGTTCGTGACCTGTTTAAGCAGGCCAAGGAAAAGGCCCCGTGTATCGTCTTTATCGATGAGATCGATACCATCGGTAAGAAGCGCGATGGCGGCGGCTTTAGCGGCAACGACGAGCGCGAGCAGACGCTCAATCAGTTGCTGACCGAGATGGATGGCTTCGATAACCACAAGGGTATCGTTGTCCTTGCCGCAACCAACCGTCCCGACAGTCTCGATCCCGCTCTACTGCGCCCCGGTCGTTTTGACCGCCGCATCCCCGTTGAGCTGCCCGATCTGACCGGCCGCAAGAACATCCTCGAGCTGCATGCCAAGAGCGTGAAGACCGAGCCGCCGATCGACCTGACCGCGATTGCCCGCGCCACGCCCGGTGCCTCGGGCGCCGACCTGGCCAATATCATCAACGAGGGCGCCCTGCGCGCCGTTCGCGAGGGTCGCAAGCGTGCAACCCAGGACGACTTCGAGGAGTCGGTGGAGGTCGTCATTGCCGGTCAACAGCGTAAGTCCACGGTGCTGTCCGACCACGAGAAGCAGGTCGTTTCTTATCACGAGATCGGCCATGCCATCGTCGCTGCCCGCCAGAAGGGCTCTGCGCCGGTCACGAAGATCACCATCGTGCCGCGCACGAGCGGTGCTCTTGGTTATACCATGCAGGTCGAGGAGGACGAGCGCTTCCTGACGACGCGCCAGGAGGTCTTGGACAAGCTCGCTGTCTATTGCGGTGGCCGCGCAGCCGAGGAGCTCATCTTTGGTGAGATGACGACCGGCGCCGCCAACGATATCGAGCAGGCCACCAAGCTCGCCCGTAATATGGTGACGCGCTTTGGTATGTCCGACGAGTTTGGCATGATGGCGCTCGGTACCGTGCAGAACGCGTATCTCAATCAGGACACGTCGCTCACCTGCGCCCCCGGTACGGCCGAGCGCGTGGACGCGATTGTCGCCAAGCTGATCGAGGATGCGCACGACCGCGCTTTGCAGATTCTGAAGGAGAACAAGTTTAAGCTCCACGAGCTGGCTCGTTATCTGTATAAGAAGGAGACCATCACGGGCGAGGAGTTCATGAACCTCCTCACGCGCGAGAATCCGCTGATGCCCAAGCAACAGTAAAGCCGCGGCCGAGCCAGTAAACGCCGACGCCCCATTTGAGCAGCTTTCTCAAATGGGGCGTTTTGCTTGAGAGAGATGGAAATGAAGATCGTGGTGAGCGCCTGCTTGATGGGCGAGAGCTGCAAGTATAACGGGCTCGACAACTACCATCGCGAGTTGGTCGAGACCTGCGAGCGTACAGGGACCGAGGTCCTCTTGGTGTGCCCTGAGGTCTTTGGGGGCCTGCCCACGCCGCGCAAGCCGTCCGAGATTGTGAACGGAGAGGTTCGTACCTGCGAGGGCATATCGGTCGATCGCGAATTTCGCCTGGGTGCCCAACGAGCGCTCGATATGTGCGAGCAGGCGGGCGGGCCGGAAGAGATCGCCGCGTGCATCCTGCAGGACCGTAGTCCCTCGTGCGGCGCGGGTCGCATCTACGACGGAACATTCAGCGGCACCCTTACGGCGGGCAACGGAGTCTTCGTTGATTTACTGCTCCGCCACGGTTATCGCGTGATCCCGGCTAGCGAGTTCGACCCCAGCATGCTGGAGCAATAAAAAACCACCACAAAGGTGCTGCTCCCTTGTGGTGGTTTTGGCCTGGGTCTAGAGCGTGTGGCCGTAGGCGTTGGCGGCCTTGATGGCGGCGGCGAATTTTTCGTCGGTGAAGGACTCCGGGTTGCCTTGCTTCCACTCGTTGGTGGCGTGCGCGTGCTCGCACAGGGCAGGGATATCGGTCTCGGAAAGCCCGACCTGCTCAAGCGTTACGGGCAGCCCCATCTGCTTGTTAAAGGCGGCGTAGCGCTCAAGGTTCTCGGTATCGCCCGTATAGGCAAACAGCACGAGCACGCCCAGGCTCACGACCTCACCGTGCAGATAGGTTCCCTCGCGCGGAATGCTGCACGTCGCATTGTAGAACGCGTGCGCCACGCTCGAGTTGTAGTAGTAATCGTTTTGGTTGGTCAGGTTCGAGACATAGCCCGTGTTGACCACGATGTCGAGCGCGATCTGCTTGACGGCCTCGCTCGACAGATTCCGGCGCACGTCCTCAAGACCCTGGACGCCATAAGTAAACAGCGGCTCGGAGCAGGTGTGGGCGAGTGCCAGGCCAAGACCGGCGGTATGCTCCAAATTACCGGCGCTCGTGGCGTATTCGACCTCGGGCTGCTTGGACAGGGCATCGCCCACGCCGGCCCAGAAGTACTCCGCCGGAGCTTCGGCGATAATCTTGGGGTTGATGAAGATATGCGCAGGTCGGTTGGGGTACGAATATCCCTCGAGCGAGCCGTCGTCGTTGTACACGACGGCAATGGCGGTCGCGGCCGAGCAGTTGGAACAGATCGTCGGGACGGTGAAGACGATCTTCTTGAGCTCGATGGCTGCGGTCTTCACGGTGTCGAGTGCCTTGCCGCCGCCACAGGCGATAAGCACGTCTGCCTGCTGGCAAGCGGGGGAGTTCACGACCTTGGCGATATTGGCGCGCGTGCTGTTGGTGCCGTAGACGCGCGTCTCCAGAATCTCGACGTCGGTGCCTGCCAGCGCAGCCTCGATGCCCGGCAGCGCCGCAGCCAGGGCTCGCTTGCCACCGATGATCGCGACCTTCTTCGCGCCGTACTCGGCCAGCGCGCCGGGCAGCTCGTCAAAGCAATCCTCGCCAACGGTGTAGTCGCTCATTCCAATCGTGCGCATAGCAACCTTCTTTCGTTCGATAAAGTGCTTACAGGTATTTTGCTCCAGGAGAAGGTCCACGGCCGCAAGAAATTTCGAACGTATAAAACCAGTGTTGAGGGTTTTTCGCTGGCGCGGAACGTGCTAGCATACTCCGCATAAGCGTTGATGGGGACGAGTAGTCGGCCGTCCGCATGCTACAGAGAGCGGGGAGCGCTGAGAACCCGTGCATGCGACCGATGAAAATCACCCCGGAGCTGCGGTCCCAACGGACGTGCCGCGCAGGTTCGTCTTAGTAGACATCGCCGAGATGGTCGTCGATACAGGCCAGCCGAGTAACGGATGCGAGCGCGCGAATACGCGGGCGAGGGCATCTAAGCTGGGTGGTTAAACGAAGAGCTTTTGCGGGCGTACAGTCCGTTTTGTGGCGCTTCGTCCCAGCTTGTAGGGACGGGCGCTTTTTTGGTGCCCAACGGGCGTGCGCGCCCACGACATGAAAGGGGTACCGTGGCAAACGAGTACAAGCAGACGATGAATCTGCCCAAGACCGGTTTTCCCATGCGTGCCGGTCTTTCCAAGTCCGAGCCCAAGCGACTCAAGGACTGGCAGGACAACAAGGTCTACGAGCAGGTTCTGAAGAAGAACGAGGGTCACAAGAAGTTCGTGCTGCACGACGGCCCTCCGTACGCCAACGGCCCGATCCACATCGGCCACGCCATGAACAAGATCTCCAAGGACATGATCAACCGTTACTGGATGATGCAGGGCTATGAGGTTCCCTATGTCCCCGGTTGGGACTGCCATGGCCAGCCGATCGAGCATAAGGTCGAGGAGAAGCTCGGCACCGAGAAGTTCAACCAGACCTCCACGGCTAAGATCCGCGAGCTTTGCAACAAGTTCGCTGTCGAGAACATCGAGCTGCAGAAGGCCGGCTTCCGTCGCCTGGGCGTGCTTGGCGACTGGGACAACCCCTACCTGACGCTCTATCACCAGCATGACGCTGCCGACATCGAGGTCTTCAAGGCCATGTTCGATAAGGGTATGATCTATCGCGGTCACAAGCCCGTCCATTGGTGCAAGCACTGCCACACCGCACTCGCTGAGGCCGAGATCGAGTACTCTGACGAGACGAGCCCGTCCATCTTCGTGCGCTTTGAGATGACCTCCAAGCCCGCCGGCCTCGAGAACTTCGACGGCCCGGTTGACTTTATCATCTGGACGACCACGCCGTGGACCATCCCCTCCGACCAGGCCGTTTCTCTCAAGCCCGGCGCCGCCTACGTCGCCGTTGAGCACGACGGCCGCGCCGAGGTCATGCTCGAGGACCTGGCTCCCAAGTGCTGCGAGGAGTTTGGCTGGGAGTACACCCCGGTTGTGGTCGACGGCAAGCCCTATGTGGTTCCCGCCGAGACCTTCCATCACATTCACTATAAGCAGCCGATCTTTGACGGTGTCGAGGGCGTGGCGCTGCTGGCCGATTACGTCGGTGTCGATGACGGTACCGGTATCGTCCACAACTCGCCCGGCCACGGCGTCGACGATTACTTTGCCTGCCTCAAGGAGGGCATCACCGACATCTGCATGCCGGTCGATGACGACGGCAAGTTCTATACCGGCGAGGAGTTTGGCACCGGTGGCCCCTTCAGCGGTATGGATACCGACGAGGCCAACCCGCACATCATCGAGTTCCTGCGCGAGCGCGGCACCCTGGTCCTCGAGAAGAAGATCACGCACAGCTATCCGCACTGCTGGCGCTGCAAGCACCCGGTGCTCTTCCGTGCTACCGACCAGTGGTTTGTCTCGATGGACAAGACCGGTTTGCGTGAGCAGGCTGGCAAGGAGGTCCGCGAGAACGTCAAGTGGTATCCGGCCCATGCCGCCAACCGCATTGGCGCCATGGTCGAGCAGCGTCCCGACTGGTGCATCAGCCGCCAGCGCAACTGGGGCGTGCCTATCCCCAGCTACACTTGCGCCGACTGCGGCGAGAAGGTCATGAACGACGCCACGCTCGACGCCGTCATCAAGCTCTTCCACGAGAAGGGCTCCGACGCCTGGTTTACTGACGCTCCCGAGAGCTACCTGGGCGAGGCTTGCGTCTGCCCCAAGTGCGGCGGCCATCACCTCAAGGCCGATAAGGACATCCTCGATGTGTGGTGGGACTCCGGCGTTTCCTGGAAGGCCGTCTGCGAGTATCGCCCCGAGCTTGAGTACCCGGCGGACGTGTATCTCGAGGGATCCGACCAGCATCGCGGTTGGTTCCAGAGCTCGCTGCTCACTTCGGTGGGCGCCAACGGCCATGCTCCTTACAAGGCGGTCGTCTCGCAGGGCTTCACGCTCGATGGCCAGGGCCGCAAGATGTCCAAGTCGCTCGGCAACGTCATCGACCCCAATAAGGTCTGTGACGAGATGGGCGCCGACATCATCCGCCTGTGGGTTGCCTCCGTCGACACCAGCTCCGACGTTTCCATCGACCACGAGATTCTCGCTCGTACGTCCGATGCCTACCGTCGTTTCCGCAACACGCTGCGCTTCCTGCTCTCCGAGCTCGAGGGTCAGTTTGAGCCCGAGACCGACGGCGTCGCCTTTGCCGACCTGCTGCCGCTCGACAAGCTCATGGTTGCCCGCCTGACTCAGGTTCAGGCCGAGGTCGACGACGCTTACTCTTGCTACGAGTTCCCGCGCGCTTACCGTGCGCTTTATGACTTCGTGGTTACCGAGCTTTCCAACGTGTACCTCGACGCCCTGAAGGACCGTCTGTACTGCGATAAGCCCGGCTCGCTCGAGCGCCGCAGCGCCCAGACCGTGCTGGCCGAGCTCTTCTCGATGCTCATGCGCGACCTGCAGCCGATCCTGTCCTACACGGTTGACGAGGCCATGGCATATGCGCCCGCTGGCTGCGTCGATCACCAGAAGTACGCCGCGCTGCTCGATTGGTACAAGTCGCCCATCACGGTCGACGAGGCCAATGAGTTCGAGGGCGTGCTCGAGGCTTCGCTCGAGCTCCGTAGCGCCGTGACCAAGGCCCTTGAGGATGCCCGTTCTGCCGGCACCTTCACCAAGAGCCAGCAGGTCCGCGTCAAGGCGGTCGTTCCCGCCGAGATGTACGCGCTGCTGACCGGTGATAAGGCCGTCGACCTGGCCGAGTTCTACATCGTCTCCGATGTTGAGCTGACCCAGGGCGAGGAACTCTCCGTTGCCATTGAAGCTGCCGAGGGCGAGTGCTGCGACCGTTGCTGGAACTACCGCACCACCGTTGGCGAGTACAACGGCCACGCGCATATCTGTAAGCGCTGCGCTGATGCGCTGTAGGTTACGGCGTTCGTAGAACGCCGTAACCTACCGACGCTGCAAACGCCCCTAAGCGGCAATCTGACGTTCAATCGTCGGTCGCGTACCAAAGTACGCTTCCCTCCTCTTTCACGTCACCTTGCTCGCTTAGGGACGTTTTCGCTGTTGGTGACGATAACGCGGCGTTTCCATTGCTGGAGCAAGAGGCTTTCTTTCGACTTGCGCTTTTAGTCGAAAGCTATTAAGCGACATTCCGTTATTCGGAATGCCGCTTTCTTTTTTTGCTGGTTATTTATCTGGCGTTAGCGAATATGTCGTGCGCTCTGCGTGTGGCAATATAAGATGGTTAATTGCGTTAAACGGAATTCGATTGTTCTGAGGGTAGGGGATTTCTTTGGGTCGTGCTGGGGATATGACGCCGCCTTTGCGTTGGCGGTTGGGTGTTGCTGGTGGGGTGGCGCTGGTTGTGCTGCTTGTTGACCAGTTGACCAAGCTTGCGGTTCGTGCCGTGGGCGATGCACTGCATGTGACCGTCATCCCCGGCGTGATCGACTTCCTGTTTGTCCGCAATATCGGCGCTGCCTTTAGCATGGGCGAGGGGCATGGCATCGCGTTTGCCGTGCTGGCGTTGGCGGTCATTATCGCTATTGCCGTGTACCTCGTTCGTGCGCCCCAGCTCGCCCATCTTGAGGTTGTGGGCATGGCGATGGTTGCGGGCGGTGCTATCGGCAACGCTATCGATCGTTTGGCCTTTGGCTTCGTGACCGATTTTATTGCCACCACCTTCATCGACTTTCCCGTCTTTAACGTGGCCGATATTGGCATCACCGTAGGCGTCGTGCTTGCCCTCATCGGCTACATGTTCTTGAGCCCTGCTGCCCGCGAAGTCGATGCGACTGCCGAGCTCAATGCCCGTGATGAGGCCCGCGCTAAGCGCAAAGCCAAGCAGCGTGGGGAGCGTGCCCGCAAGATTCGCGAAAGGAATGAGCGTTAATGGCCGACATCCATATTCTTGTTGCCGACGATTCCGCTGGTCAGCGTCTTGACGCCTATTTGGGCGCCAACGATGGCTGTCCCACGCGCTCTGCCTGCGCGCATCTGATCGAGGGAGGCGCCGTTGCCGTCAACGGTGAGACTTGTCTCTCTAAAAAGTACGCCGTACGCGCCGGCGATCGCATCTCGGTCGACTTGCCCGAGCCGCACGACCCGACCGACGTGATTCCCGAGGCCATTCCCCTCGATATCCGCTACGAGGACGACTACCTTATCGTGCTCTCCAAGCAGCGGGGCCTGGTGTGCCATCCCGCCCATGGCCACGAGAGCGGCACCCTTGCGAACGCTCTGGTCTACCACTGCGGCATCGATCATCTTGGTACTGTGCAGGGTGAGGACCGCCCCGGCATCGTGCATCGCCTGGATCGCGATACCTCGGGCCTTATGCTCGCGGCAAAAGACGACGACACCCAGCGCGCGCTTCAAAATCTCATTCGCACGCGTACGCTCGACCGCCGCTATATCACGCTTGTCCACGGGCACATCGCCATGGACGAGGGCACCATCAATACCGGTATCGCCCGTTCTACGCGCGACCGCGTCAAGATGGCGGTTTCGGACGACCCCTTTGCCCGTCAGGCCATTACGACCTTTAAAGTCCTCGAGCGCTTTGATTCCACGCGCTTTGACGATGGTTATACGCTCGTTGAGTGCCATCTGTTTACCGGTCGCACGCACCAGATTCGCGTGCATATGCGTCATATCAACCACGCCTGCGTGGGCGATCCACTCTACGGCAAGTGCGATGCGCGCGCCGACCAGGGCCTGACCAGGCAGTTCCTTCATTCCTGGCGCGTGGCGTTCGACCATCCCGTGACGGGGGAGCGCATTGAGTGCCGCGACGAGTTGCCGTGGGATCTCGCTGCGGTTCTCGACGATCTGGCTCCGCGCTCGCTCGGTCGCACGGCCGTTGGAGATGAAATCGTTCCGCAGCTCGGTCTTCTCGAAGCCTAGCCAGTATTAGGTGGTTTCTTGAACTCGGTAAGCCTGCGGTAAGATATACGATTGTTTACGTTACGCGTTGCTGGGAGCCTGCATGCTCGCCTTTTTACAAACCAACACACCCATCGTGATCTTCAACCAGATTGTCGTCACGCTGCTCACGGTCTGCTTTCTGTACCAGGTGGTCTTCTTTGTCATTGGCGCTCTTCGTGGCGAGGTCGCGCCTCCCAAGGCCAAAAAACTCCATCGCTATGCCTTTTTTATCGCGGCGCATAATGAGGAGGCCGTGATCGCCAACCTCGTTCGCTCCATCAAGGACCAGGATTATCCGTCCGAGCTCATCGAGGTTTTCGTGGTCGCCGATGCCTGCACCGACAACACGGCGCAGCTCGCGCGCGAGGCCGGTGCCATTGTTTACGAGCGCAATGACCTGGCCCGCAAGGGCAAGAGCTGGGTCATGGACTTTGGCTTCGACCGCATTCTCAACGAGTATCCCGACACGTTTGAGGGCTACTTTATCTTCGATGCCGATAACGTTATCTCCCGCGATTACGTTTCCAAGATGAATGATGCCTTTGACCAGGGCTTCCATGTGGTCACGAGCTATCGCAATTCCAAGAACTTCGGCAGCTCGTGGATCTCGGCTGCTAATGCCACGTGGTACCTGCGTGAGGCGCGCTTCCTCAACAACGCGCGTAATATCTGCAAGACGTCCTGCGCTGTTTCGGGTTCGGGCTACCTCATCTCCGCCAGCGTTATCGAGGGCATGCACGGTTGGCAGTTCCACACGCTGACCGAGGACATTCAGTTCACCACGTTCTGCGCCATTCACGGCATTCGCATTGGCTATGCGCCGGCGGAGTTCTTTGACGAACAACCCGTGACGTTTAAGGCGTCCTGGAAACAGCGCATGCGTTGGACCAAGGGCTTCTACCAGGTGTTCTTTACTTACGGTAAGCACCTGGTCAAGTCGACCTTCCGCTACCATCGCTTTGCCGCCTACGACATGTTCATGACGATCGCCCCGGGTATGCTGCTGTCGCTCATCTCGATGCTCGCCAATGCGACGTTCCTGATCGTGGGTGGACTCTCGCACGGCTTTTTGGCTACCGAAGTCGAGATGCAGGCCTGTGCCGCTTCGCTCATTATGACCTTCGCCATGATGTATCTGACTTTCTTTATCCTGGCGCTGCTCACGACTATCTTTGAGTACAAGCACATTCACTGCGCGCAAAAGTGGCGTCTGGTGACTAACCTGTTTACCTTCCCGATCTTTATGTTCAGCTATATCCCCATCACGGTGGCCGCGCTGTTCCTGAAGGTCGACTGGGTCCCGACGCAGCACGCCGTCAGCGTTACCCTTGACGAGGTCATGCAAGGCGCCAAATAACCACCACCAAAACCACCGCAAAGGGGACAGGCACCTTTGTGGTGGTTTTTGCTTTTGAGCAGCTGCTCAAGGAGGTTTTCGATGATCTATATCCCGTTTTGGATTTGCATCTTTGCCGGCGTGGCAATTGATGCCCGAGAGCGACGGTTTCCCAATGGGCTTGCCGGCGCATGTGCCGTGGCGGCGTTGGCGGGCGTTTGGCTCGACCTCGGTTTGAACACAGCGCTTGACCACGCCGGTCTTGCGGTCATCGTCTACCTTGGCCTTGTGCTTACCGAGTCGCTCTGGCGTAGAGTTCGCCACGCTCCTGGCATTGGCATGGGGGACGTCAAGGCACTCTTTGCCCTTTGTACCTTCGATCCCCTGGGCGGCGTTGTCGCGTTTGCGGTTGCGCTCCTGACCCTTGCCGTCGCTTGCCTCATCGCAAAATCGCGCTCCCTGCCATTGCTCCCGTTTTTAGTGCCGATTTTTGCCATAATCGAGGTCGTGGGCTGCACTTTGTAACCGATTGCGCATCCTTTTTAAGGAGCATGCCATGGAATCTAATCAAGAAACGGCCGTCATTAAGGCGCGCATGGACCGCATTCCCGCGGCGTTGTCGCCCGATCTGGTCGAGCGTATTGCCGCCGACCGCGCCTCGGGTGTCGTCAACCCGTATCGTTGCAACGACGATCAGGTCATTCGTCGTATTGATCGCGCTGCCGACAAAGGCACGCTCATGCGTCCGGCATTTATGCGCGATACCGAAAAGATACTTCATCTTCCGTCGTACACCCGTTATGCAGGTAAAACGCAGGTCTTTAGCTTCCGTAGCAATGACGATCTGTCACGCCGCGGTTTGCACGTGCAGCTTGTCTCCCGCATTGCGCGCGATATCGGTCGCGCCTTGGGGCTCAATTGCGATTTGATCGAGGCGATTGGCCTGGGTCACGACTTGGGACACACGCCTTTCGGCCATGCCGGCGAGCGCTTCCTCAACGATATCTATCATGAGCGTACGGGGCGTTATTTTTTCCATAACGTGCAGTCGGTCCGAGTGCTCGACACGCTGTATGGCCGCAACGTGTCGCTCCAGACGCTTGACGGCGTGCTATGCCATAACGGCGAGTACGAGCAGCGTGTGTTTGAGCTCTCGGACATGGGCTCCTTTGACCAGTTTGACCAGACGGTTGAGGATTGCATTGCCACGGGCTATAGCGCAATTGAGCATCTGCGCCCCATGACGCTCGAGGGCTGCGTCGTTCGCATCTCGGATATTCTTGCCTACGTCGGTCGTGACCGTCAGGATGCGATCGCGGCGGGCCTGCTTTCGCCCGACGCTTTTGATGATGGCCGGGGCGGTGCCTACAACAGTTGGATCCTCACGCATGCCTCCATCGATATCGTTGAGCACAGCTATGGTAAGCCGCGCATCGGGATGAGCGAGGACCTGTTTGAGGAAATTCGCCGAGCCAAGCGCGAGAACTACGAGAAGATCTATAGCAAGGGCGGTATCGAAGGCGATTCCGAGGCGGAGCTGCGCGAGGCGTTCGTAAAGCTCTACGACCGTTGCCTGCGGGATCTTAACAGTGGCGACGAGTCCTCTTACATCTTTAAGCACCATATTTCGCGCATTGAGCAGCAGCTTTCCTACTATGATCGCACCTATGCCTGGCAGGACGACAAGGATCAAGCCGTGGTGGATTATATCGCGAGCATGACGGACGGTTATTTCTGCGAGCTGACGAGCAAGCTGTTCCCTGGTCTGGAGTTTCCGCACCGTACCTATATTAACGAACGGTAGTTCGTATTAATTCGGTATACTGTTAGTGGAAAACGTTTTTGATTGATACACGGGATGGCTATGGACGACCTTTTTTCTGCTTCGACGCGCGAGCGTTCCTTTCAGAATGCGCCGCTTGCGGTGCGCATGCGCCCCAATTCGCTCGACGAGTACGTGGGCCAGCAAAAGGCCGTCGGTAAGGGTTCATGGCTGCGTGCCGCGATCGAGCACGACGTGCTTTCGAGCGTGATTCTGTACGGGCCTGCCGGTACGGGCAAGACGACGCTGGCCCACATTATCGCCAACCATACCAAGAGCGAGTTTGTTGAGGTCAGCGCCGTCACGGGTACCGTGAAGGACCTGCGTCGTGTGATTGATGAGGCCAAGACGCGCCTGAATACGTACGACCGCCGCACCATTCTATTCATCGATGAGATTCACCGCTTCTCTAAGTCGCAGCAGGATGCCCTGCTGCATGCAGTTGAGAACCGTACCGTCATTATGATTGGCGCTACGACAGAGAACCCGTACTTTGAGGTCAACTCGGCACTGTTGTCGCGCGGGCGCGTGGTGGAGCTTGAACATCTGAAGGATGAGGATATCGCCACGCTTATTGAGCGTGCGCTCGAGGCACCACAGGGCTTGAACGGAAAGTTCTCGGCCGATGAGGATACGGTCAAGACCATTTGCACGCTGGCAGCGGGTGACGCTCGCTCGGCGCTCACGACGCTCGAGCTTGCGAGCGAGATTGCCGTCACGCGTCCCGATACCGAGGGAACGCCAGCGCCTGCGGCGGGGGAGCGCTATCCCATCACCGTGGATGACGTGAAGATTGCCAACCCGCGTCGCGGCTTTACGTATGACAAAAACGGCGACATGCACTACGACATCATCAGTGCGTTCATCAAGTCCATGCGCGGTAGTGACCCCGATGCCACGATCTATTGGCTCGCGCGCATGATCGATGCTGGGGAGGATCCTAAGTTTATCGCTCGCCGCATTATGATTCACGCTTCTGAGGATGTTGGCAACGCCGACCCGCAGGCGCTTTTGGTGGCGCATGCCGCGTTTAAGTCTGCCGAGGTCATTGGCTATCCCGAGTGCCGCATTAACCTGGCTCAGGCTGCACTCTATGTGTGCTTGGCGCCAAAATCCAACGCGTGTGAGGCTTCGATCGATGCGGCGCTGGCCGATATCCATTCTAGTGGGCTTCGCGAGGTGCCGAGTTATCTGCGCGATCGCCATCGCCCGGGCAGCGATGAATACGGTGTGTATAAGTATCCACATGATTATCCCGAAGGCTGGGTCGATCAGCGCTATTTGCCCGAAGGCTTGGAACGCGGTGCATTTTGGCAGCCTGCCGGGCGCGGCTGGGAAGAGTGGCGCGTAGAGCAAAGCGAACGAGACCGCAGCGGGAATGCACCGAGGTAGCTGCTGATAATTTTGTCCCACGTTGCTGCTCTTGGCATGTTCGGTCCCCTTTGGGGTACCATGAAAAGCGTCTGTATTTCGATTCTTCCGGGAGGCTTGTATGAGTCCCATTCAAATCGCCCTGCTGCTGCTCGCCGTTGCCGGCGTGTGGGCCATCGCTGAGCTCGCGCTTACCCTGCGCAAGACCCGCAATGTTGTCGACTCGCTCGATAAGACCGTGAACGACCTCAACAACACCATCGCCGAGGCTCAGCCTGTGGTGGCAAAGCTCGATGGCGCTGTCGATGAGCTTACGCCGGCGCTTGCCCAGATGGAGCCGCTGCTTAAGTCGAGCAAGACGGCAGTTGATGCCCTTACCTCCAATCTCGTAGAGGTCGAAGCCGTGGTTCGCGACATTTCCGAGGTTACGGGCAGCATGGCCGAGGCCAGCAATGCTGTGTCGAGCGTGACCGACTCTGCCGCCGGTGCTGTGCAGAAGCTCTTCAATAAGGTGAAGGCTCCTGCAGCCGACGCCGATCGCAAGCTCGCCGCTGCCGCTGCGGAGGCCGAGCAGCCTACCGAGCGCGTCCTAATTGGCGAGGACGAGGCCGCCGCGGGCGACGATGATGGTCAGAAGTCTGTATCCAAGCCGGCTCAGTATTACACCTATACGCCCGCCGAGACCTCTGAGGAGTCCTGCGATGAGTAGCGAAGCAACCTGCCCTATCACGCTGACCGTTGCCGGTGACCCGCGTCTCGCTCGCCTTGTGCGCATGACGGCAGCCAACGTTGGTGCCCTGTGCTCTATGTCTGTCGATCGCATCGAGGACATCCGCATGGCTGCTGAGGAGGCTTTCATCTTTGGTTGCACCGCGGTCGACTGCGATGACATCACCATCAAATTCGATGTCGATGAGACCCACGTTGGCATGACTATTACCTTTGGCGACCAGGCTACGGTCGATGAAGACGACCAGGCTGCGGTGTATGCCGAGCTCATCCTCGCGAGCGTGTGCGACTCCTACGAAAAGACTACGGCGCCCCTGACGCTTTCCCTCGACCTCAAGGCGGATATCTAATATGACCGAACGTTCCCGGAGCGGCAAGACCGCTTGGGACAAGGAGAAAACCCGCGAGCTGTTTCGTCGTTACAAGGAGACCGGTGATCCGGACGCCCGTGAGCAGCTCGTCATGTCCCATATGAACCTGGTAAGGTTTCTTGCCAACAAATTTAAGAATCGCGGCGAGCCGCTCGACGACCTCATGCAGGTCGGCTATCTGGGCTTGCTCAAGGCTATCGACCGTTTTGATCCCGAGCGCGGACTCGAGTTCACGACGTTTGCGACACCCACTATCCTGGGCGAGATCAAACGGCATTTTCGCGACAAGGGCTGGAGTGTGCGCGTACCGCGTCGTCTGCAGGAGCTCTCGGCCAAGGTCAACCAGGCTACTGACAAACTTACCAACGAGCTGCAGCGTTCGCCCAAGGTTGAGGAGATCGCTGAGTATCTAGATGTGACTGTCGATGAGGTCCTCGAGGCTATGGAATCGTCTTCGGCCTATACCTCGGTGCCCATCGAGGCTCCTGGTGCGTCCGATTCCGACGATGCCCCTTCGATTCTCGACCGTTACGCCGACGACGACAACGAGCTCGACTTTACTGATGACCGCCTAGTGATCGAGGAAGCCATCCGTGATTTCTCGCCGCGCGAGCGCGAGGTGATCGAGCTGCGCTTTCTGAAGGGCATGACCCAGATCGAGATCGCCAAGAAGCTGGGTATTTCTCAGGTGCAGGTTTCGCGTCTGCTGCGCCGCACGCTTAAGAAGATTCAGGACAAGATCGACCCCGACGGAGTGATGATTCGTTCATGAGTGAGCACCCCCAACAAACCGATCGCGTGCTGCGCGACACCCGCATTCTGACGCTGCGCATTTGGGCTGTTGTCGGCTGCATTGTCATCGCCGCTGTCATCTTTAACCTTATGGGCATCCTGGCGCCGGTTATCGAGTTTCTCGCTGTTGGTTCCATCATTGCCTTTGTGATGTCCCCGATCACCAACTGGCTCGAGCACCATGGCGTGAATCGCGGCATCGGTTCGCTTATCGCGCTTATTGTTGTTGTTGCCGTGCTCGTCGGTGTCGTTTGCATCTTGTCGCCGATTCTCTTTGGTCAGATCATGGAAGTCCTGAGCCGCCTGCCCGAGCAGCTTCGTGTTGCGGGTGGCGATCTCAACGAGATGATCTCGCATGCCAAGACGCTCAATAACACGCCGCTCAAGGAGTATTTGGACGATAATCTTTCGTCGCTGGTTACCGTGGCATCGAAGTATGTGTCTCAGATTGCTGCCGAGCTTGGCCGCGGTGTGTTCCCGCTCATCACCAATACGGCCTCGCAGTTGTTCGTGATCTTCCTTGGTCTGGTGCTTGCCTACTGGATGGCCTGCGACTACCCTCGCATGCATCACGAGATTTGCACCATCATCGGTCAGGAGAAGGAGACCTCGTACCGCTTTATGGTCGCCATCCTTTCTCGCTCTGTCGGCGGCTACATGCGCGGTATGGTCGTGACGTCCATCTGCGGTGGTTTCCTCGCCTTTATCGGCTTCCTGATTATCGGCCATCCGTATGCGGCGCTCATGGCTATCTTCACTGGCATCATGCACTTGGTTCCGGTCGTCGGTCCCTGGGTGAGCGCGGCAATCGCCACGGTACTCGGCTTTATGTTCAGCCCCATGTTGGCGTTATGGACGCTCATCGTGACGATGGTCGCGCAAAACGTCACCGACAATGTGATTTCGCCTAAGGTCATGCAGAGCTCAGTGCAGGTGCATCCCATTATGAGCCTTACGGCTCTCGTTATTGGTTCGGCACTCATGGGGCCCATCGGCATGATTATTGCCATCCCGCTTTGTGCGGCCCTCAAGGGCATCTTCGTGTACTACTTCGAGAATGAGACCGGCCGTCAGCTTGTGGCCTATGACGGAGCCGTGTTTAAGGGCACGCCGTACCGCGATGCCGATGGCAACCCGGTCGCCGCCTACGACGCGCTCGGCGACGACACCTTCATCTATGAGTCCGAGCTCATCGGTAACGAGACTGCGCCCGAGGCCCAGGCCATGCCCAAACCCGAGCTCGATAATCCCTGGATGAAGCTCTCGGGCCTTCAGCCCGATGCTACGGGCTTTTTCAAGAATCCCTTCGCCAAAGACGACGATTTCAATATGAACGACGACACCAAAACCGGCATCGACGGCTCCATGGACGATTCGGATTCTAAATAGGTTCTATTAACGTTTCTTGAAGTTGTAAATGACAAGAAACGCGACCAAAGCGATTGATAAGGGGCCGGCTACATAGAAAAAGAGAACGTCAATTGCGCGTAGAGTGTAATAAGCCTTATCGCCGGACATTACTGTATACAATACGTATCCAAATGATGGTTGGTTTGCGTACCAGCATGAGAAGGCCAAGAGCGCTAAAAGTGCTACAACCAGAAGTGCATTCAGGACAAATCGTTTGCTTTTCATCGATCGCTCCTTCCGGGTGAATCTTATATGCAATTATACAGCAGTCCTTTTTCAAAGGATCGCGCAGTACTAAATAACGTGCACTTTCGCTGGAGGGTCGCTGTTTGGCGACCCTCTTTTTTGCACTTGCGCGGCGGGATGGTAATATCGTTACGTTTGAACTGTTTCGATGTGAAACCGAGGAGATTCCCTCTATGAGTGCTGACTACCCGTCAATGACTACGGCCGAGATCCGCTCCAAGTTCCTCAACTTCTTTGAGGAGCGCGGTCTTAAGCTCTATCCTTCTTCGTCCCTCGTCCCCGACGATCCTTCACTGCTGCTTGCCAACGCCGGCATGAACCAGTTTAAGGAGTACTACCAGGGCAAGAAGACCATGAAGGAGATTGGCGCGATCTCCTGCCAGAAGTGCGTCCGCACCAACGACATCGACTGCATCGGCGAGGACGGCCGTCACCTGTCGTTCTTCGAGATGCTCGGCGATTTCTCTTTTGGCGGCGTCTCCAAGGAGCAGGCTTGCGCCTGGGCCTTTGAGCTCATCACCAAGGAGTTCAAGCTGCCGCTCGACCGCCTGTACTTTACCGTCTTTACCGAGGACGATGAGACCCATGACGTGTGGCGCTCCCTGGGCGTTGCCGAGGACCACATCTCCCGCTTGGGCGAGGACGACAACTTCTGGGCCGCTGGCCCCACCGGCCCCTGCGGTCCGTGCTCCGAGATCTACTTTGACATGGGCGAGGAGGTCGGTTGCGGCAGCCCCGACTGCAAGCCCGGCTGCGACTGCGACCGCTTCCTTGAGTTCTGGAACCTCGTGTTTACCCAGTACGACCGCCAGGAGGACGGCTCCATGCCGGAGCTGCCGCACCGCAACCTCGATACGGGCATGGGCCTGGAGCGCATGGCTGCCATCATGCAGCACAAGACCGCCAATTACGACGGCGATCTGATGCAGCACCTCATCAAACTCGGTGAGGAGATTAGCGGCAAGACCTATGACGCCGATGACTACTCCGGCGCCAGCCGCTCCCTGCGCATCATCGCCGACCACTCCCGTGCTGTCGACTTTATGATCTCGGACGGCATCCTTCCCGGCAACGAGGGTCGCGAGTACGTCCTTCGCCGTCTGCTCCGCCGTGCCGTGTTCCACGGTCGCCTGCTGGGCATCGAGGGCGCCTTCCTGACCAAGTTCATCGACGAGGTCAACGCTCAAATGGGCGAGGCCTATCCCGAGTTGCTCAAGAACGTCGCGCTCGTCAAGGGTATCGTTGCCTCCGAGGAGGAGCGCTTCTCCACGACGCTCGACAACGGCCGCGTGTACCTGGACGAGGCCCTGGCAGCGCTTGCCGAGGGCGCTGTGCTTCCGGGCGATGTCGCCTTTAAGCTGCACGACACCTTTGGTTTCCCCATCGATCTGACCGTCGAGATCGCCGGCACCGCTGGCCACGACGTCGACATGGACGGCTTCACTGCCTGCATGGAGGACCAGAAGGCCCGCGCCCGCGCTAACGCCAAGGGCGACGCCTGGGGTAGCTTCAACGACGTGTGGGTCGAGCTTTCCGACAAGGTCGCAGCGACCGAGTTCGACGGCTATGACAACGATGTGATCGAGGGCGCCAAGGTTGTCGCCATCGTGCGCAACGGCGAGTCCGTCGAGTCCGCAGCCGCGGGCGAGGATGTCGAGGTCGTGCTCGACCGCACCCCGTTCTATGCCGAGATGGGTGGTCAGCAGGGCGATGCCGGCAAGCTTTCCGCCGAGGGCGTTGTTCTGACCGTTGCCGACACCAAGAACCACAACGGCCTGTATGCCCACGTCGCGCACGTTGCCGATGGCACGCTGACTGTCGGTGCCGCTGTGACCGCCGCTCTCGACGCCGAGCGCCGTGGCTTCCTGCGCCGCAACCACACCGCCACGCACCTGCTCGACGCTGCCCTTAAGCAGGTCCTGGGCGAGCACGTCTCCCAGGCCGGCTCGCTGGTGACGCCCGAGCACCTGCGCTTTGACTTTACGCACTTCGAGGCCCTTTCCTCCGAGCAGCTCAAGGCTGTCGAGGACTTGGTCAACCAGCAGATCTTCGCCTCCAAGCCGGTCGTGACCCGTGTTATGGGCATCGACGAGGCTAAGGCTGCCGGCGCTGTTGCTCTGTTTGGAGAGAAGTACGGCGATGTCGTCCGCGTCGTCTCCGTGGGCGCCGAGGACCAGCCGTTCTCTCGCGAGCTCTGCGGTGGCACGCACGCTGCCAACACCGCCGAGATCGGCCTGTTCAAGATTATTTCCGAGTCCTCTACGGGCTCGAACGTCCGCCGTATCGAGGCCGTGACCTCTAAGGGTGCTCTCGACTATATGGCCGACCGCCTGGCACTCGTTGACGCCGCCGCTGCTGCGCTCAAGTGCCGCGTCGACGAGGTTCCCGCCCGTGTGGAGAACCTGCAGGTCGAGCTGCGCGAGACGTCCAACAAGCTCAAAAAGGCTCTGACCGGTGGTTCCTCCGACGCCATTTCCAGCTCCATCGAGGGTGCTGTCGAGCTCGGTGGCTACAAGCTCGTCGTTGCTGAGCTCCAGGGCCTTGAGGCTGCCGACCTGCGCAACGTATGGGATACCGTGCACCAGAAGGTCGCCGGCCCTGTCGCTTGTGTCGTCGCCAGCGTGACTGAGAAGGGCACTCCGGCCCTGCTCGCTGCCGGCTCCGATGACGCCGTGAAGGCCGGGTTCCACGCCGGTAATGTGATCAAGCAGATCGCGGGTCTGGTCGACGGTCGCGGTGGTGGCCGTCCCAACATGGCCCAGGCCGGTGGCAAGAATGCTGCCGGCATCGCCGATGCCCTCGCGGCCGCCAAGACCGCGCTCGGCGCCTAAGAATCTAAGAAGTCACTGTGGTCGCGCTTGCGCTGGACATAGGGGAGACCAGGATTGGCATCGCCGTCTCGAGCCGTGATGGCAAGATGGCGATGCCCGTCAAGGTGCTCCCGGCCGCCGAGGTCACCGGTATGGCCAAGACGTTCCGCTACCTGGTCGAAGACTATGAGCCCGACATCCTGGTAAGCGGACGTCCCCTGACCATGGGCGGTGAGCCCGGCCCCCAAGCCGAGCGCGTTGCCGCCGTGGCGCAAAAGATTGCCGACGAGCTCGATCTTCCGCTGGAGTTTGAGGACGAGCGTCTGTCCTCGCAAGAGGCCAAGCGTATCCTGCGCGAGCAGGGCCTCAACGAAAAGCAGATGAGGGGCAAGATCGACATGATTGCCGCCAGCCTTTTTTTGCAGACGTGGCTCGATCGTAAAAACGAGGAGGTTTCGCATGCCTAGTGCTTCCGATCCGCGCCAGCCGAATCGTACACGTCAGCCGGCGTCGCGCCCTGCCCAGCCTGGCCAGCGTCCGGCACAGCCGACGCAGCGCGCAGCTCAGCCTGCCGCGCGCCCGGTGCAGTCCTTCTCTCGTTCGGCCCAACCTGTTCAACGGACGGGTCAGCAGCCTTCTGCTCGTTCGGTTCAGCATCCGGCTTCTCACGCGGCTCAGCAGCCCACTGCTCGTACGGCCCAGCCTGCAGGCGGTACCCGCTTTAAGCAGCAGGCACCTACCCAGCGAACGCAGGCCCCCCAATCGCATTCTCATCACGCCCGCGGTTCGCATGGCGTTGCTCCGGCGACCCGCTCGAGCTACAACACGCATACTCGTCGCGGTGCTCAAAAGAAGAGCTCTCCGGTTCCCATGATCATCGGCGTTGTGGTGGCGGTGCTTGCGCTTGTCGCGATCGTTTTCTTTGTCGTGCCGGCCGTCAAGGGCTTCTTTGCCGGTGAGGATACGAAGGTCACGGCTTGTCAGCAGGTTACGGTAACCATTCCCGACGGTGCTTCGGGCGATACGATCGCCTCGATTCTCTCCGAGAACCATATCGTCGAGAATCCCAAGGATTACTATGCGGCGGTGAAAAAGCTCAACGCCGATATGTCGCTCAAGCCTGGTACCTATTTGTTCACCACACTCATGGACGCGACCAAGGTTGTTCAGCAGCTCATGGAAGGTCCCAACGCGGGCTCCAATGCGCTAACAATCCCTGAGGGCCTGACGGTCGATCAAGTCGCCGATCGTGTGGCCCAGGCCTACGATGGCATCTCTAAGGAAGACTTCCTCAACCAGGCTAAGGCCTCCAACTACGTGGACGACTATAGCTTCCTTAAGGGCGCCGCCAACGACTCGCTTGAGGGTTTCTTGTTCCCCAAGACTTATTCGTTGGGCGATTCGCCGACGGTCGATGACGTGATTCGCGCTATGCTCGATCAGTTTAAGACCGAGTACAAGTCGCTTGACTTTGCGAGCTGCGAAGCCAAGATCAAGGAACGCTACGGTGTGGAGATGTCCGACTACGACATCGTCAACTTGGCCTCTATCGTTGAGCGCGAGGGCCTCAACGCCGACCAGCGCGCGCACGTGGCCTCGGTCTTCTACAACCGTCTTGCCGGCAAGCTCGATGGTCTGCGCTATCTCAACAGCGATGCGACCATGATGTATGTCACCGGTGGCGAGGTTACCGCCGACGACCTGCAGAGCGATAGTCCGTATAACACCTATAAGCATGAGGGTCTGCCATCCACGCCCATCTGCTCTCCGTCGCTCGAGGCACTCAAGGCCACGCTTGAGCCGACCGACTCCGATGACCTGTATTTCTACATTACGCAGGACGAGGAGTACTTCTCGCAAACCTACGAAGAGCATCAACAGTCTTGGAATTAGCATGAGGATTTTTAGCCCCAAACGTTACGTTGCCTCGGTCGATCGCATCGACCTTGATACCCTTTGGGCCGACGGCAAACGCGCCATTCTGCTCGATCGCGATAACACCCTGGTGCCGCGTGACACCGAGCAGGTTCCCGCTGCGGTTTCCGCTTGGCTCGATACCGCCCGCGCCAAAGGCTTTAAGCTGTGCATGGTGTCCAACAACTGGCATCGCGACCAGGTCATGGCATCAGCACGCGAGCTGGGACTCGAGGCCATCAGCCATGCCATGAAGCCGGCGCCGTTTGCCCTCAAGGCGGGTCTTAAGCGCCTCGGCGCCACGGCCGACGAGGCGGTGCTGATCGGTGATCAGCTCTACACGGACGTGTGGAGCGGCAACTTCGCCGGCGTCGATACCATCCTGGTAAAGCCGCAGGCCACGCAGGACCTGTGGTATACGCAGATCTTCCGTATCTTTGAGCGCCGGGCCCTGCGCGACCTTCCCTGCGAGGAATAGGTCTCGTCATGTCCCAGCACACCAAACACGGCTGCGACCATATCTTCTTTATCGGCTTTTTGGGCGCGGGCAAATCGACGCTCGCGCGCAACGTCGGCACTATGTTCAAGCGGCGTTTTATCGATACCGACCGCCTAGTCGTCCGCCGTTGCGGCAAGTCGGTAACCGAGATTTTTGAGACCGAGGGTGAGGATCGTTTTCGCGAGCTCGAGACCTCGGCGCTCCGTTCGCTCCAAAGCGAGCGCAGTCTGTTGGTTTCGTGCGGGGGCGGTATCGTCGAGACGCCGGTGAATATTGAGCTGATGCACGAAATGGGTACGTGCGTGTACCTCGAGGGCGACTTTGAGGATTCGATTCGCCAGATTCGTCGGTCCGACACGCGCCCCGATTTCCGCTCGCCCGAGCATGCCGCGCGCTTGTTTGAGCATCGCCGTCCGCTGTATCGCCAGGCCGCCGATATTACCCTTGATATTCGCAACAAGTCCTTCGAGGACGTTTCCTACCTTTGTGCCGAGATGCTTTTGGAGCGTGGACTGCTATGATTCGCCGCCAACTGATCAATTTCCAAAACCGCAGCGTCGATGTCCGTGTCGGATTGGGCGCGTTCGATGAGCTGTCGCGTATGTTTGCCTCGGCTGTGGGCAAGCCTAAGCGCGCGATGGTGGTTTGGAACTCCGCCTCGTCAGAACGTTTTGATGAGGTCGTCGAGCATGCGCTGGTCGACGCCGGTTTTGCCGTGTCGCAGTTCTCCCTTGAGGTTTCGCCTGCTGGTGCCACGCTGGCCGATGCCGATGCTATCTTTGGCGCCTTGTCTGCCAACGGCATTACCTGCGACGATCTGGTTGTCGCCGTTGGCGATGCCGCAACCTGCTCGGTTGTTAGCTGGTGCGCCAACCAGTGGTGTGGCCGAACCGAGTGCGCGCTGCTGCCGACGACCTTTGACGCCATGCTCACGGTCGCGACGACCATGAAGCCGCTCATTGCCTCGTCGTCGAATGCGCTTCCCGCTATCGCGTTCCGTCCCGAACCGGGCTTGGTCGTGTGTGACCTCGACCTTGTTCGCGAGGCGGACCCCGAGGACCTCAAGCTCGGCTATGTGGTACTTGTTGGCACCATGCTTTCGAGCAGTAAGTCCCGTTGGAATCAGTTTACTGAGACCGTCCCCGAGATTCTCGCGGGCGAGGAGGTCGCGCTCGTCAATGCCGTTCAATGGTCTCAGACTGCCCGCAAGGACGTACTGATGGCCACGAACCCGAGCGCTCGCCATGCGCTCGATTTTGGCAAGACGGGGGAGCGTACCCTGCGCGCCTGCTTGGGCGATGCCGCTTCGCAGGCCCCTGCCTACCAGCTGTTGTCCGAGGGCATTCGCTTTGAGGCACGCCTTGCACATGATGCCTGCGATTTCGATATCGATTACGTCTTTGAGGTCGATGACTGCTTGGAGGACTTTGGTATCGAGGAACTTGCCTTCGATCTGGAGTCTGCCGCATATATCGAGGAGTTCCGCAAGCAGCAGTTTGCACGCTCGAACCGCAGCATGTTGCCGCTGCCCGCGGCACTCGGCGCCATTCGCCTAACGAACGTTGAGGACGAGGTTCTTAAGCGCCATGCTCACGCCTACTTGGCTTCTCGTAAAGAACTTCTCTAAGATTTATTGACTTCCATCCTCTTTCGTATCATGTTGAGGGGCGGGTTTCCAATCGGTTGCGGATCGCATGCGATTCCGTCGTTCGGTTGAGACCCGTCCCGTCTATATAGAGACAACAAGAAAGGAATCTGCATGTCTGAGTTTGCTGCCGGTCCTGCCGGTCGTATCGAGCGTGTCCGTGCCCTGATGGCCGAGCGTGGCTACGACGCCATCGTGGTGCGCGACGAGGCCAATCTTCGTTGGCTTACGGGCGTGAAGGGCGTTTTCGATTACACCTTTGAATTCCCGCACGCGGCGTTTATTACGGCCGACCAGTGCCTGTTCCATACCGACTCGCGCTACCTCAACAGCTTTGAGGAGAACACGCCCGCCGGCAGCCCCTGGGTTTACGACATGGACGAGGGTACCATCCCCGGCTGGGTCGCCGGCAAGATTGCGGCTAACAAGTGCCGTGTCTGTGCTGTCGAGGACGATATGCAGATTAACTTCTACCAGGGTATTCAGCGCGGCCTGGAGGACCGTTCCGTCGCCTGCATCCTACCGCTGATGCACGACGACATCCGCAAGATGCGCGCCATCAAGGATGCCGAGGAGATTGAGCTTATGCGCCATGCGCAGTCGATCACCGATGCCGCTTTCCAGCATATGCTCGGCTTTATTAAGCCCGGTATGACCGAGAAGCAGGTTCGCAACGAGCTCGAGAACTTTATGTTCGCCAACGGCGCCGACAGCCTTGCCTTCGGCTCCATCGTGGCGAGCGGTCCCAACACCGCCAACCCGCATGCCGTGCCGAGCGATCGCGTGATCGAGAAGGGCGATTTCGTTCTCATGGATTACGGCGCGGGCTACTGCGATTACCGCTCCGACATGACGCGCACCGTCGTGATGGGCGAGCCCACGCAGGAGCAGCTCGACCTGTACGCGCTCGTGCGCCGCACGCACGAGGAGTGCGTCGCCGCCATCCATCCGGGCGTTGAGGGTAACGACATCTTCAAGCTTTCCAAGAAGATCATCGGCGATGCCGGCTATGGCGATTACTACAATCATGGCCTGGGCCACGGCGTCGGTATCGACATCCACGAGCTGCCCAACTTCAACCGCAGCAAGAACACCATCGCGATCGGCTCGGTTGTCACCATGGAGCCCGGCGTGTACCTGCCCGGCGTGGGCGGCGTGCGCCTGGAGGATTACGGCGTGGTCACCGAGAACGGCTACGAGCCTTTCACCAAGACCCCGCACGACCTGCACGTCATCGATTGCTAGCCCATTTCGATAGATTTTTGGGGCGGGGCGTCCGAATCGATTCGGACGCCCCGCGTTCTCTTTTTATGCGCTCGCCGCAGGCGCCGTCTGCAAGTGTATAATTTCTGTCGTATGTAATTTGGACGCTTGTGCGTTCTGCCCATAACAAGAAAGGTCGCTATGCCTACCATTTCTACCGCCGACTTCAAGAACGGCCTCGGTCTCCGTATCAAGGACAAGGTCTACACCATCGTCGAGTTCCAGCATGTCAAGCCGGGCAAGGGCGGCGCGTTTGTGCGCTACAAGACCCGCGACATCAAGAGCGGCCGCGTCGTCGAGAACACCTGCAACGCCGGCACCAAGTTCGAGAGCGTCATGCTCACCACCCGTGAGTTCCAGTACCTCTACAACGATGGCACCGACTACATCTTCATGGACAACGAGTCCTATGAGCAGGTTCCCGTTCCCGAGGACATGGTGGGCGAGAACTCCAAGTGGCTGCGCGAGAACGACATCTGCCAGCTGCTCTTCGCCGACGATGAGCTCATGGGCGTGACCCCGCCGATGTTCATCGAGACCACCATCGTCCAGACCGACCCGGGCTTTAAGGGCGATACCGTCCAGGGTTCCACCAAGCCGGCCACGATCGACACCGGCGCTGTCATCCAGGTCCCCATGTACCTCAACGAGGGCGAGGTCATCAAGGTTGACACCCGCGACGGCAAGTTCGTCTCCCGCGTCTAGCAACCAACTCTTCTAGGAGGACTCATGCCCCAGGAAATCAAGATTGACGGCATCGGCATTTCGCCCGATGTTTTGACCGCCATCGTCTCGCGCGCCGTGTCGGATGTCGAGGGCATCGCCTCCGTTGGCGTCAAGGACCTTGCCACCAACCTTGTCTCCATGATGCTCTCGTCCAAGGCCCCGGCTTCCGAGCCGGCTGTCGAGGCCGAGGTCGTTGGCGACAAGCTCGCACTCACCGTGCGTGTCGTGGTGTTCTTTGGCTATCCGTTCAAGAAACTCGCCGAGGCCGTTCGCGCTGCCGTGGTCGCTGCCATCGATGCCCAGGTTGGCGTTGAGGTTGAGCGTGTTGACGTTTGCATCGACGGCCTCGTTTTCCCCAAGGAGTAACCTTTGAGCCTTAAGGTTTATCGCGGGCGTACGCTTGCCCGCAGTCAGGCGCTGCAGCTGCTGTTCCAGGCCGAGGCCACGGACAGCCCGCTCGAGCGCGTCCTCGAGGGTGATTTCCTGATCTCGAAGGGTCCCCTCGACCCCTATGCGCTGGAGCTGTGCCGCGGTGCCTACAAGCATATCGACCGCATCGACTGCGCTCTGCGCTCCGTTGCCAAGAACTGGGATCTTATGCGCATGCCCGGTGCCGACCGCAATCTGCTGCGTATCGCCGTTTACGAGATGCGTTTCCTCACCGACGAGGAGGTCTCGGACGCCATCGTGATCAACGAGGCCGTCGAGCTTGCCAAGGCCTATGGCACCGACCGGTCCGCGTCGTTCGTCAACGGCGTGCTGGGCAAGATCGCTCGCAGCGAGGAGCTGCCGGGCGAGGACCTATACCAGGAGCTGCTGGCCGAGGATCGCGCTCGCGAGGAGGCACAGGCTGCCGAGGCTGCCGCTAAGGTTGCGGTTGCCCAGGCTGAGGCTGGTGTGTTGGCCGAGGATGCGGACGCTGCTGAGGCCGTCGAGGCCGACTCCGTCGAGGAGTAGCCATGCCAGAGGGTTCTGTCCGTAACTTTGATGAGATTTCGGACCGTCTGGATCAGATCATCGCTACCGTTCGCTCCAAGGATACCCCCTTGGAGCGTTCGCTCGATTTGTTTGACGAAGCGATTGAGCTGGGCTCCCGCGCGGTCGATATGGTCGACAAGTTTGAGTTGACGCCGCGTGAGGCCGACAAGCTCGAGCAGGAATACGATGAGGATGCGGCAAACGAATCCCAGGATAGCTAGGCCGCATCTCCGGATACGAATGGTTGATGGCATTCATGAAACGCGTGCGTCTTGATGACGAACTGATTTCACAGGGCATCTGCGCCGATCGCGCGGATGCCCTTCGCACTCTTATGGCCGGCTTGGTCTCGAGTGGCGGTGAGCGCTTGACTTCGCCGGGCCTTAAGGTGATCCCGGGGCTGCCGCTGCATGTGAAGGGGCGCATTCCCTATGTTGGCCGCGGCGGTCTTAAGCTCGAAGGCGCGCTTGATGCGTTTGGCATCAATCCGACGGGCCTTGCCTGTCTGGATGTGGGCTGCTCTACCGGCGGCTTTACCGATTGTCTGCTCAAGCGCGGAGCTGCGACCGTTGTCTCGGTGGACGTGGGTCGCGCCCAGTTCGATTGGTCGTTGCGCCAGGACGATCGCGTGACGCTGCATGAGCGCACAAACGTGACGCAGCTGCCTGAGCTTGGCTATGCCGGCACTATCGACCTGGCTGTGTGTGATGTCTCGTTTACCAGCATCGCGAACATTATCGATGCGGTACTGGCGTGCCTGGCGCCTACGGGTGCATTCTGCACGCTCGTAAAGCCGCAGTTTGAGGCTCCGGCGGCGCTGGTGGGCGAGGGCGGCATTGTGACCGATCCCGCCGTGCGCCGCGATACACTCGTGGCGGCGGTTGAACTCTTTGCTGCCAAGGGCCTGTTCCCGGTCGATGTGTGCGTGTCGCCCATTCATGGTGCCAAGGGCAACGTTGAGTTTTTCCTGTACGGCACGAGATTTGACCCCGGCGATCGCTCGCAAGACGAGCTGCAATCCCAGGTATCGGTTATGAGCGAGAAAGCTGCAACGCTATGAAGGTCTTTCTGGTTCCCAATTACTACAAGCAAGAGGCGGTCGAGAGCGGCCTGATGCTCGAGCTTTGGCTGACTCGCCAGGGCTATGAGGTCGCATGGGCTGCCGACCAGCGATCCAAGATTCAGAGCACGCCTGATATTGACGGCTCCGATCTGGTCATTACGCTCGGCGGCGACGGTACGTTGCTGCGCGCTGCCCGCATCCTCAACCATCGTGAGATTCCTATCCTCGGTCTTTCCTATGGTCACCTGGGCTTTCTAACTGCTGCGAGCCCCGAGGAGCGCGACATCCTGCAGGTCGTGAGCGACGCCCTGTCCGGTGAGCTGCACGTGAGCCGTCGCGCCACCATCGCCGCGGATATCGTGTCCGTGCGCGAAGACGGTACGAAGGATGTCGTGCGCACCTTCGCCCTCAACGACATGGCGCTTACCCGCGGTCCGCTGTCCGATATGGTCGAGTTCGACATCACGGTGTCCGGCCATCATATCGACCGTCTGCGTGGCGACGGCGTGGTCGTGTCCACGGCGACTGGTTCTACGGGTTACGCGCTCAGTGCCGGTGGCCCCATCGTGAGCCCCGACTATACGGGCATGGTCTGCGTACCCATTGCGCCGCACACCATTCAGGCTCGTGCCTTTTTGACCTCGCCGAGTGATGTCGTCGAAATCTTTATGTCCGATGATCGCCCGAGCGTTCCGGCGATCGCTATCGATGGACAGTTTATTACCTGCGATGGCACCGTTGAGAGCGTGGCGGTGCGCCGCGGGCCCGGAGATGTGTTGCTGCTGGATTACGGCCCCGAGAGCTTCTATAACTCGGTGAGCCGCGTATTCTACGGAGTCCGTCATGATCGATGAGCTGCAGGTTTATAACATTGCACTCATTCGCGAGGCGACGCTGGTGCCGAGTGCCGGCCTGACTGTCCTGACTGGCGAGACTGGCGCCGGCAAGACCGCGCTGCTCTCGGCCCTCAAGCTAATTTTGGGCGAGCGTGCGGATTCGTCGACGGTGCGCGAGGGCGAGGCACTGGCGAGCGTCGAGGCGCGACTCTTCGACGGACCGCACGACACGGAGGGGTTCACCGTACAGCGCAGCCTTTCTGCCGAGGGCCGCAGCCGCGTGAAGATTGACGGTCGCATTGCCAGTGTGCGCGAGCTTTCGGAGCGCGTCGGCGTGATGATGGATCTGTGCGGCCAGCACGAGCACCAGCGCTTGCTCGATCCGGCGCATCACGTTGCGATGGTCGATGCCTGGGCGGGACGCTCTGCGCTCGAGGCGCTCGAGCACTACCGTGCTTGCTTTAAAGCCTCGCGCGCGGCTGCCAAGGAGGTCCGTCGCGTCGAGGAGGCCTCACGTGCGCGGGGGAGTCGCGTCGAGGAAGCGCGCTTTGCGCTCGAGCGCATCGGCGAGGTCGACCCCAAACCGGGCGAGTATGAGGAACTCGAGGAACTGCTGCCGCGCTCCGAACATGCCGAGGTACTGGTTGCCACAGCTAACGATGCCCATGCATCGCTTGCCTCCGAAGGGGGAGCGCTCGACGCCGTGAACAGCGCCGTGGCAGAACTTTCCCGAATGGCTACCGTCGATCGCAAACTGGGCGACATTGCCGATGCGCTTTCGGATGCCTGTATCTCCCTTGAGGATTGCGCGAACGAGCTTCGTACCTATCGCGATGGCGTCGCCTTCGACCCGCGCGAGCTCGCACGCATGCGTGAGCGATATTCCGACCTCAAGGGCCTGTTGCGTCAGTGGGGTCCCACCATGGACGATGTTTTTGCCATGCGCGATCGCTCGCAAGAGCTGCTGTCCCTGGTCGATGATGGCGATGAGCAGATCAAAA
Source organism: Collinsella sp. (assembly GCA_019414645.1). Lineage (GTDB taxonomy): Bacteria > Actinomycetota > Coriobacteriia > Coriobacteriales > Coriobacteriaceae > Collinsella. Next base: position 50,480 of record DXLP01000012.1, read on the forward strand.
AGGCGCGTGAGGCACTCGGGAGCGCCGAGCGCGAGTTGTTTGCCGCTGCCAAGGCACTTAAGCGCGCACGCAATACGGCGGCCCCGCGCTTCTGCCACGAGGTTGGCCGCCAGATGGCGCGCTTGGAGATGGGTAGTGCCGAGCTCGTCTGGGAGTCGCGCGATCTTCCCCGTGCTGAGTGGACGCCCGTTGGTCCTTCGAGCTACGAGCTGCTATACCGCAGCGGTGCCGGCTTGACGCCACGTCCCCTGCGCCGCATTGCGTCGGGCGGCGAGCTCAGCCGCGTCATGCTTGCAAGCAAGGTTGTCCTCGGTAACGCGGACGGTGTCGATACGCTGGTGTTTGACGAGGTCGATGCCGGTGTCGGTGGCTCCACGGCGCGTGCACTCGCGGGCGTGCTGGCAGATCTCGCCTCTACGCATCAGGTGATTGTCGTAACCCACTTGGCGCAGGTCGCCGTCATGGCCGACAAGCATTATGTTGTCAGCAAGGAACCAGGCGATGTTCCCCAGACGCATTTGGACGAGGTAACCGGCGAAGCGCGTACCGCCGAGATCGCCCGCATGTTGAGCGGCGATCAGTCCGAGGCTAGCCTGGCGCACGCAAAGCAGATGCTCGAAGAAGCTCGAGGTTAGGTCGTATCAGCGGTGTTGGTGGGACAAAATAGACTGAAATTTTTGTCCCACTACGCATTTTACTCCACAACCTTATCCGGCTGGATGAGCTCTTCGTAGTAGCTGATATGCTCGCGGGCGTCTTCGATTTCGGGCAGCAGGAAGTTGTAGATGACCTCGATGATCATCGTGGCGCTCATCTTGGAGAACGCGAAGTCGCCCGTTGTCAGTAGTGCTTCGTGGTTGACGGTATTAAAGGTGTAGTCTGCCAGGCGCGCGAGCGGGGATTTGCTGTCGCTGCTGATGACGACTACGGTTGCGCCGCAGTCGCGAGCCGCTTTTGCCATGCGATTCAGTCGGCGCGACTTGCCGGAGTTCGAGATCAGAACGATGACGTCGCCGGGGCGCAGCGTAAGCGCAAACCCAATCGAAGTCTCGCTGATGGTGCTTGCCATGCAGCGAAGGCCCAGCTGCGAAAACTTAAACGTCGCGTCGAGCGCGACGGCGTTGGTGTTGCCTACGGCAGCAAACTCGATAGCCCCTGCGTTCTTAAACGCGTGCACGACGGCTGCCAGTGTGTCGTGGTCAATACCATCGATAGTCGCATTGAGTTCGCTTACCTTGGCAGCGAGAATATTCTTGAGGCTCTGCTCCATATTGTCGAGCGAGACCTCGTCGGTGAGGCCTTCGTTGCGCTGGCTCTCCAGATCGCGCGCTAGTGAAAACTGGAAACTGCGAAAACTGCCAAAACCCAGTTTGCGGCAGAAGCGCGAGACGGTTGCCTCGGAGGTTGCGGCGGCGCGCGAGAGCTGGGCGGCTGTCAGACGCGGTGCCTCGGACTGGTGCTCTAGGATATAGTCGACAATGCGCTGCTCGGACTCGCTGTACCCCCTGTGTGTGCTAATAAGGGAGAGTGCGCTCTTGCTGCTATCGGACATGGGACTGCTCCTGGCTGGCATAAAAATCGGACTTGTTTTGTTATGTCGTAGTATACGGGCATTTTCAACTACAAGATACACCTTGCCGTTTCAATGGTTGATGGTAAACTTTCATTGACCGTTTACGGTTATGAAAGAACCTTTCACCTGAGAAATGAGCTGTATTACTTCTCATATAAGCGGTGGGTTGGTATCTTTCAAGTGTGGAAAAACGCGCATCGAAGCGCGTGTAGGGGAGCGCCCGCGGGCGCAGTACTCAAGAAGGAGGGACACATGGCTAAGTTTGACATCATCGCCGCCACCGGTTGCCCGACCGGCATCGCGCACACCTTCATGGCGAAGGAGGCGCTGGAGAAGGCTGCTGCCGAGCGCGGGCTGACCATTAAGGTCGAGACCCATGGCCAGGTCGGTGTCGAGAACGAGCTCACCAAGAGCGAGATCGCTGGTGCCAAGGCCGTTGTCGTCGCAGCCGACAAGGATGTCCAGGCTGAGCGTTTCGCCGGTAAGCCCATGGTTTCCGTTGGTGTTTCCAAGGCCCTGTCTGTCGAGGCTGCCGGTAAGCTGATCGACCGCGCGCTCGCCGCCAAGGGCGACGACACGGTTGCCGCTGCCGCCGATGTCGAGGACGAGGTCGAGGAGAAGGAGTCCATCGGTCACGTCATCTACAAGCACCTCATGAACGGCGTCAGCCACATGCTGGTCTTCGTCGTTGCCGGTGGTGTTCTGACCGCCATTTCGTTCCTGTGGGGCATCACGTCCTTTGATTCGACGGCTGCCGACTACAACAGCTTCGCCGCTATGCTCAAGATCATCGGCGGCATTGCCATGAACCTCATGGTTCCCGTGCTTTCCGCCTACATCGCCGAGTCCATCGGCAAGCGCCCGGCGCTCGTCCCCGGTTTCGTCGCCGGTATGATTGCCATCCAGGGCTTGCCTGTTAACGCCGCCACCGGCATGATCGACGCCGGTGGCGCAGGTGTGGGCTTTGGCTTCCTGGGCGGCATCGTCGGCGGCTTCCTCGCTGGCTATGTCATCCTGCTGCTCGAGAAGGTTTTCTCTAAAATTCCCGCGAGCCTTAATGGCCTGAAGGCAATCTTTCTGTATCCGCTGTGCTCTACCGCCATCGTCGGCCTGGTCATGCTCGGTATTTCCGGCCCCATGGCTGCCATTAACCAGGGCATGATGGATTTCCTGCAGAGCCTCGGTAACTCCGGTCCGGTGATCCTTGGCCTGGCCATCGGCTGCATGTGCGCCTTTGATATGGGCGGCCCGGTCAACAAGGCTGCTTACGCTACTGGCACCTTCCTGCTCGGTACCGCTCTCGAAGCTGGCGTCGGCACCGAGACCTACAACTTCGGCACCAACTTCATGGCTGCCGTCTCCGCCGCTTGCATCGTTCCGCCGCTGATCACCACCTTCGCCGTCATCGTCGGCAAGAAGTACTTCAGCCAGGAGGATCATGACGCCGGTATCGTCAACCTCATCCTTGGTTGCACCCACATCACCGAGGGCGCCATTCCGTTCATGACCAAGAACATCTGGCCCGTCATGCCCATCATGATGCTCGGCTCTTCCATCGCTTCCATCTTGACCATTTTCTTCAACGTTCACGATCCGGCGCCTCACGGCGGCTTCCTGGTCCTGCCCGTTGTCGAGAACGGCCCGCAGTGGGTCCTCGCGATCCTCATCGGCGCCGTGGTCGGTGGCATCCTGTTCGTCGCTTTCAAAAAGTATGACTTCGAGAAGAACCAGAAGGCCGCTCCCGCTAAGCCTGTCGAGGCTCCCAAGGCCGCTGCCGTCGAGGCCCCCAAGGCCGAGGCTGCCGACTTCGTGAAGGTCGAGAACGTTTTTGTCGCCGAGAACTTCGCTTCTCGTGACGAGGCCCTGAGCTTTGTCTCCAACCAGGCCGTCAAGGCCGGTCTCGCTGACGACGCCGACGCCGTGATGAACGCCTTCCTGGCCCGCGAGGCCGAGGGCACCACGGGCATGATGGAGGGCTTCGCCATTCCGCATGCCAAGTCCGATGCCATTACCGAGGCCGCCGTCATTGTCGTCAAGGACGACTCTGGCGTGACCGGTTGGGACACCATGGACGGCGCTCCCGTCAACGTGGCTATCGCCCTGCTCATCCCCGGTGCCCAGGCCGGCACCACGCACCTCAAGATCTTGTCCAAGGTCGCCGAGGCGCTTATGGACGAGGGCTTCCGTGCCACCGTCAAGGGTTCCACCGACGCCGCCGAGATCGCCAAGACGATCAACGCCCGCCTGGTCTAATCCCGCAGTTCGCGAATAACATCGCCCCTTGTATATAAGGCGGAGACTCCACCAGGAGTCCCCGCCTTTTTCTATCCCTCTCATAAGTTGCGGTGAAATAGGGACTGCTTAAACGATTCAACCCCAAATTCAGTCCCTATTTCACCGCAACTTACAAAAGGGCATAGAGGGGGCTGTCTATCGAGTCTTTGTCACGAACAGGTCATCAGCCAGAATTCCGTTCGCACGATATTGCTCTGGACCGACCAAGTTTCCGCAGCTCGCCTGTCGGGCGGGGCGGTTAAGTTTGTCGCGAGTTCCGCACGCAAAGGAAAGCACTTAATGTGCTTTCCGTCTTGCGCAGGACTGTAGAGCAGCAAACTTAACCGCCCCGCCCGGCAGGCGAGCGTGCTGCAACGACATCCGTCCAATAATTCGTGTGAAACACAATGAAAAACAGTTTGATGTGAGTTAATATAAACAACGTCGTGAATATGGCTCCTGTCGCATGGTCGACAGGGGTTAAACACAAAAAAGGAGTCAATTATGGTTTCTGAGAAGGCTACCCTCGTTAATCCTCAGGGTCTTCACATGCGTCCGGCTGGTCTCTTCGCCTCCACCATGGGCAAGTACGCCTGCGACGTGACGGTCGTCACCCCCGAGAAGGAGGTCAACGGCAAGTCCCCGATGGCCCTCATGGCTGCTGGTATCCCTTGCGGCACCGAGGTCGAGGTCAAGTGCGACGGCGCTGACGAGGCCGAGGCTCTGGCTGCTGCCATCGAGCTCATCAAGAGCGGTCTTGGCGAGTAGAACTCAAACGGGTCGCATGTTGAACAACTAAGTTCATATTTGGGGGCGCAGTGACCTGTTATAAGGTAGCTGCGCTCTTTTGTCATGGATATGGCAAAACGCTTTATCACATGACACGGAGAGAGGAATGGGAATGTATCAGGGAGTCAACGCTTCCGAGGGCATCGGTATCGGCACCGTCATGGTTGCCGTCGATCCCGACTTGACGTTTGAGCCGCACGAGGTTGCTGATTCGGCAGCAGAGAAGGAGCGCTATCAGTCCGCTCTTTCGGTCTTCTGCGAGAAGACCCAGGCTCAGGCCGACCACATGAAGGAGACGGTGGGCGAGGCCGAGGCCGAGATCATGAGCGGACACATTGTCCTGGCTCAGGACCCGGGCATGACCGACGCCATCAACGCCGCCATTGACGGTGGCACCTGTGCCGAGCAGGCGCTCATGGACACCTCGACCATGTTCGAGAACATGTTCCTGTCCATGGACGACGAGATGTTCCGTCTGCGCGCGGCCGACATCGCCGACATCCGTACCGGTATTCTGGCCGAGCTGCTGGGCAAGGAGGTCGTCGACCTCTCCGTCCTGCCCGAGAACACCGTCGTTGTCGTGCACGACCTCACGCCGTCCATGACCGCCACGATCGATAAGGCCCACGTTGCCGGTATCGTCACCGAGACCGGTGGCCGCACGTCGCACTCCGCGATCATCGCGCGCGCCCTTGAGATCCCGGCTGTCCTTTCGGTTTCCAACAGCTGCACCGCGCTGCGCAACGGCATGACCGTTGTCGTCGACGGTGGCAAGGGTATCGTCGAGGCCGATCCCGACGAGGAGACGCTCGCCGCCTACACCGCCAAGGCCGAGGCCTTCGCTGCCGAGAAGGCAGCCCTCGAGGCCTTCCGTGGCAAGCCGTCCGTGACTGCCGATGGCATCAAGAAGATCATCGCCTGCAACATCGGTAACCCCGATGACGTGCCCAACGCGCTCGATCACGACGCCGAGGCCATCGGTCTGTTCCGCTCCGAGTTCCTGTTCATGGACTCTGCCGAGCTTCCTTCCGAGGAGGAGCAGTTCAACGCCTACCGTAAGGTCGCCAGCGCGCTCAAGGGTGCTCCGGTCATCATCCGCACGCTCGATGTGGGTGGCGACAAGGAGATTCCGTATCTGCATATGGTCAAGGAAGACAACCCCTTCATGGGCTTCCGCGCCGTGCGTTACTGCCTGGCCAACCCCGATCAGTACAAGGTCCAGCTCCGCGCTCTGCTGCGCGCTAGCGCCTTCGGTGACGTCAAGATCATGATCCCGCTCGTCACCTGCGTCGAGGAGGTCTTGGCTGTCAAGGAGCTCGTCGAGCAGTGCAAGGCCGAGCTGACCGAAGAGGGTCGCAAGTTCAACGAGAACATCGAGGTCGGCATCATGGTCGAGACGCCCGCCGCTTCGCTGCTCGCAGACCGTCTTGCCGAGGTTGCCGACTTCTTCTCCATCGGCACCAACGACCTGATCGGCTACACCATGTGCGCCGACCGTGGTAACGACACCATCTCCAACCTGTACCAGGTTTACTATCCCGCCGTGCTCCGCTCGCTCAAGAACATCATCGAGAGCGGTGTGAAGGCCGGCATCATGGTCGGTATGTGCGGCGAGGCCGCTGCCGATCCGCTGCTCGAGCCGCTGCTGATCAGCTGGGGCCTGGAGGAGTTCTCGATGAGCGCTCCGTCGATCCTGCGCGCCCGCAAGACCATCAGCCAGTGGACCAAGGCCGAGTGCGACGAGCTCGCCGAGAAGGCACTCGCCTGCAACACCGCCGCCGAGGTCAAGGCACTGCTCGAGTCCGCTGCTCGCTAATTTGGTATCAGAGGTAACCGCGTGGTTGGAATGGGCCGGCCACGCGGCCCTCACATATACAGGGGGTACTGTAAATGTTCTACACGCTAACCGCTAACCCGGCTGTCGACATGACGGTTTCGAGCTCTCCGCTCGAGCCCGACGAGAACGTCCGCACCGGCTCGGCCAGCTACACGGCTAACGGCAAGGGCCTCGACGTGTCCTTCGCCTTTAAGAAGATGGGCGTCGACACCGTCGCGCTCGGCTTCTTCGCCGGCTTCACGGGCAAGTTCATCGTCGAGGAGGTCATGAACCTGGGTTGCCTCTGCCGCCCGGTCTGGACCGACGGTATCACGCGCATTAACACCTACGTCAACGATGGCCAGCACGAGTACGGCATCCTGAACCCTGGTGCTCCGATCACGCCGCAGCACCAGGAGGAGCTCTACAACATCCTGGACACCGCGGGCGATCTCGAGTGCCTGATCGTTTCCGGCTCCGTGCCTCCCAAAGCTACGCCTGACTTCCTGGCTAAGGTCATGGAGCACGCTCAGGCCCGTGGCGCCGACGTCGTCCTGGACCTGTCCTCCGATAAGCTCAAGGAGCTCGCTCACAAGAAGCCGCTGCTCATCAAGCCGAACCATCACGAGATGAAGGCCATCTTCGGCGTGCCGGTTGACACCGACGACGAGGTCCGCGTTGCCATGAAGATGGCTCACGACGCCGGCGTTCAGAACGTGCTGCTCACCCGTGGTAGCCGCGGCGACGCTTACTTCTCCAACGGCGAGGACATCTGGTACGCCAAGCGTGAGTTCAACATCAAGCTGGTTTCTTCCGTCTGCGCCGGCGACTGCACCCTTGCTGCGTTCCTGCACAAGTGGTACAGGGATCGCGACAACGTCGAGGAGGCCATGAAGCTCGCTATGGCCACCGGCGCCAACGTTGCCGAGTCCGTCGGCATTGGCGACTTCGGTCACGTTGACGAGTACAGCAAGCGCGTTGCTGTCCGCAAGCTCGATCGCAAGTAAGCGATACACGACATATTCGTGGTTCTATGGCGTCCCGATTTTGGCCGGGGCGCCATTTTTGTTAATTGCAAATGAGCGTCAGTGCAAGCGCTCCTGTATTTGTGCCGCGCCTTGCCGCTTTGCTGCCGCCCCGCACGCGTTCTACACCGTTTGCCGAGTTGCTATAGCCTTTTCTCGAAGCGTGGAATATACTTTCATTAACACGTTGCCTTGTGAAAGGAACTTACATGATTTACACGCTCACTGCAAATCCTGCCATTGACTACAACATTGCCTGCGACGGTCTTTCCGCCAACACCGTCACCCGTACGCGCAACGCGGTCTATACGCCCAACGGCAAGGGTCTCAACGTCTCGTTCACCCTCGATCACTACGGTGTCGACACCACGATCCTGGGCTTTTTTGCCGGTTTCTCGGGCGAGTTTATCGTCAAGGGCGCCGAGGCCCTGGGCGTGCCTGTCAAGCCTGTGTGGACTGACGGCATCACGCGCGTCAACGTATTCCTCAACGCCGGTCCCGACACCGAGTACAACATGGTCAACGCAGGCGCCGCCATCAATGCTGCCAACGAACAGGAGATGTTTGATCTTATCGATTCGCTCGATGACATGACCTGCCTGGTCATCAGTGGCTCGCTGCCCCCCAACACTTCCGAGGGCTTCTTGGCCGAGGTCCTGCGCCGTGTCAAGGCCAAGGGGGCCGAGTTCGTCCTCGACATCTCGAGCCATCAGCTGGCAGACCTCATTGCCATGGAGCCACTGCTGATCAAGCCCAATGACGACGAGCTGCTTGACATCTTTGGCATTAAGGTGAGCGGTGGCGACGATGAGTCTGTTAAGGGCGCAATGGCTGAGCTTCATGCCAAGGGCGCCAAGAACGTGCTGCTGACCCTTGGTGGCGCCGGTGCGTACTTCTCCAACGGCGAGCATATCTGGTTTGCCAACCGCACCTTTGAGGTCAAGCTGCTGTCGACCGTCTGCGCCGGCGATTCCTCGCTGGCCGCCTTCCTGTCCGTGTGGCACGACGCTCCCGAGCGCGTCGAGGACGCCCTGCGCCTCTCGATGGCTACCGGCGCCAACGTGGTGGAGTGCCCCGGTCTGGGCGATTTTGCCAAGGTGGACGAATATAAGAAGCACATCGAGGTTCGCCAGGTCTGCTAGCCGCATCGATACATCGTTGCCGAACACCCGCTTTGGATTCCCAAGGCGGGTTTTTGCGTTCTGGTCGTATGTGGCGCTTACTGTCCCGTTCGTTCGAATTGACCGCGTGATTGCATGTGCGCACATGCTCGTTTCTTGTTAGACTTCTTGAGAACCATCGATTAACGCTTACATGCGTAGGAGGCCATAGGTATGTGCAATGTTTCGCTCAACGGTACGCAGCCCTCAGACGCCTCCCTGCGTGTGCTACGTGCGCTTGAGGCAGCCGGTCTTGAGGCCTGGTTCGTGGGCGGTTGGGTACGTGACGCCCTGATGGGACGCCCCAGCCACGATGTCGACATGTGCTGCAGTGGTCTGTGGCAGGAGTCCAAGGCGGCTCTCGAGGTCGCCGGCATTGCGGTGGTTGAGTCGGGGATTAAATTTGGCGGCATTACTGCTATTTGTGACGATGAGCGCATTGAGGTCACGTCGTATCGCCTGGATGGTTTTTATACCGATGGTCGCCATCCCCAGAGTGTGGAGCGTGCGGCGTCGCTTGAAGACGATCTGGCGCGTCGTGACTTTACCGTTAACGCCATGGCTTGGCACCCCCAGCGCGGTCTTGTCGACCGCTACGATGGCCAGGGCGACCTTGAACGCAAGCTGATCCGTGCCGTTGGAGATCCCAAGCGTCGCTTTAACGAGGATGCGCTTCGCATGCTACGCGCGGTACGTTTTGCCTGTCGTTTGGATTTTATGATCGAGCCTAAGACTAAACTGGCGCTTGCCGAGTGCTCGCCGCTGCTCGATGCCGTGGCACGCGAGCGCGTGGGCATTGAGCTCGAAGGCATTCTTTCGACCGGTCATGGGGGAGACGCGATGCTGCGCTACCCCGAGCTTATTTGTGCCGCCGTGCCCGAGCTTTCGCCGGCTCGTGGGTTTGACCAGCGCAGCGTCTACCATGCCTTTAATGTCTACGAGCATATCGCTCGCGTGTTGACGGTGGCGGGGGAGCTGGCACTGTGTGACGGCGTCGCGCCTTCGTCGAGTTTAATGTGGGCAGCGTTTTTGCATGACGTCTCCAAGCCCGATTGCTTTACGGTCGACCATGCGGGCAGCGGTCACTTTTACGGTCATCCCGAGCTTGGCGCCAAGAAGGCGCGCGCCATTATGGATCGTCTGGCGCTTTCGCACGATTTGGTTCGCGATGTGTGTCTGCTTATCAGGTATCACGATAAGCCGTTGCGTCCCGAGCGTTCCTGTTTGCTCAATATGATGCGCTTGCTTTCGGGCGAGGGCGTCGACACGCCGCGTCTGATTGACGAGCTTATGGACCTTAAGCGTGCCGATACGCTGGGTAAGGCGCCGTCGTGCTTCTATTACGTCGAGACGATCGAGGAAATGCGCTCACTCGCCCACGGACTTCTTGAGGCTGGGGAGCCCTATACGCTCAAGATGCTTGCCATCAACGGCGGCGATTTGATTCGCGCCGGCGTCAAACCGGGGCCGGAGTTGGGGCAGCTTCTCAATGCCGCCCTCGACGCTGTGATCGAGGATAACGTCCCCAACGAGCGCGAAGCCCTTCTGGCCCATCTGCACCTGGGATAAACATCCTTCGGTTCGTCCCAAATGATCTACTTGGTTGACCTGCGCGTTCCATAACCTCCCGACAAAATTTGGGCAATTTGGAATTTCTTCTTGCGCTCGCGTTTTTTGTCCCGTAATATATGTCTTCGCAGCACGGCAGTGCAGATGTCATGTGGCCCGTTCGTCTAGCGGTTTAGGACGCCGCCCTCTCAAGGCGGAGATCACCAG
>DXLP01000013.1 GCA_019414645.1 Collinsella sp.
GACTTGCAGCGACGGACCTCAGGACACTCTTACACCACGTCTGCGCGCGCGACCCCCAATTGTCGTGCAAAAGCATCAACAGGGGCCGCGAACGTCACCCATAGCCTTATGCACCAATCTTTGGCTGCTGAAAACTCCGTTTTTTGCACGTCGCCCCAAGCACCACCCTCACCCAGCGGCTGATCCGCCGAAGACCAGACATCGCAGGGCCCGCCATTAGTTTACTTTTAGGCACACTCCGCAGGACGCAAGAAGCCCTCGCCGCACTCCACGCTATGCGCGAAGCGCGCCTTATTCCCTTCAGCTTTAATCCCAGAAGACCGAGGACGCAGGGACCCGATGGGTTTCCCTCTGAATGCATTCCGCAGCACGAAGCCCCCTTATCCGCAGCTCCGAAGGAGCAGGATAAGAGGGCTTCAAGTGCGAGGACGCATTCAGAGGGAAACCCATCGGGTCCCGGTGAGAGCCACAGGGCTATCGATTACCCCGTGTTCTGCAATCCTGCCGAGACGCCGGTCACAGTCGAAAGGATCAGGCTCATGTACTCGGCCTTCTTCTCTTCGGCCATCTCGTCCTGGTTCATACGCACCTCACGAAGGGCGCGGACCTGGGCGATGGACAGGGCGTCGACATAGGGGTTACGCACGCGGACGGCACAGCCGAGCACGCGACGACGCTGCAGCGGCCACTCGTCACCGACGATGGCAAGGACCCACTTACGCGTGAGCTGCATCTCGGTGAAGACCTTCTCGGACAGATCCTGGCGATCGCCCAGGTGCAGATACATCTTGGCGATGCGCTGGTCGGTCTTGGCGATCGACATCTCGATGTTGTCGATAAAGGTGCGGAAGAACGGCCACTCCTGGTAGGCAGCCTTGAGCTGGTCAAGGTCGCCCAGCTGCTCGCAGGCGGTGCCCAGGCCGTACCAAGCGGCCAGGTTAATGCGCGCCTGACTCCAGCTGAAGATCCACGGAATGGTACGCAGGTCGTCGAGCGACTTGGCGCCCAAGCCGCGCTTGGCGGGACGCGAGCCAATCGGCAGCAGACCGACCTCGGTCAGCGGCGTCACGGTCGAGAACCACGGTGTAAAGTCCTCGGTGTTCAGCAGGTCCAGATAGCGCTCGTGGCTTGCGGCGTTAAGCTTCTCGGCCATATCCCAGAACTTCTGCGTGGTCTCGGTGTTAGTCTTCTCGACACTCGGGGCCGACTGCAAAAGCGTTGCGGCGGCAACGGACTCAACATGGCGCTGAGCCAGCGTGCGGTTGCCGTAACGGGCAAAGATGACCTCGCCCTGCTCGGTGAGCTTAAAGAAGCAGTTGACCGAACCCTTGGGCTGCGCCAGCACGGCCTTGTTAGCCGGGCCGCCGCCACGGCCCACGGCACCGCCGCGACCGTGCATGAGCACCAGGTCGATATCGTTCTTCTCGGCCCACTTGGCAATGCGCTCCTGCGCGGAGTGCAGCGCGAGCATGGCCGTGGTAGGACCGGCATCCTTGGAGGAGTCGGAGTAGCCCAGCATGACCTCCATGCGGCGGTTGGTCTGGGCAAGGCGCTTTTGCACCACGGGCAACGTAAGCATCTGGTCGAGCACATCGACGCAGCCCTCGAGGTCCTCGAGCTGCTCGAACAGCGGGATCACGTCGAGCTCGGGAACGTCCTCCTCGTGCGCGAAGGACAGGTGGGCCAGCTCAAAGACGTCAGCCACGTGCTGAGCGCTCTTGGTAAACGAGATGATGTAGCGGTGCGCCATCTTCTTGCCGTAGCGCTTTTGGATGGAGCCGATAGCGCGGAAGGTATCGATGACCTCACGCGTCATGGGCTGCAGGTCGCCATGGATACCGTTCTCGTGGATATCCTTGAGGGCGCGGGCATGCACCACGGAATGCTGACGGAACTCCATCTCGACCATATGGAAGCCGAAGGACTCGACCTGCCAGATGATGGTCTGGACCGGGCCGTAGGCAGCACGGACGGCACCGCAGGCGGCCAGCGAACGCTGGACGACGCGCAGGTCGTCCAGGAACTCATCGGCGCTGTGGTACATGGTGTCGGTGATGCGACGCACGGTGGCGTTCAGACGGTCGGCCATGACGAGCATGACGGCGCGATGCGGCTCGTGCTCGGAGATCAGCTCGGCGCGGGCCGTGTACCGAGGGCTCATCTCGACCTGATGGTTCCACAGGTTAATGAGCTCGGCAGAAGGCTTGCTGTAGGTGGCCTCGAGCGTGAGGTTACGGCCGATGCGGCGGCATTTGTCCTCGAGTTTGAGCACCATGTGGGTGAAGTACTTGGCGGCGACCTCGCGGCTCACCTTGGCGGTAACGTTGGGGTTGCCGTCACGGTCGGAACCGATCCAGCTGCCGGGGTGGAAGAACGCCGGGCACAGCGGCGGCACGGTGCCGGCCTTGTCGCCCAGCACCCAGTCGTCAAAACGACGGTAGATGACGGGGATAACGTCGAACAGCGTGTTATCGAAGATGTCGATGATGGTATCGGCTTCCTCGACCGGCGTGGGCTTCTTGAGCGCGATGGGACTCGTACGCACCAGGGCGTCGATCTCCTGCAGCATATGGCGCTCGTTCTCCACCAGGTCGGAGCCGCCCAGACGCGGACGCTCCTCCAGCAGGTTGGAGATACGGCGAATCTTGCCCTCGACGGCCTTGCGACGGGCCTCGGTGGGATGCGCGGTAAAGACGGGATGGAACTCAAGCTTGCCGAGCAGCTCGTTGGCGCCCTCGACGCCCAGCTCATTCACCAGCTGGTGATAGGCGACGGTGAGCTCGTTGGCGGGATCGACCTCGGTATCGGTCGACGCACCGGCCTCGCGCTCGCGCAGCTGCGCCACACGGTAGTTCTCCTCCGACAGGTTTGCCAAATGGAAGAAGCTCGTAAAGGCGCGGACAATGACCTGCTGCTTATCGAGCGGCAGGCTGTCGATCAGATCGACGACCTCACGAAATGCCACGGCAGTGGGCTCGTCGGCGGTGGGCACGCCCTGCTCGTCGACGACTTCGTCGGCAGCGCGGGTACCGGGGTTGCCGGCATTGGCCACAATCTCGGCCAACAGGATCTTGTCGAACAGGTCCGCGATCTCAGGATCATACTCGCTAAGCACACGACGCTCCAGGCGCAGGAACAGCGCCAGATTATCGCGCAGCTCCTCGGGGATCTCGATCTCGGCGAGACGCTCCCTGGACTCGGCATTCGAGCCGATTCGGTTAACGAGGCGGTTGACCACGGCAGCGACGCGCGCCGCGGCTTCGGGTACAGACTGGTTGCTTAGGTTCTCAGCCACGTTTCCTCCCATTCCTCTTTCTATGCACGTAACATGCGGTATTCATTATAGGCGCTTGAGAAATACTTTCGACACTGATTGCGCTTTACCACACAAAAGTATTTTCTGCATTGCAAGGGTTTTTGCCCTAAATGGTCGTATTTCTCGGTGGGCGGCATACGTAAATGGGGGCATTCCGCATAAAAGCGAAACACCCCCGTAACAATCGCTCGCAATGAGCTGGGCACCTCAGCGGCACTACAGCTCAAAAATCATGCGCTACAGGCGCTCGCGAACCGCCTCGACCACGTTGGCCAGATCGACGAGAACCTCGTCATGGCTTTGCATGTCGCGCACCTTGACCTTGCCGGCGGCAAGCTCGTCGCCACCCAGGACCAAAATGAGCTTGGCGCCCACCTTATCGGCCTGCTTAAACTGAGCTTTGAGCGAACGACCCTGGTAGTCGGCCTCGGTCACGATGCCAGCGGCGCGAAGCTCCTGCGTAATGGCGAAGACGTTCTGGCGCAGCTCCTTGCCGGCATTGGCGACGTAGACGCACGGGGCCTCCTCGGCACCCAGGTCGCTGCCAAAGGCCTGCAGGGCCAGCAGCGCACGCTCAAAACCGACGGCAAAGCCGACGCCTGCCGTGGGCTTGCCACCCTCGAGCTCGACCAAGCCGTCATAGCGACCGCCGCCGCCGATGGAGCCGACGCCGGCGCCAGGGGCCTCGACCTCAAAGACGGTACGGGTGTAGTAGTCCAGGCCGCGCACCAAGGTGGGATCCTCGACATACTCGATACCCGCCGCATCCAAATAGCGCTTGACCTGCTCGTAGTGCTCGCGGCACTCATCGCACAAGTTGTCGCCCATCAGCGGTGCGTCGGCCATGATCTCGCGGCAGTGGTCGTTCTTGCAGTCGAAGGCACGCAGCGGATTGAGCTCGGCGCGCTCGCGGCACTCGTCGCACATCTCGTCGGCGTGATCGAGGATAAACTGCTTGACCTGCTCGCGATAGGCCGGACGGCATTGGGCATCGCCCATCGAGTTAATGAGCAGACGGAGCTTGGAAAGATCGAAGCCCAGACGCTTGTAGAACTCCATAAGCATGATGATGCACTCGGCGTCTGCTGCCGGATCGGGAGCGCCGAGCCACTCGATGCCCACCTGGTGGAACTGGCGCAGGCGACCCTTCTGGGGACGCTCGCCACGGAACATGGCCTCGGCATAATAAGCCTTAAACGGCGTGGAGCCCTGGGGCACCAGGTTGTTCTCCACGACGGCGCGCACCACACCGGCCGTGCCCTCGGGACGAAGCGCCAGGCGCTGCTTGGGCTTGAGCTTGCTATCGGTGCCCTCAGCAAAGACGCGCTCCAGGTTGGCGCCGCTAAAGACGCGGAACATCTCCTTGCGCACGACGTCGGTCGACTGGCCGATGCCGTGGACAAAGACGTCCACCTGCTCGATCGCGGGCGTCTCGATGGGCTTAAAGCCAAACGGCTCGAACACGCCGGCAGCGATCTGCTGCATCTTTTGCCAAGCGCGCATCTCGGCGCCGATAAGGTCGCGGGTTCCCTCCGCCTTCTGTGCCTGCATGGGCAAACACCTTTCTTTTGTATCGCGTCATAGGTAGTGGACATTATACGGCACAAACACAAACAGCGGCGGTGCGTCTGACCGAACGAGGGTATGGGGACTCGTTCGGCCTGACGCACCGCCGCTGTTTGCGATCCGCTTTCCTCCGTCCCCTTCGGATCACGTGATCTGTTGGGGACGGAGGAAAACGGATCATTTCGTAGGCCCGTGACCGCCTTGGAAACCGAATGATGGTACGAGCATCTATTCGGCTTCCAGGGCGGCCACAAACAGAACGGGGCAAACAGAAAAGAGCACGTAGACCTGCCACAGTTCACCGACAAGGCTCATGCCGGCAAGAACGGCAGAGGTGGCGATTACAGTGAGGGAGCCCAAAACGCGACCGCTTACTTTATCGGCAACATGACCGATCACAAGTGAGCCGATAACGCTCACCACGGTGGAGATGGCGTTGGAGATGTTGTACTGCGCAAGCGTGATGCCCAGGTCGCTGACGACGAGCGGCTGAAACAGGCTCATGCAGTTAACGAAAATCGTGTAGCACGTGGCCATGATGACAAAGCCGGAAGCCACCACGAGCCAGCCGGGGAAGAACTTACGCTGCTGGGACATACTGCTCCTTTTTAAACAAACGAGTAGCAAGGTTGGGTGCTACCGGTGGTCGGCGATATAGCCCAAAGCGACGGCGGTATAGGCCGCGGCACCGAGCGGCAGCTCGGCATCGTTAAAGCGTGCCTTGGGATGATGCTGAGCAAAATGCTCATCCGTATCGGTTACAGCGGCGCCCACGGTAAAGTACGCACTCGGGATCTCGCTCGAGATAAGCGCAAAGTCCTCGCTCGCCATGGCGTGGAACAGCGGCAGGAAGGCGGACTTGGGCAGCACCGCGCCCACGTAGCCAAGCGACGCCTGCGTCATATCGTCATCGAGTACGAGCGGGGGAACATCCGAGAGCGTCTCAATAGTCGCCGGCGTACGATAGGTCGTGGCAACGCCTTTGACGACCTCCGCGATGCGGGCCTTGAGGTGCTCCATGAGCTCGACATCGAAGCCACGCAGCGTTCCCTCGAGCACACAAGTATCAGGGATGACATTTGCGGCCTGACCGCCGGCGAACTTGCCAACGGTAAGCGCGACTTCCTTGGCCGCCGGCACCTCGCGGGAGATGAGCTCCTGGAGTGCCAGGTGCACATGCACACCCGCCGTGATGGGGTCGATGCAGATCTCGGGGCTGGAACCGTGGCCACCCTTGCCCTGGAGCATAATGCGAAAACCGTACACGCCGGAAAGCGCCGGGCTGCCGTAGAGCACCAGGCCAAGCGGCGACTGGCTATTGACATGCATGGCAAAGGCGGCCTGGGGACGCGGGTTCTGCAGCAGACCGTCGGCGATGGCGGCGCGGGCACCCTCAAAAGTTTCCTCGCCCGGCTGAAACAGCAGCTTAACCGTGGCATTGGCATCGACAAGCTCGGCCTCGCGAGCCTTGAGCAGACGGGCGGCACCAAGCAGGGCCGTCGCATGCATATCGTGGCCGCAAGCATGCATGCAGCCGTTGGTGGATGCAAAGGGCTCGCCGGATTCCTCGGCAACGGGAAGGGCATCCATGTCGCCGCGGAGCATGATGACCGTACCGGCCTGCTTGTCCGTGCACGTACCGTTACCCCGAGCAGCAGCTGCCGCGCCGGCACCGATAAGGCCAACGACACAGGAGCCGTCAACAAGCACGGCATAGGGAATATCCATCTCGTCCAGACGCGCCTGGATAAAGGCGGACGTCTGCGGAAGGTTGTTACCCAGCTCGGGCATCTGGTGTAGATCGTGTCGCCACACAGCAAGCTCGTCTGCAAAAGTCTGAGCTTCCGCAACAAGACCGTCACCGATAGCGGCCTGCGCCGCTGCGGTAGCCTTGGGCGCTGGTTGCGGTTGAAAATCGAACAAAGCTGGTGCCATAGATGCCCTCCAGTAACGTTTTTGCAGCAAGCACTTTGATAGCGTAAAGTGCAAAGTACAACTTTAAGGGCGACGCATAAAAAATGCCGCCCCGGGAGGGCGGCGCAACAAGTTGTTTACAATTGCGGGCGCGGCTTTTTGCGCAAAAAATCGAAGTGAGTCTCACTCAAGATAATCGACAGGAAGATAAGCACGAAGCCGGCGAGCAGGCGCGAGGTGAGCGCCTCCCCCATCAGCAGCACCGAAAACAACACGCCCGAAGGCGACTCCATCGAAAGGAGCAGTGAGCCCGTCGAAGCCGGGACATGCGCCAGGCCGACGTTTTGGATGAGCAGAGCCACGCATGTGCAGCCCACCGAGAGAAACGCCATCACACCGATAAAGTTCGGCGTCCACACGGACAGAGGCGCCTGGGTCTCGAATAACAGCGACGAAACCAGGCTCAGCACGCCGTTGCCCACAAACATCCAAAACGTGATAACGTTGATGTCCATTTTGCGACCGTACTTGGCGGTCACCGCCATCTGGATGGCGAAGAAGACCGCGCCTGCCAGCGTAATGACGTCACCGATGTTGAACTCGACGCTATCGAGCGCCACCAAGCCAATGCCCGCCAAGCACAGCAGTGCCGCGCCCAGGTTATAGCGGGTGAGTTTTTCTCCGCTCAGAAAAAAGCTCGCGAACGGCACGAGGATGCAATACGTGCCCGTCAAAAAAGCATTCTTGCCCGCCGTAGTATATGACAGACCGACCGTCTGCAACGCATAGGCCGCCCACATGAGCACGCCCATACTCAGGCCAACGATCAGATTGCGAGCGTTGAAATGTGCAGTGATGCGCTTGTGGAAGACGGCAAACATGACCAACGCTGCAGGCAGAAAGCGTACATAGAGCAGCTCGAACACCGGAATGGTGCCGAGTGCGTCCTTCATAGTGGTAAAGGAGTAGCCCCAGATGACCGCCACCGAAAGTAGCAAAACTTTCCAGAACAGCGGGGAGCGTGCGCCGGCGCCCCTGGGAATACCGCCCGCGCCCAAATCCTCACGGGCCACAGGGCTATCGGGCATGTTTTCGATTTCGTTGGCAGCGTATTGGGCCATGGAACATCCTCACACTCAATCTGGGCGTGGTGTCCGCACGCGTATGGCTGCGTGCCGCCTCATGGTCAAATAAAAACGGGGCGCACCGGACCCCCGGCACGCCCCGCTACTGTAGCAACAACCAAGCAGCCCACGCAATCCAGCCCACTAAAGCGTCGGCAGAGTAAACCTCGATGCTCCGGCAATATCAGCGAAAACGACCCCAAGCGAGCAAGGTGACGTGAAATGAAAGGGCGCTGACCTTCTGGTCGCGCCCTTGAAATTGAACGTCAGATTGCCGCTTGGGGCCGTTTGCAGCGTCGAGCCGTTACGCGGTTTGGTAAAACCGCGTAACTAAATAAGCTTCGTGCTTTCAAGCTTTTCGATGATCCAGTCGTTGGCTTTGATGACCGGACGGCGGAAGACGACGCCCAAGGCCAGCGACGGAATCAGATAGCTCGCCAGAATGCCCAGCTCAACCCAGTACTCCATATGGTAGGCGCCAGCCATGGCGGCATGCATGGCGTTGATGCCGTGGGTGAACGGCAGGAACGGATAGATTGCCTGGAACACGGGGCCGGTCATCTCGATGGGGAACGTGCCGCCCGAACCACCGACCTGCATGACCAACAGCACGACAGCGAGCGCCTTGCCGATATCGCCAAACGAAACCGTAAGCGTGTAGACGATATTGGAGAACACGAGACTCGCGACCCAACCCGCTAGCACAAACTGCAGCGGGTTGTCGCACTGAATGCCAAAGAACAGAATGTCGCCCGCGCACACGAGCGTTGCCTGCAGCAGAGCCAAACCGCCGAAGAACAGGTAACGACCCAGATAGATCTCGTGCAGGCGCACGGGGATGAGCTCGTTGATAAGCTCATCGTCAACCGAGACCTTCATCATGGCCGCCAGTACGATCGAGCCGACCCAGAGCGACAGAATCGTGTAGAACGGCGCCATGGCCGAACCGTAGTTGCGGATCGGATAGACCGGCTTACGGTCGAGTGCAACAGGGCCGGAAAGCGACACGGCCAGACCCTCGGGATCATTGCCGATCATCGTCTTGATCGTAGCGAGGTCATCCGACATCAAGGCGCCGTCGAGCTCGTCCTTGAAAGCGCTGATCTTGTCCGACGCCTCACCCAGCTGATCGGAAGCCTTGTTGACCAGCTTTGCAGCCTTGGAGAGGCCCTTTGCCAGCGAACCGGATGCGTCGGTCAGGCCGGCAACAGCACTATCCAGGTCGCCCGAGATACCGTTGAGCGAATCCAAAATGCCCGAAATAGTCTTCTTGAGCTCCTTGGCCTTAACCGAGAACGTAGAGTCGTAGTCAATCTTGGCGCCCGAGATACCAGCCTTGGCATCCGCGATTGCCTGATCGACCTCGGCACGCGACTTGTTAACCTCTGCCATGCTATCGGAGAGAGACTTCGCGGTGGCCGCCAGATCCTTGGCATTGTTGCGGTACTCAACGGCGATTCTGCCCAGCGACGTCGCGGCAGACTTGAGACCGTCCTTCAAATTCTCATCGCTCACCTGGTCGGCAAGGCTGCGGAGCTGATCGGCCATCTCATCGATATCCTTGGCGCGCGCATTGAGGGCCGCAGCGGCATCGTTGAGTTGGGACACCGTAAGGTCGACATGCTGGTTCGCGGCATCGAACGCCTTCGCGAGCTCGGCAGACACATTGTCGAACGAACCCGCACTTCCATCGATCGCGGCATCGATGGCATCGCTTGCCGCCTTAAGCGCTTCTTTGGAATCATCGATGCCGCTTTTGGCATGTTCCATGAGCTGCTTTGTCGACTCATCGACGGCACCGGTCTGCTTGAGCATGCCGCTCGCCGACGTCAGCGAATCGGACGTGGAGCTCAAAATGCCCGCAAGCGACGTTGCGCTGGCCTGAACGTCCTTCAGGTCCTGGACCGAATCGCCGAGCGTCGAGGACAGGTTGGCGATAAAGTTGCTGACCTGGTCGGTGCTCATGTAATCGAGCAGGCTGGACACCGTCTTAAGACCGATGCTCGTAATGGTCTCGGTAAAAGATTCGTTAACCTGGTTCTGAACGGCGCTCGAACCCTTCTCGGTCACGATCTGCGCGATGGCGTTGGCCTTCTGGTTCTCGTAAAACTCGATATCGGCGTGTTTCACGTCGGTCGAGAAAAGCGTCATCATGTCGGCGCTAAACGTTTTGGGGATAACGACGGCAGCATAGTACGCGCCCGACTTAACGCCCTCGATAGCCTTTTCGCGATCGTTAAGCACAACCCAATCGAAGCTCTCGTTGCCGCGTAGGGTGGCGGTCACGTTTTCGCCCACGTTAACCTCGACGGGGATCAGATCGCTCTCGTAACCCTCATCGGTGTTGACCACGGCGATCTTAAGATTGCCGGTGTTGCCGTACGGATCCCAGCTGCCGGCGATGTTAAACCACGCGTACAGACACGGCACGATAATGAGGCCCATCACGACAACCAAGCCGATTACGGAGCGAGACACGTTTTGGACATCGCGCTTAAACAGGTGCAGGATGTTTTTCATTTATGCCTCACCTCCTTTAGAGTGCTTGCCAAGCGGGGTGGTGTCCCCGTCGTTTCCGTTTACGTTGTCAGCGCCGTCGGCATCTTGAGCCTTACGATGCGCACCGATATGCGGCAGACGGCTCGTAGGCTGTTCGCCTCCCTTGGCGCCACGCTCGCTGGCGTTGAGACCAAACATGCGACGGGCGGCAGGGATCGCCGCCGTGTGCTCGCGCATCTCGCGGCGAAGGTCCTCGTCCGAAAGCGCCGAGATACGCATCTGGGTATTGAGGCTCGCACGGATGTATTCGATGTTGATGAGCCAGCCGCAGATGGCGATAACCGAAATGATCCAGATAACGAGCAGGATGATCTTGCCGTTATTGTCGATATCGAGCACCGTCGAAAGCACAAAGAGCAGAACCTGCACGCCTACCACGGCGGCAAAACCGCCCTTGATGTAGTACGGGTAGCGATGCTCAAACGCCACGGCATGATCGAGCAGCTCGCGACGGTACGAATCCGAATCGAGCATGACGCGCATGGCCGTGCGCAGCGAATAGCGCTGGCGCGGTAGGTCGTTGGACTCGCAGATCATTAGGCCCGTCGTGGAAAGCTGCTTATCAAAGAGCAGATTGAGGTTGAGCAGCAACGGGCGCAGCTGCAGACCGATAAAGAGCGCGATGGCAAGGAACACGCCCAGGACGCACAGGTTGAACAGGTAGTTGAACGAATACATGCCACCGACGGTCTCGCGCAGCAGGTTGATGCCATAAGTGAAGGGCAGCAGCGGATGCAGCCATTGGAAGAAGCCGGGCATCATCTCGATGGGATACATGCCCGACGAGCCGGGGATCTGCACAATGACGAGGATGACGCCAATGGCTTTACCGATATGCTTAAACGTGGTGGACAGCGCATAGATGATATTGACGTAGGTGAATGAAATCGCGATGCCGCCCAGCACGAACAGCAGCGGGTTAACGCACTGTACGCCAATGACCAAATCTCCCACCGTAACGATAATGGCCTGGAACGCGCCCAGGATCACCAGCAGCAGCCAGCGGCCAAAGTAGCCCTGACGCGCCGTAAAGCTACCGATGCCCTCGCGGTCGACCTCGAGTTTATAGATAGCGATGAGCACATAGCCGCCCACCCACAGCGCCAGATTGGTGTAGAAGGGCGCGATGCCCGAGCCAAAGCTCTTGACCGGATAGATTGACTTGGACGTCAGCTCAACCGGAGATGCCATGAAATCTGCCACGTCATTGACGTCGACGTCCATGAGGTCGGCTAACTCGCCCATAGACTCAGAGGTCTGCAGCGCCGCAATGTCATTGGCGGCGGTCGCGAGCTTGTCCTGAACCTTGGCAAGGGAGGCGTCGGTTTGGGATAGCGTGGTCTTTGCCTGCTTGAGCGTGGCGTCGAGCTGCGCTAGCGTGCCGCGCGCGCTCGCTATCGTGGGGGTCATACCCGACACAATGCCGGTCAAATCGCCCGAAACGGCGGCAAAGGAGTCAAGCGCGCTCGAAGCCTTCGGAAGTGCGTTCTGACCCAGATCGGTCTGAGCCTGACCGAGGTTAGCCGTACCGGTCTGAATTGCCGCGTTGAGTGCGTTGCTCGCGTTCGAGATTGCCGTAGCGTCGTTTGCCATGGCGCTCGACTGTGCAGAAAGGCCATCCTTGATGCTCTGCAGCTTCTGGTTTTGCTCGCGAAGCGAATCGATGGTCGATACAATGCGCGCGTCAATTTCCTCGGAACCTGTCGACGTGTCATTAACGAGAATCTCCAAGTGCCCGATAACGGCCTTATTGTGATCGATCGTCGCCTGGAGAGACTCGAGCGAGTTGTCGATGCGGGTGGTCGTAGATGTGACCGTACCCGTTAGCTTGCCAATCGCAGCGTTCGCGGAGGCTGACGTCTTGGTGAGTGCAAGGCTACCTTCCGAGAGTGCCTTGGAGAGCGAGGTGATAGAGTTGCCCGCCGTGGCGCGAGCCTCGCCCAGCAGGTCGTTGCCCTGGGAGATCGCCTGCGTTAGAGAGGGCGCCTGCCCCTGCAGGCCCGCCAGCGCAGCATCGGCCGAAGCAATCGAGCTGCTCGTCTTGTCGATGGCGGTGTTCATGTCGCCGATGGAATCGCGTACTTCGCCCAGGGTATCAGACGCCTCGGACACCGAGCCCGCCAGCGAATCCCGGGTCTGGTTCGCCTTGTCTTTAAGGTCGATGCCAGCATCTTTGGCAATGCCCGCGACGGTCTCGCCCACCGTGGAGACAAACTCCGAGTTGATCTGCTCCTCGATGGTATTGGCACCAGTGTCGGTGACCTTGGGCGCAATAGCGCTCTTCTTCTCGTTGACGTAATAGGTGAGCTTCGGCTGATGGTAATTGCCATCGAGCATCGAAACAAGATTGTCGGAGAAGTTCTTGGGGATTACGATGGCCGCATAGTACTCACCACTCTCGACGCCCTCTTTGGCATCGGCGGCCGAATCGACGAAGGTCCAGTCCAGCTGATCGTTCTCCTTGAGCTGATCGACGACCTGGTCGCCCGCGTTGAGCTCGCCCACCAAGTCATTCTGAGTGCCCTGATCGTTGTTGGCGATGGCAATCTTGATACCTTGGGTGTTTCCGTACGGATCCCAGTTTGCCACGATGTTGTACCAGGCATACAGCGAGGGGATAACGCACACGCCCAGGGTAACCACCAAGGCGACGGGGTTCACAAGCAGTCGCTTAATGTCGCGCTTGAATATCGCAAAGGAGACCTTTGCGTTGGATAGTTTGCTGCCGAGACTCACGCTTGGACCATCCATCCTGTCGTTGAATCGAATCGTACTATCGACAACCATTGTAGTAGGCGCTTTAACGTCTCAAAGCACAATGGTGTTGAGTTTTGCGGGTAGCAATATACTACGAAGATGAGTTAACGTACAGATGTACAGTATCCTAAATTTCAGCAGGTCACAAAACCACAACCCGCACAAATAAATGATCCCTTGGGGACGAAGGGATCATTCAAAAGGAAACGAGAGTGGAAAATCTCCCACTTCAAGCCCGCATTCGAGCCAAAAGTGGGAGATTATCCACTCTCGTTCTAATCTAGTTACGGTGCCGTATCCCCGAACTACATCAAGTTGCAGACAGCTGCCGCGAAGGCAACGGGGTCCTCGGGCAAAATGCCCTCGACCAGCAGGGCCTGATCGTAGAGCAAACCGGAGTACTGCTTGATCTTGTCGGCGTCGCCCGCCTTCTGAGCGGCGACGAGCTTGGAAAAGACCGGGTGCTTGGCGTTGAGCTCGAGCACGCGCTGGCTCTTGGGCATACCGTCGGGCGCGCCCTCGGGACCCTTCTGGAGCACCTTCTCCATCTCGAGCGAAAGCGGGCCCTCGGTGGTGATGCACGCGGGAGCATCGGTCAGGCGCGCAGAGACGGCAACCTTCTCGACCTTGTCGCCGAGTGCCTCCTTCATGGCGTTAAAGAGGTCCTCGTTCTCCTTGGTGGCGTCCTCGGCCTCCTTTTTCTCGTCCTCGGTCGCCAGGTCAAGATCACCGGTTGCGACGTTCTTGAGCTCCAGGTGACGATCCTCAACCTCGGGCTCGGCACCATCGGCCACGGCCTTCTCGGCAGCCTCGCGGGCGGCATCGTCCTCGTAGATCTTGGGCATATCAGCGGCAACGTACTCACGCATAGCCTGGAAGGTGAACTCATCCACGTCCTGCGTCAGCAGCAGCACGTCATAGCCGCGGTCGAGCACGCCCTTTACCATGGGCATCTTGGCCAAGCGCTCACGCGAGTCGCCGGCGGCGTAGTAGATGGCCTTCTGATCCTCGGGCATGCCCTTGGCATACTCGGCCAGGGTAATCATCTTCTGTTCCTTGGCAGACCAGAACAGCAACAGATCGGCGAGCTCATCGGCCTTCATGCCATAGCTCGAGTAGATGCCGTACTTAAGACCGCGGCCAAAGTTCTCAAAGAACTTCTCGTAGGCCTCGCGGTCGTTGTCACGCATATCCTCAAGGTCGGCGGTGATCTTCTTTTCCACACGCTTGGCGATGGCCTTGAGCTGACGGTTCTGCTGCAGCGTCTCACGCGAGATGTTGAGCGACACATCGGCGGAATCCACGACGCCGCGGACAAAGTTGTAGTAGTCGGGCAGCAGGTCGTCGCACTTCTCCATGATCAGGACGTTGGAGCTGTAGAGTGCCAGACCCTTCTCGTAATCCTTGCTGTACAGATCGAACGGCGCGCGGCCCGGCACAAACAGCAGGGCATCGTACTCGAGCGTGCCCTCGGCATGGAAGCTGATGGTGCGCGCAGGATCGTCAAAGTCGTGGAACGTGGACTTGTAGAACTCGTCGTAGTCCTTCTGCTCGACATCGGAGCTGTGCTTCTTCCAGATCGGCGTCATGGAGTTGACGGTCTCGAGCTCCTGGTAGTCCTCGTACTCGGGCGTGTAGTCATCGCCAGCATCCTCGGGCTTGGGCTTCTGGCGGCTCTTGGACACCATCATCTGGATCGGGTAACGCACATAGTTACTGTACTGCTGAATTAGGCTCTTGAGGCCCCACTCGGTCAGGAAGCGATCGTAGGTCTCGGCCTCGCCGTCGGCATCGAGCTTCTCGTTCTCGCGCAGCGTCAGGATGACATCGGTACCGTGCTCGGCACGCTCGCCGTCCTCGATGGTGTAGCCCTCAAGACCGTCGGATTCCCACACATGGGCGACATCCTCGCCGTAGGCGCGGCTGACGACCTTCACATGGCTGGCGACCATAAAAGCCGAGTAGAAGCCCACGCCAAACTGGCCGATGATGTCGACATCGGAGCCCTGCTGCTCGGCGTTCTCGGTCTTAAACTCCTCGGAGCCGGAATGGGCGATGGTGCCCAGATTGCGCTCGAGCTCCTCGGCGGTCATGCCAATGCCGTTATCCGAGATGGTAATGGTGCGGGCGTCTTTATCAAAGGAGACGCGAATGGCCAGGTCGCCCTGGTTGATCTTGACGCTCGGATCCTGCAGGCTCTTAAAGTTGAGCTTGTCGACGGCGTCGCTCGCGTTAGAGATAAGCTCGCGCAGGAAGATTTCCTTATTGGTGTAGATGGAGTTGATCATGAGGTCGAGCAGTTTTTTGCTCTCGGTCTTAAATTGACGCATGTGCAGTCCTTTCGCGCTACCCCCGTCCGCAAAAACGGCCCGGTTGCCCGAGCCGCATCGCAGACCTGCTATGTTCAGACTTAGATTTTATAACCCAATAGCGCGCATATATACATACGGAATCGAAAAACTGTATGTCCGAGCGCTCCAATGCGTCAATTGCCAAGGAGTGTCCCCAGCTGCCGGCAGAAAAGGAACGTCCCTATCTGCCATCTACGCGCTTGGCCATCCAGACATGGGGCTGGCCCTCGTCTTCGTAATCTACCGGGGCAATTTGCGTGTAGCCCGCCTTTGCATAGAGCGGCAACACGTATTCCTGCGCATGCAGCTTAATAAGCTTAGCGCCGGCATCGCGTGCACACGAAGCACTGGCCTCGACGATCGCACTCGCCAGTCCGCGACGACGCATAGCCGGCAGCACGGCGACGCGCCCCATAATGTAGGCCTCCCCCGCCGCAACGCCTTCGTCCATGTCGCATGCCGGCAACACCGGGGCCTCTGCGTCAGCCACGCGCTCAAGCTCCTCGGGAAACACGCGCGAGCAACCGGCAAGCTCGCCGTCTACATAGAGCGTCACATGAATGCAGTTCTGATCCTCGTCGATAGCGTCGAACTCATTCTCGTAGCCCTGCTCGTCCATAAAAACGACGCGGCGCACCAACGCCGCGTCATCAAAGCATCCCGTCTTAAGTTGGATATCCATGGCTGCCCTTTCATTCAATGCGAACGTTAGGGACAGATATTAGCGAAAATGAGCTCCGCGCACGCTAAACTTCGCGCGAGCCTTCGCCAGGCAGTCGTAATGACCCACGTTATGGGCATCGCTCGCGATGAAGCTGTACAGGTTCTGATCGAACAGGCGCTGTGCCGGCTTTTTTTCGCGACCAAAGCGACCGCCGGCAATAAAGTCCGCCGAAGCCTGCAGCTTGCAGCCCATATCGACCAGGCGCTCCGCCACGCTTACATCCTTTTGAACCGCACGATAGCGCTCAGGATGAGCGATGATCACCTGGTAGCCACGGCACTGCAAATCGTAAATCGTGTTCTCGTACTCTCTAAACGCATACGCATCGGCATGCGTCGAAAGCTCGAGCAGAAACTCGTTGGTTCCATCGAAATGCAAGTGCTCCGCGGCATCGATACCAAGTTCAACGAGCTTTCGATGGTTGACCTCGAAGCCCATCTGGAGCGGAAAACCGTCAGCGTTATCACGCAGCAGTTCAAAGGCATCCCACATCTTGTCGTAATCAAAATAGGGATCACGGCAGTGAGGAGTGCAAACGATTCTGGTTACACCGGCCCGCTTGGCAGCCTCGAGCATCGCCAAGCTCTCATCGAGATCGGCGGCGCCGTCGTCTACACCCGGCAAGATATGGCAATGAATGTCACGCATAGGTCAGCCTTAATCAACTAAACGTTTGCTCGGTTGGTGAAGATGCCCTTTTTGGAAGTCCCCTGATCGTCCGAGCCCTTCTTCACCTTCTTACCGTCCTTGGTGTAGTAGGAGTAGTAGTACTCGCTGGTCTCGGTCTCGCAGTAGTTCATAACGGTACCGATGAGCTTGACCTTTTCGGACTTCTTAAGCTGGCCGATAGCGTTGAGTGCCTCCTCGCGCTTGGTGAAGTCCTCGCGCACCACGAACAGCGTACCGTCGGTCAGGCTGGCAATCTCGGCAGCATCGATGAAGGTGCCGACCGGGGGAGCATCAAAGATGACGTACTGGAACTTGGCGGACAGTGCCTTTACCAACTTGGCAAAGCGGTGAGAGACAATGATGTCGGCAGGATTGGGAATATGCGGCTCGGCATCGAGGAAGTAGAAGTTCTTCTGACCCGTCTCGACAATTGCCTGGTCAATGGAGATCTGCTCGGAAAGGACCGCATAGAGTCCGCCGCGCGAACGAACGCCGAGCATATCGGAAAGGGACCTGCGGCGCATATCAGCCTCGACCAGGAGCACGGACTTGCCGCTCGTGGCGATAGCCTGGGCAAGGTTGATGGAAACCGTAGACTTGCCCTCGTTGGGAATCGAGGACGTGACGGTAATAGTGCGAATGGGGTCGTCCACGCTCGCAAAGCGGATGTTGGCCAGAAGGGTCTTGGCGGCATTCTGTACAACGAGCTTATCGGTGTTCTTTGCCTTAGCCATGCCTATTTACCACCTTTCATAGCCGGAATTCGGCCAACAACGGGAATGCCCAGGAGCTCTTCTGCCTCTTCGGCACCGCGGATGCGGGTATTGAGCATGTCTGCCAAAACGACATAGGCGACTGCGATAAAGATACCGGCGAGGAACGCGACAGCAACGTACAGCATACGCTTGGGACCGCTGGGGGCTTCGGGGGTCTTAGCCTCGTCGATAACGTTGATGCTCTGGGCAGCGCCGACGTTCTGAGCGACCGTACTCACCGAGCTGGCCATGGCCTTTGCGACCTTAGCCGTCTCCTTGGCATCGGTGCCGGTAACCGAAAGCGTAATGACACGCGTGGTGGTCTCGGAGGAAACAGACACCTTGTAGTCATCCAGATCGGTGAGGCCCAGTTCATTGGCTGCGCCGCTCTTAACGCTATCGCTATCCAGCAGCGTGGCGATATCGTTGGAAAGCATCTGACTCGCCGAGAGATCGTTGTAGCTCATCTGACCGCTATCGTCGGTCTTGGCGAGAATGTACATGCTCGTCGTCGCGGTATAGGTGTTGTCCATCGCAACGAAGGACACGATGCCCATGGCGATCGCGCAGACCACCGGAAGGGTGATGACCAGCTGAAGGTGCTTCTTCAGCAGCTGGAACAGTTCGAGAAGGGTCATGCAGCTTGCCTTTCATTTCCCCAGTTCGGATTGACAAAACTGTCCGTATGTTATCGCATCTTTTTACCGAGACCAAACTCTATACATAAGAAACAGGCTCTCCTGTAAAAATGTCGGAAGCAATCGTAAAATTGCACAACAACGCCGCACCCGAAAGTCAAATGCGGCGTCTGCATCAATATCTATGTTATATCGCTATGCGAATGGCTCGTCCTGCTGTATGGGAAACGTCACCGTAATGGTGGTTCCCACGCCCAACTCGCTCGACAGATCGAGCGTGGCGTGATGATACAGGGCCGCATGCTTGACAATGGCAAGCCCCAGACCGGTTCCGCCGCGTGCCTTGGACCTACTCTTGTCCACGCGATAGAACCGCTCAAATACCTTGCCCTGTTCTTCAGGCGCGATACCGATTCCCGTGTCGGCGACCGCAAGGAACGGATGGCCTTCGTCGTTGGTGCCGCACTGCAGCGTAACCGTACCGCCGGGTCGATTGTAGCGGATGGCGTTGCTTGCCAGATTATAGATGAGCTCGTCAATCAAGCGCGACACGCCCTCGATGACCACAGGCTTGGTCTCATGACTTATCGTCACATTCGCCTGACGGGCGACCTGTTCAAGACGCTGCTCGACCGCGTAGATGGCACGCGAGAGCTCAATAGGCTCCGTGGACCCAATGGGCACCGCCTCGCCCTCAGCTGCACGCTCGGCCTCGTCCAAGTTAGACAGCGTAAGGATATCGTTGACAAGCGCTGCCAAGCGGCCCGCCTCACGATAGATGCGACCGCCAAAGTTGCGCAGGTCGCCCTCGCCCTCGACCATGCCGTTTGCG
Organism: Collinsella sp.; assembly: GCA_019414645.1. Lineage (GTDB taxonomy): Bacteria > Actinomycetota > Coriobacteriia > Coriobacteriales > Coriobacteriaceae > Collinsella. Next base: position 19,206 of record DXLP01000013.1, read on the forward strand.
ATGAGCTCGGCATAGCCCGAAATCGCCGTAAGCGGCGTCTTGAGCTCATGGGTGATATTCGCCGTGAACTCGCGGCGCATACGGTCGTTGTCCGCCAGCACCGCCATTTGGCGCTTGAGCTCCTGGCGCTGCGACTCAATACGCTCAAGCATGGGGACCATCTCGGCATAGGCGTGCTCATAGCTACGGCGTGGGTGGTCCAAATCCACCTCTTGCAAAGGCGCGATGATGGCACGGGACTCGCGGCGCGCCATAAAAAACGAGAGTACCGCACCCGCTGCTGCGATAAGCAGCATCGGCGCCACCATCGACAGCAAAATCGCCGCAACGCCAGGCTGGGCCTGCGCCAAGCGGACAACCTGGCCGTTATCAAGGGCGACGGCGCGATACAGCATAATCTCGTCGAGCGTAGAGCTTGCGCGCTCCGCGGAACCCGAACCACTCTCAAAGGCCTCGATGACCTCGGGGCGATCGCCATGGTTGGGCAGTGTGGAAGGCGGCGCCTCGTTGTCGTAGGCAACCGATCCATCCTTGTTAATCAGCGTGATGCGCAAGTCCTCTCGATCGAGGCTACGCAAGAACGGGATGGGCTCCTGCTGCTCGTCGAGGGCGGCAGCAATGAGCTCGGTTTCTTGCGCCAGGTTGGCACTCGTGGCATCCGCCAAGGTGTTTTGCACAAAGAACGCACCCAGCACCGTAAACGCCACGATAACCGCCATGGCGCAGACAAAGATCGTCACAAAAACGCGGTGCGACAGCGTATGTTTTCCCTGGGGGGCGAAGACCACGGGTTACTCCTCCGATGCGGTGGCCGCGGTGTCGTCACCTTCGGCACCATCACCGGCAGAAGGCTCGGCCAAGCGGTAGCCCACGCCGCGCACGGTCTCGATGGCGCTGGCATGCTCGCCCAGTTTTTGGCGAAGCGTCTGCACGTGCACGTCAACGGTGCGCGAACCGCCGTCGAAGTCCCAGCCCCACACGCTCTGCAGCAACGACTCGCGGGTAAAGACCACGCCGGGCTTGCGCATGAGGTACTCGAGCAGGTCGAACTCGCGCAGGGTGAGCTTAAGCGACTCGCCGGCAACAGTCACCTCACGATGGCTGGGCGAGAGCACGATGTCGCCCACGCTGAGCACATCGCTTGCCTGTTTGACCATGCCGCCGCGACGCAGCAGTGCGCGGCAGCGGCTGGCGAGCTCCATGAGCGAAAACGGCTTAGTCAGGTAATCGTCGGCACCGCCATCGAGCGCCATCACCTTGTCGAGCTCGGTATCCTTGGCGGTAAGCATCATGATGGGCACCGTCGCCGTCAGGCGATCGGCACGCAGTCGACGCATAATCGCCAAGCCATCGGTATCGGGCAGCATGATGTCGAGCAGGACGGCATCGGGTACCCGTCGCGCCACGGCAGCCTTAAACTCACCGTCGCACGAAAAGCCTTCGGCCTCAATCCCCTGCTTGCGCAGCGCATAGACCGTCAAATCCCTGATGTTGTCATCGTCCTCGACGTAATAGATCATGTTGAACCCCTTTGCGGCCGGCATGACCGCATCTTAACCCTAAAGGTACCTTTACTAGATGGTATCAGCCAAAACGCCCCGTCAAATAATCCGCCGTGCGCGGATCGGTCGGATTCTTGAAGAGTTGCGCGGTGGGCGCGTGCTCCACCAGCTCACCCAGCAAAAAGAATGCGACCGAATCGGAGATACGCGCCGCCTGCTGCATATTGTGCGTAACGACCACGAGCGTGCAGGTCTCTTTGAGCTCGCAGGCCAGCTGCTCCACCACCAGCGTCGATACGGGATCGAGTGCCGAGGTCGGCTCGTCCATCAGCAGAATGTCGGGCTGCACGGCAAGTGCGCGGGCGATGCACAGGCGCTGCTGCTGGCCGCCCGAAAGACCCAGACCCGACTCTTTGAGCTTGTCCTTGGCCTCGTCCCACAGGGCGGCGCGTCGCAGGGAGTCTTCGACCAGCTCGTCGAGCACGACGCGATCGCGCACACCCATACCGCGCGGCCCATAGGCGACGTTGTCGTAGATGCTCATGGGAAACGGGTTGGGGCGCTGGAACACCATGCCCACGCGCTGGCGAAGGCGGCAGATGTCGTAGTCGCCCAGGATATCTTGACCATCGAGCGCAATCTTGCCCTCGATTCGGCAGTCCTTGATGCCGTCGTTCATGCGGTTAAAGCAGCGCAGCAACGTGGACTTTCCGCAGCCCGAAGGCCCGATGAACGAGGTAATCTGCTTGTCGCGGATCTTGATATTCACGTCCTTGAGCGCATGGTGGTCGCCATAGAACAGGTCGAGGCCCTCAACATCGATTCGCGTCGGCGAGGCGGCAAGATCCTCTGCCGTGGGGCGAGTCGCATCCCCAACCTCGCGCTCGTGCGCGGCCTCGGCCTGCGCTTTCATGAGTTCTTCAAGCTCCGTGGGCTCCACAGCCGCAGCAGCCGTCATACCGCATACCTCCACATCGATATCAATTCAGCAGTATCGATAGTAGGAATCGCGGCTCATATGCACGTGAGCGCATTGTCAAGTGTTTGTAAGGGCACGCTGGCTATGCGGCGGGCAGCTCGATGGTGAATATCGTGTGTTCGGGCGTCGATTCACATGCAACGGTACCGCCGTGCGCGCATACGATCTCCTTGGCGATGGCAAGCCCCAGTCCAGCGCCGCCGCGATTGGTCGCACGCGCCGCATCCAGGCGATAGAACTTCTCAAAGATCACCTTGAGCTTAGCCGCAGGGATGGGATCGCCCTGATTGATAAAGCGCACGCGCACGCCACCGCCGTCCCGGCGTCTGGCCTCGATCGTGATGGTCGAGCCCTCATAGCTATAGGCAATAGCGTTTTTCATGATGTTGTTGAACACGCGAGCCATTTTGTCGCCATCCACGAGCACCGTCAGGTCCTCGCGAATATCAACTTGGACTTCCTTATGCTGCTCGTTGAGGATGGGATAGAACTCGTCAGTCACCTGAGCCAGCAGCAACCCCAGATCAACATAGCCGCGCGTGAGCACGATATCGTGGAAGTCAAAACGCGTGATATCGAAGAACTCTTCGATGAGCGTATCGAGCCGGTGCGCCTTGTCGAGCGCCACGCCCGTAAAGTGCGCACGTTGCTCAACCGGCAGCTCGGGAGCCTCTTGCAGCAGCGAAAGATAGCCCACCACACTGGCAAGCGGGGTGCGTAGGTCATGTGCCAAGTACGTGACCAAATCGTCCTTGCGATGCGACTCGTCACGCAGAGCTTGCTGCACCTTGCGCTCACGGTCACGCACGCGGTTAAGGGCGCCCTCGACCTCCAAGAAGTCGCCGTCGATGTTATCCCAGGTGTCGGGGTGATCGATCAGGCGATCTTGAATACGAGCGGCCAGCACACAATCGGCATGCTGCTCGCCCTGCTCGTAGCCCTGGTAGTACAGGGCGCGGCCACACAAGAACAGCACGCACGCTGCAAGCGCCAGCACAAAGCCAAGCATGTTGAATACAAAGCCGGCATCGAACAGCACCGGCCCTTCGATGCCGCCGAGCGCCATGGCGCCAATCGCCAACGTCATGGCCCACGCGGCGCCGCCAATCACCACGCAGCGGCACACGATCTCAAATCGATCGATCAGCAAAAAGCCGACAAGCAGCACCGCCAAGATTCCGACGATGTTGTCGATGCCAATCAGCAGCAGGCTCAGCAAAAAGAGCAGCACCGTTGCAAGCGCGCGGTTGTCGACGACCGACCTCACGTATTCAAAGAGCCGATCGGGCACCTCGAACGCTTGCCTATCGTCTTTTGTCATATCAAGATCCTCACAAGCGAAAAGCGTTATTCGATGATGTAGCCGACGCCCCAGACGTTTTTGATAAAGCGTGGCTTTTGTGCGTCGTCGCCGATCTTTTCACGCAAGTGGCGAATATGCACCATCACCGTATTGTTGGAGCCGGGCATAAAGTCCTCGTTCCACACCGCGCGGAACAGGTCCTCCACGGCCACCACGCTGCCGCGATGCTCGACCAGATACAGCAAGATTGAATACTCGGTGGGCGTGAGGCGAACCGGTGAACCGTCCACTGTCACGGAACGAGCATCGCGGTTGATCTCCAAGCCGTCGAGCTGGAGGGTCGGCGACTCGGCCGCCTGTGCGCGGCTACCGTAGCTGGTGTAGCGGCGAAGCTGAGCGTGCACGCGCGCGATGAGCTCCAGAGGACGAAACGGCTTAACCACGTAATCGTCCGCGCCAAGCGAAAGGCCCTCGATCTTGTCTTGCTGGGCATCGCGCGCCGTCAGCATGATCACGGGATAGGTATGGCTGGAACGGATCGTACGCAGCAGCTCAAAGCCATCGATATCGGGCAGCATGACATCCAGCAGCGCCAGATCGAACTCCTGCTCCAAGATTGCCTTGGCAGCATCGGCCCCGCTATAGGCAATCTGGACATCAAAGCCCTCTTTTGTAAGGTAGATACCAACCAAGTCGGCGATGGCCTTTTCGTCATCAACTACCAAAATGCGCTCGTTCATGCGTGCTCCTCTCGCGCTCCATTATGCCCGAGGGGGCGCCCGTCACACACAACAAGCGTGGGTGATTAAGTCGGCCTTAAGCACCCTTGTGCCCGTTCGGGCGCGGATGTGGGCCACGCACGCACGCGATGATCGCCGACGCCGGCAAACGATATACTCTTGTTCCAGAAGAGACCATCCCGTCGAAAGCGAAATCCGTGAAGTCCCTCACCTCTTTTGCAAAGCGCTCAGCCCAGCTTGCCGCCGGCTTTGTCTGCGCTATCGCCCTTGCCGCTGGCGTGCCCACCGTCGCCGGCGCCCAAGTGCTTACGACCGACAATGTTTGCGGCAAAACCGCCGATGCGCGCGGCATCACGGCCGAAAACCTGCCCGATATCGATGCGACCAATGCCCTCGTCATGGGCAAAGACGGCACCGTCTACTATGGACGCGGCGCCGATGAACAGGTCAAGATTGCCTCGATCACCAAGGTCATGACCGCAATCCTGACCGTCGAAAACTGCAAGATGGACGAGAAGGTCACGGTGAGCAACGCTGCCGCCACCGTAGGCAACTCGACTGCCGGCCTGCTCGAAGGCGACGAGCTCACCGTAGAGCAGGCACTACGCGGCCTGATGATCCCCTCGGGCAACGACGCCGCCATCGTGCTTGCCGAGTACGTGGGCAAAAAGATCGACCCCAAGACCAAAGACGCCGAGGCAACCTTTGTGAAGGCCATGAACGAGCGCGCCAAAAAGCTCGGCTGCACCGGCACGGTCTTTGAGAACCCACACGGTCTGGACTTTGATGAGTGGGCCGGCGACATGCACTCAACCGCACATGACGTGGCACTGATGATGCAGGAAGCCATGAAAGACGATACGATTCGTGAAGTCGTCGCGAGCGAGGATTCTTGGATTGAGGTCACGGGCGCCGATGGCTCAGACCATTCGCATTCCATGGACACGCACAACGTTTTGCTCGGTCAGGACGGAAACATTGGTGGCAAGACCGGCACCACCGACGACGCGGGCTATTGCTTTACGAGCGCCTACAACCGCGACGGCGACGAGATCTACACCGTTATTTTGAACTCCACCACCAGCGACCAGCGCTTTACCGATACGGCGGCCCTTGCCAACTGGTACTACGGTCACAAAGTTGCGGTTGCGATCGCCAACACGCGGGAGAAGACCGCCAACGGCAACCCGCTCATGGCACGCATTAGCCAGACAGATTGGACGGACAAGACGATCGACGCCACGCTCGCCGACCCCGCCGCACAGGCAACGGTGTTCTCACTCGCCGGCGAAGTGACCGAAAAGGTTAGCTACGACGATCTTTCGGGCACGGTGCATGTGGGCGACAAGGTGGGCAGCGTTACGCTCAAGCAGGACGGCACCAAGATTGCCGTCGTGGATTTGGTTGCCGACGAGGAAGGTGCAGGGCCGAATCCCATTGAATGGCTGCTCGTGAAGCTCGATCGCCTGGGCCGCCGCATCGACAACCGCCCGCTCACAGCCGAGAGCGAGACCGTAGCCAAGGCGCCCGAGGTGTAGGGCTGGGGGAACATTACATTTGAGATTGGAGAGGCGTCCAACGGGCGCCTCTTTTTGAATACCTCTTAAACGGGATGCGTCAGAATCACCAAAGCGACATTGCTAGCCGTTTACCTTCGCTGTGTCTTTTCGGACCTTGAAAACGGGTCCACCGGGCATGCTAGTAGATCCTTTCGACCTCCTTGGTCAAGGCCCTGAAAAGGTCCCCAGCTGAGGGGTCTGCCCCAGGACACAGCGATTGCCAGGCACCCGTTTCTCCGATGGTGCCCGCACTCGTCATAACAAGATCGTCGCTCCGCCTGCGAATGGAGACACTAACGGAGCGGCCATTATGGAACCCATGGATATCGACTTTATTTATGCGCCCATCAGCTAGATAACTAATCATGACATTGATGCTGTCACCATACTCCGGCAATTCGAAGCCGTGGGAATCCATCAATAGCTTCACGTCCTGATGGTAAATGCGGGCCTCGACGACATTCTTGGGCATCTTCCCCGTCTTTGTTGGAGAGCAAAAGCTGATGCTTGGCTCCTCTTCGCTCATGCCTCGGTCAAACCTAAGCATGCACGGGCATACCGACTCAATGGTTCGCAAGGCGTCCGCCGCGACCTTTTCCTCGGTAAACATCTCCACGTCGATGCCGTTTTCTTCCATATAGGCACGGTTTTTACGTTGAAGCTCTAGCCGAGCCGCAGCCTCCCCATCTCCACGCTGTTCCCAATTTCCGGAGTCGGCGACATTTCGATCGAATGTAGAATCAACGGAACATGGCGCTTGCTGTTGAGTCTGATCACTGTCGCCGAGACGCCTTAGCTCGGAGCGTCTCATCAGTAGTGTCACAATATCAAACAGCCAACCAAATCCAAAAAGGCCAAAGGTAAAGAGATATAGAAAGAAGCTACCCCACATCCGTGCATACGCCCTATGAGCGCCCGACCACCCAAGAAGGAAGCATAGCAAAAGCGCCTTGTTTGCCCTGTCAACCGACGTAATCTCTCGAGTGAGAGATTTCTGTTCAGGCTTCGCCAAAGGTGTAATTTCATGCGATGAAACAGTAATTGAGGACGTCCTTGACGCCGAGCTCCGAGCGCCTGATTTAGCAACGGCGCGAGCGACATCCCCAACTCCGACGGTCGTTCTGCTGTATACGGCATTGTAAGCAGCCTTCTTCGGATTTTTGATCCACCCCATGCCCTTCTTACCATAGCCGGGGATTATCGCCCGCTTTACCGCGCGCTTCGCTCTGCCGGTCGTTCTTGCCTTGAGTGATGTCTTTAGATTCGGCTTACGCAGCCCGACCTTTACCATATTTCTACTCCATCCCCTCGGAACCCCACACCGGGGTGCACGAGCACGCCTGGGTCTCCCCGTTTTCAAGCGCCCCGTGTTTGCCTAATGTTCACGCCCTTTCGGACTCTAATCCCCAGCTGCCATTCTTGATAATAAAAAAGGGCCCCAAATGGGACCCTTCTTCAAAGTCATACTGGCGGAGAGCTGGGGATTCGAACCCCAGATGCCCTTTTGGGGCATACTCGCTTAGCAGGCGAGCACCTTCGGCCTCTCGGTCAGCTCTCCGTAACAGCCGTTCTATAGTAACCAAACAGCCGAAGTTGGGCAAGGGGAATTTTGAGGCGTTTCCTCTTTTACCTCTCTTTTACCAGTAAACGTCTCAGTCAATCATCTCAACCTGTAACATCTGCAGGCCGTAATCCCCTCCAGATGTTACAGGTTGAGACAAAGATACAAGGACGGCCCCAGCGACAGCGCGGACAGCCCATTCTTTATTAGTCCTCTCGAACGGTCTCCAACAGATAATCGCGCATGTATGGAATTGCAAACGAAACACGGCCATAGCCCGCGGGCTCAATCAACCCCGCATCGATCAGACGCTTGCGATATGACCCAACTTTGTTCGCCGACAAACCCATCTTCTTGGCGATATCGCCGTTGGCGATATCGACGCCCTCGCATTGAGCCATCGCCGCGAGATACTGAAACTGCCGTTCCGACACCCTGCGCAGCGCTGGGGCAATCACCATAGCATTAAAGCTATCAAGAGCCGCCTGGATACCCTTACGAGCCGCCTCTTCGCTCACGCTCTCCGCCCCACTGCGCGCAGCAACCTGCCAAGCGTAATATCCGACCAGCTGGACCATAAAGGGATAGCCTGCCGAAGCTTTTGTTAATAGCTCAGCGGCACCTTTGTCGAGCTCCTTGCCCGCTCGTCTCATCGTATCCTCAAACGATCCGCCAACTTCAAAATCGGAAAGCCGAGTAAGTTCAACATGTTTGGCTCGCTGAAGGAACGTCAACGTATCATCCACCACCACGCCATCTACCGATGTCGGCAGCCCGGCGAAAGCGAAAGCGACATTCGCTCCTTGGCGGATCAAGAGCTGCATCTCATTGCCTAGCTCGCGCATTTCCTCAGTTGAGGCATCCTGGATCTCGTCGAGCGTAATGAGCAGACCACCGCGCTTCGCAGCATCGTACATCGCCTCGCCCAGATGAGAGGCCGACTTCGACATCTCCATGGAGCCAAGGCTGACCCCTAAAATCGATGGGGAAATCGAGATTGATTCAAGACGAACGTTTCGCTGCAGAGCCTCGAGGATTCTATTGCAAAAACCAGCATTGGAGGCAACGTCAACGACCTCGAATCCTTTTTTGCGTGCAAGGTCACCCAATGCATTAAGGAGCACCGTTTTACCTGTGCCTCGGACGCCCGAGATGCGCATGAGTCGATCGGGGGCACCAGGACCATTCTCAAGAGCCTCGGCAAAGTCATCCAAAACAGTGTCCCGTCCGATAAGCTCAGGCGGATTCATGCCCGCCGTTGGCTTAAAGGGGTTAACAGCTTTCGTCATTCTGCCCTCCTCTGCTAGTTTTAACAACTTTAACAAAGTTTAGCAACTTTAGCAGAGTTTAACAGTTTTAGCAGGCTCGGCGGCTTTATGCCTTACCAATCCTGCCGGGTCCTCCCGCCCGCGCCGATACAAATAGCGCGGTGCGGCCCCTCTATATCGCCCCTACCCCAGCGAGCGGTTGAGGGAGCCGAGCTCGTCGTTGCCCATGGTGCGCCACATTTGGAAGATGCAACCGCGTGCCAGGAAAAAGAAGCCGTTGTCGACCAGTTGCACAGCGGCATCTGCCAGCTGATTCGTCACGGCGGACACTGGCGGCAACTCAAGTCCAGCCTTGCGGATAGTCTCGCCCGCTTCCTCGAACGTCGGAGGCTCGCTAACGCCCATCTCGTTCATAAGGCCCTGCATTTCTTCCAGCGCGCTACTGCCCGACTCCTCGCCGCGCGGCACGAGACGGTAACAAGCCAGCGCCAGGTCGAGCTGATCGCAATTCCAATAGGCAAACGCCAAGCGATAGAACAGGTAGCCGATTGCAGAACGATCGCTGGCAATACGTAGGCCGTGGCGCGCCACCTCGATAATCTCGTCAAAGCGCTCCAGACGCGCAAGCACGTTGATGAGCGCAAAGTGCGATTGCATGGACGAGCGCGCCAGATCGTAAAGATGGCGCACCTCGGGCAGCGCTCGTTCAAAGTCCTCTTGCTCGGCGTAAAAGCTGCAGATCTCGTGCTGGGCAAAGTACAGCGCATCGGGCGCACGAAGGATTCGCACAGAGCGGTCTTCTTCCAACACCGGTAGCACCATGCGCACCAGCTGGTTATCGCAAAACTGCGTTTGAACCGGACCTGTCGCCAAAAGCTCGGCGACGGCGCACTTAGCCTCCAACTCCTCGACAAGACGGGAAAAGCCTTCAAAAGCACCTGTACGGTCGACTTTTGCCTGCTCGCGCAATTCAACAACACGGGCCACGTATGGGTCATCGTCCTCTTCCATGACCTCCAACTCGTCAGCCTTATCGGCGAGCAGCAGATCGCGCAGCGCCGGCGGCAGTGTGCGATGGTCATCACGCGGACGAGCATGAACCTCCGCAGGCTCAATCGTCTCCGGAGCGGTTGACTCATACGCCTCAAGCACACGCTTGCACGGCATATCGTCCATGTCCATGCTCTCAAGATCCTTGGCGACAGGCACGCAATCGGCCAGATAGGCCGCGCGCCCAAAGAAATACGTTGCGACAACGCGCTCGCCCTGCTCACTGTCGGGAGCAGCAATCTGCACATAGCAGCGCGTGATGCAGGTGCCCGCGGCAAAACACGCTGCCGCAAGCGTGAGTGCCACGCGCGCATCGTGCTCCGCGGCCCAGATCGCACGCGTGTCCTCTTCCAGCTCGCGCCAGGCGTCATCTTGAGCGTCGTATTCACGTTGCGGCATGGCATTCACGACAGAGTGCCCAAACCGAACGAGCATAATCCCCTCGGCAACATTTGCCCGATAGGTATAGTCGAGCCGCGTGACCACGTTGAGCGCCTCGACAATACGCGCGAAGCGGGTACGCACATCCCACTCACCGCCCGGCTGGCAAGCCACCGTACCCGGTTTGCCCCACGGGTTATCGCTCGAGGTCGTATCGAGCAGTCGGGGAACATCGTTGGTCGTCTTGGCGATATGCCACGCATCAAAGAGCGCGCAGCCCTCAAGGCTCGGCGAGGATGCCGCAGGGGCCAATCCGGCCCCGATGCGCTCGAGGATGCCGGAGAGGCGGTTGAGACGGCACTCGATGGCAAGCAGCATGTCAATCTCGCCCTGGTCCAGCAGGCTACGATCAAAATTGAGATAGAACAGCTTCGACCGGTCGATGCGCGCTAGGCTCATTTCGGACTTGGCGGCAATGGTGCGCAGACGGGGCAAGTCGACCTCGCTCATAAGGGCGGCGGCATAACGCTCGATACCGCTCGGATTCTCGGCATGGTCAACGCGGTAGAGCAGCGTCTCGATAGCGTCAGGTAGCGGTGCCGTGTTAAAGCCCAAAAACACCTCGACCGGCTCGGGCAACTTTACGAGCTTGATCTTGTCGACAACGTTTTGCATGTCCGCATCGAGACCGTCGGCGTCCGCCGTGTTCGCAACAGCGCTTTCGGAGTTGGCAAATATCACGTAGCGCAGGAACATCGATGCCATGAACTCGCCGTAAGGAAGGGAGCGGGCCGAATTCCATGTATCGTGATCGGACTGCTCGCGCATGGGGCCTTCGGGAGAGCCGACGGTTCGCGCGCACGTACGCATTGCACCGCTGGCTTCCCTTACCATAATCTCACCAATACTGGAATCCGACTCGTCAAGGACCAGTTCCATGTCGGGATCGTTGGGCAGCGGAGCCTCGCTAACGGGGCGGTCCACCTTGTACACCTCACCCGAAACGCTTACGTAGCCCAAAAGCGACACATGACTTTTGCCAACGAATTCGACGACATAACAAGATTCATGCTGGTCCTCGCCAAAGAGTTTCCAGACCACGCCATATGAGCGTCCCGCAGGCTGCTCGGGCATCGCCGGAAAGCGCTTCTTGGGATCGAGAAACCTGAGCTTGTATGTCGGACGCTCTGCCACGAAGTATCACCCTGATCGGTCGTTGAGAGAAGGAGTGGTCGCGGATAGGCCGCGATACCTACTCGGAATCTTACACGAGTCGATAAGAAATCGTCCGCTTCACGCCCGCGCCTCGACCGAGGTTCGAATCCATGCAGTGCTTACGTAAAAGAAAAGCCCCCGTTGCCGGAGGCTTCAAGTTCAATTGGTGCGGCGTATAGGATTCCGCGCATCCGCTGCGCGGATCCGCACCGGCTTCGCCCGCCTGCCGGCGCGCTCGCCCGCGGGCTAAAAACGCTCCGCGTTTTCTTTACGCCCGCGCCTCGACCGAGGTTCGAATCCGTGCAGCGGCGACATAAAAGAAAAGCCCCCGTTGCCGGAGGCTTCAAGTTCAATTGGTGCGGCGTATAGGATTCGAACCTATGACGTTCTGATTCGTAGTCAGACCCTCTATCCAGCTGAGGTAACGCCGCGACTTGTTGATTATTATGCACATCGACTGAATAAAGGTCAAGCATTTTTCGAAAAAAGTTATTGAATTTGATTTTTACTCATTTAGACCACTTGATGCGATCTTCGACGCATCGCGATATAAGAAAAGCTCCCGTTGCCGGGAGCTTTAAAATCAATTGGTGCGGCGTATAGGATTCGAACCTATGACGTTCTGATTCGTAGTCAGACCCTCTATCCAGCTGAGGTAACGCCGCAACGCACGGATTATTATGCACGTGACCCCTCGATGGGTCAAGCGACAATTTGGAAAAATTTTACGAAGTGATGATTAAGATGCTCGCGCCTCGACCGAGGTTCGAATCCGTGCGGTGCCGGCGTAAAAGAAAAGCCCCCGTTGCCGGAGGCTTCAAGTTCAATTGGTGCGGCGTATAGGATTCCGCGCATCCGCTTCGCGGATCCGCACCGACTTCGCCCGCCTGCCGGCGTCCTCGCCCGCTCGCTAAAAACGCTTCGCGTTTTCTTGACGCTCGCGCCTCGACCGAGGTTCGAATCCATGCGGTGGCGGCATAAAAGAAAAGCCCCCGTTGCCGGAGGCTTTAAGTTCGATTGGTGCGGCGTATAGGATTCGAACCTATGACGTTCTGATTCGTAGTCAGACCCTCTATCCAGCTGAGGTAACGCCGCAGCGCAAGACATATAAAACCACTTTAGCTTATTGGAGTCAAGCTCAATCTCAAACTTTTTTGTGAAACGCAGTTTTGTCATGCTGCTCCGCATATACCGCCGTTCCCCGTACGATCGATTGGCTTTTCGATCACGTCAAACTTGGCATCAAGTTCCCTCAGGAGCGATCTCACCCGCTGGGCACAATCATAATCGGCAAACGAGATGCTCAGCATGCGCGCGACCTGGTTGGAAGTCCCAACTCCATAGAAGTGCTCCAGCGCCACAAGCCCCACGTGCGTCACAAAGGTCTCGACCACATGCGGCGACTCCTCAAAACACCATTGTGTCAACGGACCCTCACTCGTCTGCCGAAGCACCAGGCCACCCATGCCAGACGGCTCACACGTTACAAGCAGGTACTCCCCACCCTCGTCGCTCTCAAACAAAACCACCCGATCATCAAACAGCTCCATCGCGTCCCCCTTCTCTCGCTCTTATTTAGCAAAAGCATAACAGGTAGATAGCTGTATACAGAACAGTTGTTCGTGTGTTTTCTATTGAGCTGTCCGCACGGCATGGTATGGACCTGCGCACGAAATAGGGCGCCCCCGAAGGAGCGCCCTTGCATATCCCCTATGCAGCCAAGTTACGCGACCGGCTCGATCTTCTCGAGACCGCCCATGTAAGGACGCAGAACCTCGGGGATCGTGATGGTGCCGTCGGCGTTCTGGTAGTTCTCCAGAATGGCAGCCATGGTACGACCAGCCGGCAGGCCGGAACCGTTAAGGGTGTGCAGGTAACGCGAGCCCTTGAAGTTCTCGGGGTCGCGGTACTTGATGTTGGCGCGGCGGGCCTGGAAGTCGCCGCAGTTGGAGCAGGAGCTGATCTCCTTGTAGGCGTTGTAGCTCGGCAGCCAGACCTCGACGTCGTAGGTCTGACGGGCAGAGAAGCCCAAGTCGCCGGTGCACAGGCTAATCACGCGATACGGAAGGCCAAGCTGCTGCAGCAGGTACTCGGCCTCGGCGGTCATGCTCTCGAGCTCCTCGTCGGACTCCTCCGGCTTAGCGAACTTGACCATCTCGACCTTGTCGAACTCGTGCTGACGGATGATGCCGCGGGTGTCGCGACCGGCGGAACCGGCCTCCTCGCGGAAGCAGGGGGTGAAGGCGGTGTAGCGGCGCGGCAGGGTGTCGGCGTCGAGGACCTCGCCGGCGTGCAGGTTGGTAAGCACGACCTCGGCGGTGGGGATCAGGAAGTTGTCGCCCGAGACGTGGTAGGCGTCGTCCTCGAACTTTGGCAGCTGACCCGTGCCAAACATGGTCTGACGCTTGACGACGATGGGCGGCCACCACTCCTTAAAACCACGGCTGGTGTGCGTATCGAGGAAGAAGTTGATAAGGGCGCGTTCCAGGCGGGCGCCAGCGCCACCGAGAACGGTAAAACGGCTGCCGGAGAGCTTGTTGCCGCGCTCGAAGTCGAGGATGTCCAGATCGGTGCCCAGATCCCAGTGCGGCTTAAAGTCGAAGTCGAACTCGCGCGGGGTGCCCCAGCGGCGACGCTCGATGTTCTCGTCCTCGTCCTTGCCGTACGGCGTGGCCTCGCAAGGAATGTTGGGCAGGTGAGCCATGAAGTCGTACTGCTCCTGCTCGAGGGCAGTACGACGCTCGGCCAGACCGTCAATCTTCTCGTTGACGGCGCGCACGGCCTCCTTGGCAGCCTCGGCCTCGTCCTTCTTGCCCTCCTTCATCAGGGCGCCGATCTTCTTGGACTCGGCATTACGCGTAGCCTGGAGCTCCTCGACCTCGGTGATGACGGCACGGCGCTCGTCGTCGAGCTCAAAGAACTTCTCGCGATCCCAAGACGTCTGGCGGTTAGCCATGGCGACATCGATGGCATCGGGATTCTCGCGAACAAACTTGATATCAAGCATTAGATCCTCCGGCGATATACATTCCATTTAGGTTGCAACCTTGTACATGTATGGGCAAGTATATACTTATGAGCGTTTACGACCCAACTCAACTACGCAAGAAGGCACCCAATGGACGCAGTTTTTTCCTTTTTGTTTGGCACCCGCACCGGTTTTGCCATCCTTTTCGCCGGCGGCATCCTACTGTTTGCGATTCTTGCCTTTGTAATGGAGAAGCGCACCCATAAGATGTATGTCGACCGTGGCCCCAAGTCCGAGGACGAAGAAGACGGCTTCTGGGACTAGCCTGCCAAAAAGAGACAGGCTTATTTTGGTCGGTTTTATCTGGGCAAACGCAAGCGCCCCGCAACTGGAATTGAGCCAGTCGCGGGGCGCTTTTCGTACATGCAACAAAACCGCAGGAAAAAACCTGCCAAAATAAACCTGTCCCTAAATGGCGGGTTTTACTGGAGGGTGGCGTCGATGGCCTTGACCAGAGCGCTGCGCATGCCGGCGTCCTCGAGCGCGACGACGCCCTTGATGGTGGCGCCACCGGGTGAGCATACGGCATCCTTCATCGCCGCAGGATGCTGGCCAGTCGCAAGCTGTAGCTTTGCCGTGCCCAGCACCATCTGGCTCACAATGCGATAGGCATCGGCGCGCGGGATACCGTGCTTGACGGCCGCGTCGCCCAAGGCTTCAATCGCCATGGCGACAAATGCCGGTGCGCAACCGCCCACGGTACCGCCCACAAACAGCAGACTCGTGTCGAGCTCGACGACGGTGCCAAGCTTACCGAGCAGGTCGAGCACCACGGCACGCTGCTCGCCGTTGAGCGTAGAGGACTTCTCGCAGGCGATGACGCCCTCGCCCACCGAAACCGGCGTGTTGGGCACCGTCGAGATGTGTGCGACACCCGGCAGGACCTGCTCCCACTTGGCGCTATCCCAGGTCCAGGCGACCGAAAGGACAACCTTGTCGGCAAGGGTTTCTTTGAGCGGAGCGAAGACCTTCTCAATCATGTATGGCTTGACCGCAGCAACCACGATATCGGATGCGGCGACAACCTCCGCCGCATCACGACAGGCAACCATCCCACGTGCCTCACAACGCTCGACCAAGGCGTCGTAGTGGCCCGCGCAGGCGCACATATCGCTCGCAGCCACACCGGCGGCGATCCAGCCATCGGCCATAGCGCTCGCCATATTGCCAAAACCGACAAATCCGATCTTCATATCTCATAGTCCTCTCAGACACGCTCTTCAAAACGAAGGCTATTGTCCCACGGCATTGTTTCGTATTGCCGACCTATTTGTGATACGGCTCGCCACGGCTGATCTTGCAGGCGCGGTAGATTTGCTCCAGCAGCACCACGCGCGCCAAGTTGTGCGGCAAGGTAATACGTCCAAAGCTGAGCATCTCGTCGGCTCGTGTGCGCACGTCATCGCTCACGCCGTCCGATCCACCAATCACAAAGGCGATGTCGCTGTTACCACGCAGCATAAGATCGTCGAGCCGCGCCGAAAGCTCCTCGCTCGAGCGCTCTTTGCCCTCGATGGCAAGCAGGATCACATGCGCTCGAGGCGGCAGGGCTGCAAGAATCGCCGCACCCTCCTTGTCGCGTGCGGCATCCACGCCGCCCGCCTTAGCCGGGTCGATATCGGCCACCTCGCGGATATCCACCTTGGCATAGGCACCTAGGCGCTTGGTGTACTCAGCGCACGCGTCCTTCCAAAAGCGCTCCTTGAGCTTACCGACGCAAACGACGGTGTATTTCACGCGCGTCTACTCCTTCGAATCGTTTTGAACTTTGCTGGCGGTCAGCATCTGCTCGAACATCGAGGCCGACTGCGAGAAATCGCTCGGCAGTACGACCGTCGATGTTTTACCCGTGCGAGCGAACTCTGTCATCATCTCGGACCACTGCGTAAACATGAACAGCTGGTTGGCCTCGTCGTTACCGACACCCGTCTCCTGGATGATCTCGAGCGAATCCTTGATGCCCAGCGCGATGGCCTTGCGCTGGTTGGCGATGCCTTCGCCCGCCTTTTCCATCGCCTCGGCCTCGGCGGTCGCCTCGGTGACGCGCTTGATGCGGTCGGCCTCGGCGAGCTCCTGCGCAGCAGCGCGCTTTCGCTGGGCAGCATTGATGTCGTTCATGGAGTTCTCGACCTCGGTCGGCAGCGCGATCTTGGTGATGAGTGTCGACACGAGGGTAAAGCCGTAGGCAGCCATCTGCTCGGACACGGTGGCATTAACGTCCTTGGCGATGTCATCCTTCTTGGCAAAGACCTCATCGAGCGTATAGACAGGGATGGAAGAGCGCAGGGCGTCGGTGATGAAATCACGCATCTGGTCGACGGGCTCCTGCAGCATGTAGTAGCTCTTGTAGATGCCCGAATCTGCCGGGCCGGCGCCCATGTCATAGCTCACGTGGTACTGAGCAGAGACCTCAAGGCCGATGGTCACGTTGTCCTGGGTCTTAACGTCGATGCCAAAACCGTTTTTCATGGTGCGCAGACTCACCGTGGCGGCCTTGCGGTCGATCACGGGCACCTTCATGTGGAAGCCCGCGTTGACGATGCGGTTAAACTTGCCCAGACGCTCGATGATCACGGCATGCTGCTGTTCAACGACATAGCAGGCGTTGGGGAGCAGCAGCAACAAAATGATGATGGGAAGTAGAAAGCTCGTAAGAGCAGCGATAATACCGGACAACAGCATGGTCTCTCCTCTGATAGGCACACGTTGGCACTAGGATACCCATCTCAGACCCTCACACGATCCCGACGAGAGGAGCCGTGGACAAAAAGTCCAAATATGAGTACTGCTACCAGTTTAGTAACAGCGTTTTAAAGACCAAAACGCACTGTTGGACCAAGATTCCTTTCAAATTGACTCAGTTCAGCTCAAGGCAGTGTTAAGTTAGCAAACATTTGTTGCGTAAATAGTGCAATGATCACCTTTGAAAATGTGATTCATTTAGTGACAGTACTCATATTTGACATTTTTTGCCCCACAGGAAGCTTCGCTATACGAGGACCCTATGTCACATCTGTCAATTCGCCTGCCAGCGGACTCGCCAGCTCGCTAAAAACGCTCCGCGTTTTCTTTGCGCTCGCTCCTTCACAGGTTCAAGTCCCCGTGATGGGCCCATAACAAAAAAGCTCCCATTGCTGGGAGCTCTTTCAATCAATGGTGCGGGCGAAAGGACTTGAACCTTCATGGGGTTGCCCCCATACGGACCTGAACCGTACGCGTCTGCCAATTCCGCCACGCCCGCGTGCAGGAATTAGAATAACGGAGCGCTACCGCGAACGCAAGAACTATTTTTGAAAAAGTTTGCAGGCATTTTCCCAAGCTGCTCGCGCGATTGCCTCAGCATCCTCGCCGGTACGATCGACACGGTCGTTGACCAGCGTGTTTGCCGTGATAGAAATCATTGCCGGCTCGCACTCAAGACCACGAATGGGCTCCGGTGCCATATACGGGCAATCCGTCTCGAACAAAATGCGATCGAGCGGGGTCGCCGCAAATGCCTCGCGCACGTCGTCGTTGCGCTTAAAGGTGGCCGCGCCGCCATAGGCGATATAGCAGCCCAAACCCACAAAGCGCTCCATCGTAGCTCGATCCTCGCCAAAGCAGTGCAGCACGCAACCGGCCTGAGGCACGCCTACCTCGCGCAGCACGTTGTACGCATCAACGTGCGAAGTGCGCTCCCCATCCGAGTCCTCGTGCCGCAGGTGCAGCTCCACCGGCACATTGCGGCGCACGGCAACTTCGAGCTGACGTGCCATGCAATCAATCTGCACACTGTGGGGCGCCGGCGCGATGTCGTCGTCGTAATCCATGTGATAGTCCAGACCGATCTCGCCGATGCCGACGCACAAAGGGTCATCAAGCGCAGCAACAACCTGTGCGTGAATGTCGTCGGTATAATCCGGCGCGCCATAGGGGTGAACGCCAACGAGATACTTGATCTGCGGAATATCCCGCATCGGCAGAATTTCGCGCACGAGCCAGTCGCTATAGTCCGTCACGCTGCGCTTGTCGGCGATGGGGTCGAGCATCGTCACCAACAGATCGACGCCCGCGGCTTTGGCGCGCGCGAGCGTTTCGGGCACTTCTTTGCCCCAAAACGAAAGCAGATGCGCATGCGTGTCGGCAAGCGGTGCCAAGGGCACGGGGCAGGCAACAGTCTTCTTTTTCTTGGTAAACGTCACGCGTTCGGCATTAAGCGTCATGGATTAGCTCCTGGGCCAGGCGGACAAAGTCAGCAACATCAAGCGTCTCGGCGCGCGTGGTGGGTGAGATACCGCAAGCCTCAAAGGCGGCATCGAGCACGTCCTTGGCAAAGCCGTTGGCGCTCATGGAATTGCGGATGGTCTTGCGACGCTGAGCAAATGCGGCGTCAATCACGCGGGCCACAAACTCGCGATCGAGTCCTTCGGGCACCACGCCGTCAACACGGTCGATACGCACGACGGCCGAGTCCACGTGCGGTGCCGGCATAAAGCAACGCGGCGGCACCTCAAAGCGACCCGTCACCTGCGCATACAGGCCGAGCTTTGCCGTATAGCCGCCATAGGTCTTATTGCCCGGCACTGCGGCAATGCGATCGGCAACCTCCTTTTGAACCATGACGACGGCGCGCTTGAGCGCGGGCATCGTCTGGAAGAACTGCAGGATGATCGTCGCCGCCACGTTATAGGGCAGGTTCGCGACAAATACCGTCGGCTCACCGCCCGCAACCTGCTCAATCTGCTCCGGCGTCACCCTGAGCGCGTCGCCCATGATAAAGCGGAAGTTGGCGTAGTCAGCGGCATGGGCATCGAGCACCGGCTCGAGCTCGGGGTCGGCCTCGATCGACGTGACGCACGCCGCCTCCTGCAGCAGCGCAAGCGTGAGCGTACCAACGCCCGGACCGACCTCGAGCACGCGCTCATCGCCCGCAAGCTCGGAAAGCTCGCAAATGCGCTCAATTACATGGTTGTCGATCAGGAAGTTCTGGCCCAGGCGATGCTTGGTCGCAAGGCCAAACTCCTCCAGCAGCTCCCTTGTTGCCGTGGGGTTTGCCAAAGGCGAAGTTGTCATAGTTGCCTCCTTAGCATGGTGGCGGCGTCTTGAAACAAAAGGGCATGGACCGTTGCGGCCATGCCCTTACATCTAAACAGCAAATTGCCGATATGGCGCGCGGCGGCTTAGCCCAGACGCGGGAACAGCGGCTCGCCCTTCTCGACGGGCTGACCACCGGCAAGCAAGCCCCAAGCGCAAATGCCCTTGAGGTCGTCGCTCGCGGCCTCGTCCTCGCACGACAGGCGGCGCAGGGCCTCGGCAGAAGTCTGGGGCATGAGCGGCATCAGCAGGTGAGCGGCAATACGGATAGCCTCGAGCAGGTTGTAGATCACAAATGCCAGCTCGTCAGCCTTGGTCTCGTCCTTGGCAAGCGCCCAGGGCTCGGAGTCCTCGATGTAGTGGTTGGCGGCATGGATGAGCTCCATGACCTCGTCCTTAGCTCCACCGTAATCGAGCACGTCCATCTTGGCCATGTAGCGCTCGACCAGGCCATCGGCGATCTTTGCCAGCGGGTTTTCGAACGCATCGAACGACGCGGGCTTGGCGGGCGCGCAACCGTCAAAGTACTTGCCGCTCATGTTGAGCGAACGCGAGATAAGGTTGCCCCAGCTGTTGGCCAGGTCGGCGTTGTAGACCTGCTCCATGCGATCGAAGCTGATGGCACCGTCGGTGCCGGGGACGACGTCGGTCATGAAGTAATAGCGATAGCCCTCGACGCCCAGCATGTCGATAACGTCCTGCGGAGCGATGGCGTTGCCGCGGCTCTTGGACATCTTTTCGGCCTTGCCGGTCTCGGCATTGCGCACGGTCAGGAAGCCGTGGGCAAAGACGTGCTCGGGCAGGGCCTCACCGATGGCCATGAGCATGGCGGGCCAAATGACGCAGTGGAAGCGGATGATGTCCTTACCCACGATGTGGAACTGCGCGGGCCAGCGATAGGCCAGCTCGGCACGCGCCTCGTCGGTGTCGACGCCGTAGCCGACGGCCGTCATATAGTTGAGCAGCGCATCAAACCACACGTAGGTCACGTGGCCCTCGTCAAACGGGACCTGAATGCCCCAGTCAAAGCTCGTGCGGCTCACGGAAAGGTCGTTAAGGCCGCCCTCGACAAAGCTGCGCACCTCGTTCATGCGGAACGCAGGCTCGACAAAGTCGGGGTGCTCGTCGTAAAGCTTGAGCAGCTTGTCCTGGAAGGCGGAAAGCTTAAAGAAGTAGGACTCCTCCTGCACGCGCTCAAGCGGACGGTGGCAGTCGGGGCACAGGTGCTGGCCGACGCTGCCGTACTCCTCGTCGCCCTTCTGGACCTGCGTATCGGTGAAGTAGGTCTCGTCAGGCACGCAATACCAGCCGTCGTAGCTGCCCTTATACAGGTAACCGGACTCCTTCATGCGCTCCCACAGGTACTGCACGGCATGATGCTGGCGCGGCTCGGTGGTGCGGATGAAGTCATCGTTGGAAATCTCGAGCTTGCTCCAAAGCTCCTTGAAGTGCGGAGCCTGGCTGTCGGTCCACTCCTGCGGCGTCATGCCATGCTTGGCTGCGGCCTCGGCGACCTTCTCGCCGTGCTCGTCCATGCCGGTCAGGAACTTAACGTTGTAGCCAGCGGAGCGGCGATAGCGAGCCTGAACGTCGGCGATGATGGTGGAATAAGCCGTGCCCAGGTGCGGATCGGCGTTGACGTAGTAGATGGGCGTCGTGATAAAGAACGAAGGCTTGCTTTGATCCATGGGGTTTGTCCTCCAGAAAAACGTTGCATACAGGGGATGATTCTAGCGCAAGGGCTGGATATCCTCCATCTATTGCATATCGAGCACCATGGCATAGACATCGCGCTTGCGGCGCGAATACTTCTGAGACAGGCGCTTAGCCACCGCAGAGGCGGGCTCCCCCTCCTCGAGCGCGGCGCGGATATCCTCGCGCAGGGCCTCGTCGGGATCCGCTGCCGCGGCGCCAACCGGTACGATGCCAGCCTCCTCGTCCTCGCTCGGCGGCGCGATGACCAGCGCAATCTCGCCCTTTACCTCGCCGCGAGCACGCAGCTCCTCGGCGAGCTGGGCAGCGGGCCCGCGCAAGACCTCCTCGTGCAGCTTGGTGAGTTCGCGGCAGACGGCAACCTCACGCTGGGGAAAGACCTCCGCCACGGCCTCGAGCGTCGCCACGATGCGATGTGGAGACTCGTAGAAGATGAGCGCGCCGGGTACTACGGCAAGGCGCTGCAAACGGCGCACGCGGTCGCCGTGCTTTCGGTCCAAAAAGCCCTCGAAGAAAAAATGCTCGCAGGGAATGCCGGACGAAACGAGCGCCGTGACGCAAGCAGAGGGCCCGGGAATAACTTCTACGGGCACATCGGCCTCACGCGCTGCCTCGACCAGCACCTGGCCGGGGTCGGACACACTCGGCATGCCGGCGTCCGAGGCAAAGGCGAGGGTCTCCCCCGCCAGCAGGCGGTCGACCAGGCCGGCGGCGCGACTGGCGATCACATTCTCGTCGCAACGGACAAGCGGCTTGGAAATGCACAGGTGCATCAGCAGCTTTGACGTCACACGCGTGTCTTCGCAGCAAATGGCATCGGCGGCGGCAAAGGCCTCGCCAACGCGCGGGGACAGGTCGCCCAGGTTGCCGATGGGCGTGCCGACCACATAGAGTTTGCCCGTATGGGCGCTGTTTTGCGTCATATCAACCTATTCAATCATGCCGCGCTCGAGCGTACCGAGTGCCGCGCGGGCGTCCCATGCTGCAATGCGCTTCTCGGTCTTCCACGTTTGGAAGAACCAACCGGCAGCCGGCGCAAACGAAGCCAGCTGGTTGGCGATAAACACGCGCTCGTAGGCATTGCGGCCCTCGGGCGTAACCGACGAGTTGGCAAAGATCGCCGCGCCCGACCATTCGCCCACCAGCACGGGGAACCCTGTCGAGATCGCTTCTTTAAGCTCGCGCTTGTTACGCGAAATCGCCGTCGTCAGCCCGCGGGGGCTCGTGATGTCGAGCGCATACTCGTCGCGGTAATGGTACAGGTGAAGGTCCATGTAGACGTTCTTGTACTTGGCACCGCGCATAAAATGCTTCCACTCGCTGGGATGCCCCGAAGACGAGAAGACGACGATCTTATCCTCGGGCATATACGAACGGACGAGCTCGTAGGCATCGCGATAGAAATTGCGCAAGTAGTGGGCCGGAATTCCATCCGTCATGGTAAAGAGGCTCTTGCGGACGCTCATCTGCGGCGTGTCCAGCAGCTCAATGCCCAGCAGGCTCTCGGCCTCGCCGTAGCGATCGGCCAAGCGCTCGAGCACGTCGAGTGCGACATGACGGCCGTTGGTGGACGAATGCCACTCGGCAACAGCCTCCGGCGTGGTGGGCGAATCGTTGGAATCGCCCTGGCCACCGGGCACCGTCGCCAGATCGAGCAGCACGCGGATGTCGTACTTGGCAGCCCACTCAATTGCACGGTCGATGTAGTCGACAACCGAGATGTAGGACGCATCGGACTCCTGCGAACCAAAGGCATACCAGGGCACCGGCAGACGCACGGCATTGAGACCGATCTGCGCCATGCGGCGAAAATCGTCCTCACTCACAAACGTCTCGTAATGACGGCGCATGCGCTCGTTATAGGCGGCGGTGCCCATGGCCTCCTGCAGCTCGGCCGCGTTGGATGCACCGGTCGCCGCGTATAGCGACGGGGTCACCCAAGGCTCGGGAATAAACCAGCCAGAGAGATTAACGCCGAGTATCCTCTCCATCACTGCCCCCTTCGGATCGTGCAGGCCGAGCCTGCATCGTATTGCATAGGAAAAGTATCGTTTTGAGTATACCCGCGCATGCGGACAGACGACCGAACGGTCTGTAAAGTGGCGCAAAAGCGGGAGGAATGTCTGAGCGGGCGGGCCCGAGATGTGCACGCACGTCGGAAGTAAGCGCCGGAAAGCGCATCCCACTCTGAAGCCAAATTCCGGGACGCAATTTCCGCAGAGCCCTCAATAAAAGAAAAGGACCCCTTTGCAGAGGTCCTAGTCAATTCAAGGTGGCGGGGAAGGGAATCGCGTCCGCGCGCTGCGCGGACGGACCGCTGCGGCGCTTGCGCGCCTTGCGAGCTACGCTGGCAAACGCTAACGCGTTTCCTCAGCTCCGCGCCCTCACGGGGTTCGATTCCGTGCAGGGTCTATATAAAAGAAAAGGACCCCTTTGCAGAGGTCCTAGTCAATTCAAGGTGGCGGGGAAGGGAATCGAACCCCTGACACGAGGATTTTCAGTCCTCTGCTCTACCAACTGAGCTACCCAGCCATTTGAGGTGTGCCTTGTTTCAAGGCTTGATTAGTATAACCAAGGACGCGTTCCGGTCAACCGAGAATTTTAAAAAAGTTTTTGAGCACAGCCTCGGTTCTATAAATCGGCACGTCAGAGGCATCAGCCGGCAGCAAGAAGTTTTTCACTCAGAGCCGCACGGGCAAACTCACTTGGCGTCATCCCCTCGGCAGCCGCCCGTCGACGAATGGCCTCCTTCATTCCCAGAGGAATCTTGACCGACAGCGTTGCCGTCCCCTCACCTGAGAGCGGGGGCCGTCCATGCACGATCCCACCAACGGTGTGTTCGCCATCCGGAAACTCTCCGCGCTCGTACGACTCGCACCACGCGTCAATCATTTCATCCGTTACAACCTGACCATTAGCGGCCGTATACGTCTTGCCCATCATCGACCCCTTTGCCGAGCCTGTTCAATCTCCTGCCAAAATTTCTTCTGGACTGGAGACAAGGCATGAATGATAAGCCACCCACGGACAAGCTCGACCGCGACAAGCTCCACGCTTCGTCCGTCTGGGAGCCATCCAATCGCAAGCCATCTCGGCGGCTCGTCCTTCGACTCGCGACGAATGCACTCAGTAACCGCAAGCCAAGCGCTAAGCACCTGCTTTTCCGTCAGGTGCTTTTTAGCGTTGGGA
Source organism: Collinsella sp. (assembly GCA_019414645.1). Classification (GTDB taxonomy): domain Bacteria; phylum Actinomycetota; class Coriobacteriia; order Coriobacteriales; family Coriobacteriaceae; genus Collinsella. The sequence continues at coordinate 43,767 of DXLP01000013.1, forward strand.
TGAATCTCAACATCCATGCATCTTCTCCTCCATCTTACCCAATTTCGTATGACGAAAGTCCACTGTCGCCAATTCTTAAGCCGGCACGCGTTGGAGAGCAGGGGTCGAAACAATGATTGAAGGACGCTCTAGTACGGCCCAGGCGCCGGGGCAGGAGCACATGCGCCAAGGGCGGACGTTTTCGTAGCGCGCGAGGATATTGCCGTCGCAATCGATGGAGGCGATGTCGATGGGATAGGCCATAAAACACGTATGGACCGAAGAGCAGCGTGGAAACGCCATGACGAGCGGCAGGCCGTTGGCGGCAACCGGACGCCGTCCCAGCATGCCGCGCAGGCGCACGACAAACGACTCCGCCACCACAAACTCGGCCGGCGTCCAACCCAGCCTATTGAGTGCCCGCGCGTAGACGATGTAGGACGAGACCGCGGTCACATGACCACCCCCGGACGCCATGGATCGACCGTCACCGCACGCTCGTGCGACAACGTTGTCGGCGCCCCCAGCGGAACGCCAGCGATGCTGAGAGAAGTCGGCCACGGCTCATAGTGCATGGTGCAGGTGTAGGTCCTAAACGTACCGGATAGGGAGAGCAGGCCACCATCCGATGCCTCCGCGCCTTGCTCGCTCGACACTTCGATCTGCAAGTCATAGCCTTCCATGGCATTCAGAATTTGAGTCTGAACCGTCGCTGAGGCATCGGCAGAGCTTTCGTCGCCCTCCCCCTCCGACGCCACGGCGTGCGCCAACACGATGTCGGGCACCACGCGGTCGAAGCGCGCAACAGCGCTGGCAAAGATCATGACGTTGTACACGATGAGTGCCAGCACCAGCAAAACGGGCGTAACCACTGCCATCTCAACCGTCGCTTGGGCGCGCTCCTCGCGCAGACGCATGCGGATACTCATTACGACCCACCGCCCAGAGCGCCAACCAGCGTGGCGACATCGACGGTGAGCGGGATGGAGCCGCCGCCGGGCAGAGGAATCTCCGCAAGTGTGAACACCGTACCGCTAATGGTGCGTTCGACTTGATATTCCAACGCCTCGCAAAGCGCCTTGGGATCGGTCACGCCCAACGGAATACTTCGCAGTTTGTCTTGCGTTTGAGAGAGACCCGCAATGTCAGACCCCGGACTCTTAATGACGTTGGCGGAATCGGTCAGCACCGGCTTTCGCAGGCGCAAGTCGCACGGTTCCAAACCCAGCGCCGCCACGGACGCCGAAACGGTATCGCCGAGCCACGATGCAATGGAGCCCAACGCACCGCTGCCCCCTCCTAGGTCTTTAATCATCTCGTCCATAAGTTCGTCGGCCGAACCTTGGATGTCTCCGTATCCCACGAGTAGCCGTCCCCAAACATCCATGACGCCATCGAGTACGCCGGCAACGCCACCCGAGCGTTCCTTCAATGTCGAGAAAAATCGCGAAAGCACGTTGTTTTGCGCCGTCGCCTCATCGGGCGCCAGCACCGCGGCAGAGATGGCACCGCGATCGCCAAGCCTGACTGCCGTGTTAAACGAAGAGTTGAGCTCATCGGGGCTCGAGATGGCACCCGAAACCGCAAAGGCAACCACGCCGTTGCGACCGGGAGGAGCGATACGCGGACGCTCGCCCGAAAGCGCTTTGATGGCCTGGTCAAACGCATTGCTCGCACGGTCGGTCTCGTCTTCGGTCTGACGTTCGAGCTCGAGCTCTTTGTTGCGGCATTCGACGTAGCCTTCCAGGGCGTCTTTAAACTTGTCAAAGTGATACTCGAAGCCGTTTTCGATAGAGGTTGAAGGCGCCGCAACAGCACCAAGCGACGAAACGCCAAAATGGCATTTGCTGCATTTATCCTGTCCATCGTAATCGGCAACCGAAGCAAATCCGCTCGGCGTCCCTTTCTTATAGTTAGGGCAGGTCGTCCCGTAATGCAGATACGCCTTGTCATCGTTCACGCTCGTCGGCCACACCGCATCGGTATAGAGCTCCGTCGCCCGAACCTCATCAGAGTTGCGCGGCAGCAGCGGAATATAGGAGGAAACCCTGTCTCCGTTCTCGGTTATATGTGCCCGATCGACCTCCGCGCTCGCATAGGTATAAAACGCCTTACGCGCCGCAGACTCTGCCTTCATCTCGACACTCGAGCCGTGGGGCTTCTCATTTGTCAGACGCCAATGGTAGTAGTCCTTCGCGCGATCAAGGGCAACTTGGGGCTCCCACGTAACGCTCGATGAGTAATGCGGATTTTGAACACCGGAGAGATCCGTTAGGCTTTTCGCACGCTCCCACATGCAAGAACAGCTGCCGACCGAGCCCTTGTCAGACCCACCACAATCCGCCAGCCAAGCACGCTCTTTAGCCTTCGCCGTGTCCTCAGAAGCCTTCCGCAGCTCCTCGGCCGCACCCTCTAAATCATCTGATGTGTCTTTAATGGTATCGGTCGAGATCTCTGACCCTTTGAGCGCAGCGAAGTCAGACTCGGATGTCCTGGGCACGGCAAGAGCCGTACCGGTATAGGTCACACTATCGGTATCCTGCGCCGACACCGCCTGCGTGGCACGCGCGGCGATCAGATACGGCAGAGCCGTCTCGATTTTCTGTAAGCCTTCCGATGCGCTTTTGGCAAACTTGTTGCGCGTTTTAATGATCTCAATCCCGGTGTCGACCATATTGCCGGCAACCGGCTCGGCACCCGGGATGAGGATGGCGACCAGGCCCGTCCCGATCGTGGCAAACCCCGCCAGCCCCAGACTCAAGATGCTCGCATCAACCACCGTGGCAGCCGTGTGATAGGACGACACTACGTTGGCACCCGCCAGCGCGCCACTATCAGCCGCCACCTGAGTATCCCCGGCACGCGACATGCTCCATATCGCCGCGGTCGACGAAAACAACAATGTGAGCACCACTAGGATGACCACGGCAGAAGAAAGCGTGGTATAGGCGCCGTCTTCGATAAACAGATCGACACCGGCTCGACCCATAAAGCCGCCTCGTTTGCGGAGAGCGCCTGGTCGACGGCGGGCCGCAAACCCTTGCGTCACCCGCAACAGGCAGCGCCTAATCCCATGCAGCAATCCACGAATCATAATCTCCCTCCAGCCATTCGGGACGCGATTGATACGAGACATCGACCTTGAGCTCAACGTAGCCGCCCTCGGCGGTACCACCCATAGCCTGCGCAAACGCACCGATCACAGGCAACGGCTTGACCTCGCCGGAAACGGACACGGACGAGACGCCACCCGCACCGGCCCGGCCAAGCTCGATATCCCACGACAACGGCCCGCCGGCATGAAAGATCGAAACGTTGGGCACTGCGGCAAGCCGGCGGCGGGTGAACTCCTTAAGATCGTCGTCCTCCGCCGTCGTCGTGGTCATGAGCCGCGCGGTCTCGGCGGCGGCAGACTCCATGACCGCGCGCGTATAAAGCAGGCACACCGGTTGCAGTGCGAGAAGGATGAGCGTCAGAAACGTCGGCAGCAAAAAAGCGGCCTCGACCGTAGACTGCGCCCAGTCCTCGCGCGCGATATCAATACAACGCGATGTCCTTAGCGCCCGCAGCGGCGTCGATAACCGACGTCGAGGCAACGCCATGGGATGCCGCCCGCTCAACCAGCGCCGCCAAGCGTCCATCGGTGCCAGCACGCCAAAGTCCCACAATCGCCAGCACGATCGATAACAGCGCCACCGTGACGATGGCGTATTCCACAGTCGCTTGGGCAGATTCCTCGCGCAGGACGTCATGCATTTCACGACCCCTCCTTTGAGTTCGATGCCTGCGGGCTCAGGCGGATCACGCGCAGGCGGCACGAGGCATCGCCGGCATCCGCGGCAACCGTCACCATATCGACCCAGCCGCGCCCATCGCGCACGATGGCGCCCCATACGTTGCCCTTAATATCAAGATAGCCGCTCAGGGCGAGCTGGGCCGTTGGCACCTCGCGGTAGGCGCGTAACATATCCGCCGCTGCCTCGGTCATCGGTCGGTCCTCAGACCATGCAAGCCGGACCGTAATCGCGTTGTCCCCAGGCGAATCCGTCGCAGTGCCAGACCGCTTGTCGAGCGTCCGCAGAAAGGTTTGCGCCGTGACAGCGACATCCGAATCGTCCGCATCTCGCATCTCATCTTTTTGAGACGCCACCGCCGAATCTGAGCCCGAATCGAAGGCGGCCCCAGGACGCTGCTGCCGCGCGGCGTTAAGCCCCCAAAGCACCGCCGCTATCGCCACGGTCAGGCAAGCAAACACCAGCAGCACCCCGATGGGGCGCTCGCCCTCTACAGGCTGTTGATGCCCTCGCTGATAGCGTTCCATAGATCTTGGACCTTGCCCTTAAATGCGACGATGGCGATAATCGCGATCACCACGAGCACGCCGACCAAGATGGCATACTCGGTGGTACCCTGTGCACTCTCCTCCTGCAGTAGCTCCTTGGCGCGCTGACGAACATGTGCCGCCCGGCAAAACGCCCAGCCCTGGACCTTGCCAGCAGCGTCAGTCATCGTGTTCATGTATTCCTCCCTACATCATCCCGCCTGCTCCCAGCAGCGGGCCCAATATGGACAGAAGCAACGCCGGCAAGATGAGCGTGCCGGTGGGAATCAGCAGCTTGACGGGCGCACGCTCAATCTCGCGCTCGACCGCGGCGCGATGAGCCGCACGGATCTCGCGACTTTGAGCGGCCAGTGTCTCGGCAAGTGGGGCACCCAGGGCGAGTGCCTGCCCCACCGTAATGGCAAAGGTCTCGAGCGCTCGCACGTCCAGGTCGCGCGCGGCGGCCAACAACTCGTCCTCACGCGTGCCCACGCCCACCTGCCACGCCATGCAGGCCCGCTCAAGGCGAAGAGCCAGCACTGACCGGCGGTTGGCGCAGAAAATCTCAAGCGCCGCATCAAACGAAAGGCCGGCCGAAAGACCCAAGCGCACAACATCGATCATCTCGGACACTTCGCCGAGCGACACTCGCGCCGGGCCGCCCGCTCCAACCGCGCCCTTCACTCGCGCGGTCAGGGCATCGACCACCGAGCGACCCGCGGCAGCGACCAGCACCGCCTCGCGCTTGCAGGCCCCTGCGATCTTGCGCGCATCCGCCCGATCCAAACCCGTCGCGACAAATACACTCAGGGCACACAGGCAAGCCACAACTGCAACCAGGGCGCTCATAGCTCCACCCGCATAATGCGCCGGATAACCACCAGGGCAACGACGTTGAGGGCTAGACCCAGCACCACAGCGCCCGCACCGGCAGGCGTCGCAAGACCGCGACGAAAATCTGCCGAAAGCAGCGCCAACACCGCGCACATGCCCGCCGGCATCGCCGCGACCATATGCGCAGACATGCGAGCCTGCGACGTCTTAACATCCAGGCGGCGCTTGAGCTCAATGCGCTCCCCCACCATGCTCGACGCCTCGGACAGTAAGTCGGCAAGCGGAGCACCGGTGCGCTGAGACACCTTAAGCGCCAAGGTCACAAGCGAAAGGCCGGGGGCGTCGATGCGCACGAGCAAGTCATCGAGCGCGTCGGTCGCCGAGATGCCGCAATCGATCGCCGCCGCTACCCGCAAAAACTCGGTATGCACCGGTTCTTGCGCATGAGCGCCCACAAAGCGCATGCCCTGGGCCAGCGAATGTCCCGAGGCAAGCGACATGGAAAGTGCGGTAAACGCCTCGGGCATGGCCTCTTCTGCATCGTGTTGCTCGCGCCGGCTCTCAAAGCCATCCCGAGCGGCGCCAGCGGCAATCGGAGCAACAAGTCCCAAGGCAAACCCGAGGGGCGATAACGACACCATCGTTAGCAAAACGCAGCAGACACCGCTCGATAGCAGCAGAAACGCCAAACGCCCCGAAGCATCTTCGATCACGAGGCCAAGGCGACGCGCCGGAGCCAGCGATGCCCACGAACGGGCAATCTTTTTCAGCAGATCGTTTTCCACCAACTCACGCGGCAGCTTCTCTGCCACCGTCTCGAACGCCTGACGCGCCAGCTCCGCCGGCGGCACCTGCGGCACACGAGGTTCCGCCCCGCACGCCGTCGCGACAGAAAACCCTGCCAAACCCCCTACGACGAGGGGCACAGCGACCTCCATTCGTCCACCTCCTCTTGTGTGAGCGTCCCCGACCGCAGGCCTTCTGCGATAAACGGCGGCTCGCGGTCAAGCGTCCAGGTGCGCTCGGCGGCATCGAAAGTCACATAGCGCTCGAGCTCTACGCCGCCCGACGCGGCGCGACGCACCCCCGAATACGAGGAGACGAAGCGCCTGCCATCGGCGTGGCGCTCGGACATCACGATGCCGTCGAGCGCCATGGCAATCTGCTCTTCGATGAGCTCGCTCGGCAGATCGATGCCATAACGTGCAAGCAACGTCAGACGCACCACGGTCTCCTGCTCGGAACCCGCATGAAGCGTGGTGAGCGACCCGTCGTGGCCCGTGTTCATGGCCTGCAACATGTCGCAGCACTCGGCACCGCGCACCTCGCCCACCACGATGCGGTCGGGGCGCATGCGCAGGGCATTGGTCACCAGGTCGCGGATCGTCACCGCGCCCTCGCCCTCAATTGAAGCCTCGCGCGCCTCTAGACGCACCACGTGCGGATGATGCGCAAACTTGAGCTCGGCAGAGTCCTCGATCGTCACGATGCGCTCGCCGGTGGAAATCTCACATGACAACGCGTTGAGCAGGGTGGTCTTACCAGATCCCGTGCCTCCCGCAACCGCCAGGTCCTGTCGCAGCGACACCGCGCACGACAACAGCTGCGCATACCAAAGCGGCAGCGACCCCAGCCCCACAAGCTCGTCCAGCGAGCAGATGCGGTCCGAGAACTTTCGGATGGTGAGAATCGGTCCGTCAATCGCCACAGGCGGAATCACCGCGTTGACGCGATAGCCCGTTTTGAGGCGGGCGTTGACGATGGGGCTGCGCTCGTCGATACGGCGGCCAAGTGGCGAGATGATGCGGTCGATAAGCACACGGATCTGTTCATCATCCTCAAACGCATGCTCGATGGGGTGCAAGACGCCGCCGCGTTCAAAGAAAGCCGAGCGGCAGCCGTTGATCATGATCTCGGTAACGGTGTCGTCCTCGATGAGCGGCTGCAACGGCCCCAGGCCCACTACGTCATCCAAAATCTCGTCGATGATGGTCTCGCGCTCGGTCGTCGCGAGATCGGTCGGTTCCTCAACATTGAGCGCCGCCTCCACCGCGGGACGCAATTCCGAGCGGGCAAGTGCCGGGTCGATATAGGCGCTGATACGCGCCACTTCGTCGTAACCCATGCGGTCCATCACGGCGCACTTGGTGCGTCGTTTCACCGCGCGGCGACGCCCCGCATCTACAGGCGCTGCCCCCGCTGCAGCGCCGGCAGCCTTAATCCTCGTTTGCAGGCTCATCGCTGATCACCCTCGCGCGACCAGGGAAGGCGGATACGCGGGCGTTCGGTGCGCGTTGCACGGTCGGCGACCATATCGCTCCAAGGGCCGACGGCGCACCCCAGTTCCACGAGCATCTCGCGCGTGGCCTCGCGCACGCTGGTCGCAAAAGCGCTGGTCTGCCCCACTGCCTCATCAGCGCGCCCAAACGCCATGAGCGCGGCGAGATCCTGCCCGCCATCGGCGATACGAATCTTGGAGCTCAACGCACAGGCAATCTCAAAGCGCATGGCGACGTCCTCGTCTGCCCCGCGCGCACCGAACCGGTTGAACACGGCGCTCATGCGCGTGCGCGGCACACCTACTCGACTTGCCAGTTCAATGACGCGCGACGCCGATGTCGCGGACGACACCGCAGCATCGCCAACGATCAGGCAGCGGTCGCTCGCCGCCACCGCAGCCGCCACGGCGTCGCCCCAAAAGACCGAGGTATCGATAAAGACTACGTCGGATTCGCGACGCAAAACATCAAGCAGTAGCTCCACCGGACGTGCCATGAGCTCGGCTTGCTCGGGCGCCGCAACGGGACCCCAGAGCGTAACGCCTGGCGCCACGCGCATCGATGTGGCTACGATATCCGGCTCGGTGAGCGCGCCCGCCGCCGCCGGCTCGATAAGTGCCGCCATATCGCGCGGAGCATCGACGCCTAACAAGTCGTAAAGGTTTCCAAACATCAGGTCCAGGTCGAGCACGGCGGCACGCAAGCCCAACAGCGACGATGTGTGTGCCATGGTGGCAACGATCGTCGACTTGCCGCAACCGCCCGAACCCGAAATGGCGCAGATGACCGGAGCTCGATGCTGCGGAGCGGCAGCGTCTGCCGGCGGCATCGGAGGCGGCGGGGCGGGCGTCGGCGACAGCGTCCCCGTCTCCCCCGCCGCAACCACACGCTGCGTCCAAGCCGGCATGGCAGCTTGTTCGGTCTGCAAGGCAGGCTCGTTCTGTGCAATCTGCTCATGCTGCATCAGCGACAACTCGCCGCACCCGGCAAAGCCCTCAACTTCGTCGAGTTCATCCGCCAGATTCACGCCGTGCACGTATCCCATATCTACAGCCGGGGAGTCGCCAGCATGCTGTGCCGGCCCTCCAGCGTCATCGTATACAAGGGGGTTCCGGGGGCGCCGACCATGCTCGGCTTCCGCTTTTCCATAATCATCAACACGCGGGCCTCTTGTAGCGCGAGGCGCCCCGGGTTCCCTATCAACAAAAGCATCGGGCTCAATCGTCATGCGCCGATCGGAATCAACCGCTCCCTCGCCCGCGCGCCCGTTGCCGCATATACTGTGCGCAGCGATGACCTCGGTCGCCCCCGCGCGAAACAGTCCCTCGATATCCGACGGATCGAGCGCTTCTATCAACACGACCACGCGACTCACGCGGCCTTCGGCCGTCAGGCGCGCAACAGTCTTGCGCACATCTTCGATATCAAACAGAGACGCCGCGATGATGGCAGCCCCGCGGCGCGACGGAAACGCCCGCGCCATGGAAACCAGCCCGTCCAGGTCACCCACGCGAAGCACCTGTGCACCCGCATCACGGCCCTCGACTTCCTGCTGCAACAGCCCGTAATCGCCGCACGCGCAGCACGCAAGCCAGATCGCCTTCATCACTCGTCGCCTCCGCTCTTTTTGCCGCGCGCCGTGGCGGGAATCGTCAAGCTGACCGTTCCCTTGCCCGAGGCTCCCAGCAGTTCCTTGACGTCTTCGGGGTCAGCCGCCAGCGTCACCCATTCGATCTTGCCCTCGCGCGTGGCACCGGAATTCTCACTGGTATCGATCACGTGCGCGCCGCACAGTCGATCGGTTACGCCATCTTTTTGCACGTACACGTCCACATAGCTGCCCACGCCCGTGGCACCGCCGACCGAGTGCTCGGCATCGACCGCCACCGAAACGGCGACCTTGCCCTTAGGCACCTCGAGCTTGTGGCTCTCGGCCTTGGTGTAGACATTGCAGATCACGGCGTTTTTGGGAATACGCGAAGTCGTCACGTCGCCGCGCACCTGGCGCAGCTCGGTCGCCGCGTCACGCGGCAGCAGGCTCGTCAGCCATTCCTGGGTTATGACATTGGTCTCATCGAGGGTCTCGCCCACATCGATATCGCGCGCCGCGACGCATACCTCGACGCGATCGCCACCGTACTTGGCCAAGGTCTCAGCCTGGACCTGTTCGGCTTGCGAGCGGATCGACGAGCCGTAAACCATGCAGAGCAGAGCAGCGAGCACGCCCGCGACCAGACTGATGGCGATGCGCTTGCTCTTGTTCACGGCCGCTCCTCTCATGGCAGTGCCGGGCGAATGCCCGTACCACCATTGTCTGGGCGGTCAGAGTGCAAAGCGGCGCAATCGCGATCTTGGTTTTCGATGTCAAACCAATCGCCGACCAAAAGCTGACCAGCCCGTCAAGCTCATGGCAAGGTTTTGGTCAGCACGTCAGCAAACTGCATGTTTCGAGGCTTTTCCGCAGCAAAAAAGCCGTCTCCCGAACAGTTGGGAGACGGCTGTCATAGGAAAAATCAATTACAGATGAACATCGGGATCGAGTATTTGAGCGCTCACGCGCATGGATGACGCCAGGTTTTGGAACGTTTCCAGCCGCAGGCTGTCGATCTGCCCGGCGTCCTCGGCCTCGCGAACGGCGCAGCCCGGCTCATGGGTATGTGTGCAATCGCCAAACCGGCACGCGCGCGATGCCTCGACAATCTCGGGGAAGGCGCGCGCCAGACCCCGCTCGTGACCCACGAGCGGTAGACTGCGCAGGCCCGGGGCATCGGCGATCACGCCGGCGTCGCCCGGCAGCGCCACCATCACGCGCGCGACGGTAGTGTGACGGCCCTGGTCGTCGCGTTCGCGCACACCGCCGGTCGCCAACGTATCGTGGCCCAGCAGTGCATTGAGCAGCGTCGACTTGCCGGCACCCGACTCGCCCAGAATCATGGCGCAGCTCCCGGCAGGCACGCAGGCACGGACCTCGTCCAGGCCGCGGCCCTCGGCAGAGGACGTCACGATCACGCGCACGTCCGGACCCACCAGGCGGCGCACGCGGTCCAGATCGCGCTCGAGCTCCTCGGCATCGCAGCGGTCAGCTTTGGTAAGCACCACCACCGGCTCGGCATCGCAGTCAAGCGCCAACACCAGCGAGCGCGCCACGCGGTCGAGCAGCACCTCACCGGCACCGAGCGCCTGCACGATTAGCACGCTATCCACGTTGGAGCAGAGCACCTGGCGCTCTCCACGGGCACGGCCGCGCCAACGCTCAAAGCTCGTACGGCGCGGCAGCACGCACTCAATCACGCCCATATCGTGCCCGGGAGCGCGGCGCACCGCCACACGGTCGCCCACGGCAGGCAGCAGGACCTCGTCCTCGCCGCGCGACTTGGCAAACCCCACGGCATGCTCGGCGCGGAAGGTATCGTCGGCAGTCGCCACCAGCGGAAACCCGCGATCCAGGCGAATAACGGCACCCAGCCGCATCTGCTCGGGCTCCTCGGCATGTGCGCAGAAATCATCAAAGGCAGTCTGCTGGGCTTCATCGACCGGCAGATCATCAAACGCCGGGACATCCTGCAGCGCATCGAGCCCCGGTACGCTCGCCAACAACTCCTCGGCAGACGCGGGGGCCTCGGTCGCAAGCTTCCGACGACGATCGCGCTTAGCCCGCGCCCCCGTCGTCTTTTTCTTCGCTTTAGCCTTAGCCTTAGCCACAAACGCCTCCCAGCAGCCAAAATCACAACTGAGCAGGTATTTTAAATCAAAAAGAGCTGGCCGGGCAAAGCCCGACCAGCTCACAATCTTTCCCTCAGCCCTTTTCATCCGCACGGGAGAAAAGCCAACAAGGATACCGCAGGGCCCGCCCCGGAAGCCCTTTCTCCCGAACGATCCCGCAGCGCGAAGCGCGAGGACCAGTGAGGGAGAAAGGGCGTGGGGCGGGCCCGGACGAGTACGCTACTCTTTCTCCACAGCGCGCATGATCGCCTTGTAGATCTCCATCAGCGGGATGATCAGGAAGGCCAGGCCCAGCGCGGCAAGAACGCCCTTGAGCTCAAGCGTCACAGGGCCAAAGAACATCTCGGCAAGCGTCGGCTGTACGGTCACGATCACCGTCAGCACCAGCGCCAGCGCAGCGGAAGCCCACAGCCACTTGTTCTGCTTCTTCATGGTGAACAGCGACGCACGACGGCTGCGCATATTGAAGCAGTGGAAAATCTCGACCATGTTGAGCGTGATGAACGCCATCATCACGCCTTCCTCGTCGGCATTGCCGGCGATCATATCAGCGATGTGAATGTAGCCCATGTCAAAGTACACGCCCACAAAGAAGCTCGCCAGCACCAGCGCGGTGATGATCAGACCCTGGACCACGCAGTCCAGACCCATATGTCCGGCGAAGACACCGTCCTTAGCGTTGCGCGGCTTGCGCTTCATAATGTCGCCCTCGGCGTCCTCCATGCCCAGCGCGAGCGCGGGGAAACAGTCGGTAACCAGGTTCACCCACAGCAGCTGCACCGGCTGGAAGATGGTAAAGCCGATGAGCGTGGCGATAAACACCGAGAAGACCTCGGCAAGGTTTGCCGAAAGCAGGAACTGGATGACCTTGCGGATGTTGTCGTAGATGCGACGGCCCTCTTCGCAGGCACCGATGATGGTGGCGAAGTTGTCATCGGCAAGCACCATGTCGGCGACGTTCTTGGTGACGTCGGTACCGGTGATGCCCATGCCAACGCCGATGTCGGCGCGCTTGATGGACGGGGCGTCGTTGACGCCGTCGCCCGTCATGGCCACGATCTGGTCGCGCGACTTCCAAGCCTCGACGATGCGGGTCTTGTGCTCGGGCTGAACGCGGGCGTACACGCCGTAGTCCTCGATGTGCGCGTCGAGTTCCTCGTCGCTCATGCGGTCGAGGTCGGCGCCCGTGATGGCCTGGCTGCGATCGGTGACGATACCCAGCTGCTTGGCGATGGCCACGGCGGTGTCGATGTGGTCGCCCGTGATCATGACGGTGCGGATACCGGCATCGTGGGCCTCGCGGATGGCGTCGGCGACCTCGGGGCGGACCGGGTCAATCATGCCGGACAGGCCGCAGAAGACCAGGTCGTGCTCGAGCGCAGCGGGGCTGCAGTCGGCCGGGACCTCGGTGTAGGTGCGGCTTGCCAGCGCCAGCACGCGCAGGGCCTCGTCGGCCATGGCCTTGTTGGCGGCCACGAGCTCGGCGCGACGCTCCTCGGTCAGCGGAACGACCTTGTCGCCCTCGTAGATATGGGTGCACAGGCCGATCACCACGTCGGGCGCGCCCTTGGTGTACTGCTCATACTCGCCGTCCAGGGTCTCGACGACCACGGACATCATCTTGCGGCCCGAGTCAAACGGGGCCTCGCCCACGCGCGGATGCTCGGCAGTCAGGCCAGTGAGCCCCGCCTTGCCGGCATCGTTGACGAGCGCACACTCGGTCGGCTCACCCACGGCCTCGCCCAGCTCCTCGTCCCACTGGGCGTCGGAGCACAGAGCCATGCCGGCCAGGAACTTCTCCTTAGGCGCAGCGAGCTCGTGCTTGACGACGGTCATCTTGTTCTGGGTGAGGGTACCGGTCTTGTCGGAGCAGATGGTCTGCGTGCAGCCAAGGGTCTCGACGGCAGAGAGCTTGCGGATAATCGCCTGACGCTTGGCCATCTTGGTCACGCCGAGCGACAGCACGATGGTCACGACGGCAACCAGGCCCTCGGGGATGGCGGCGACGGCAAGCGAGACAGCGACCATAAAGGTGTCGAGCAGCGCGGTCGGATCGGTGAGAACGTTGCCCACGCCGTGGCGGATGATGTCGACGCCAAAGATGACGACGCAGATGACGATAACCATGATGGTGAGGATGCGGCTGAGCTCGGCGAGCTTCACCTGCAGCGGCGTGAGCTCTTCCTTGGCCTCGGCCAGGGCGCCGGCGATCTTGCCCATCTCGGTGTTCATACCGGTGCCGACCACGACGGCGCGACCGCGGCCGTATACCACGGTGGAACCCATGTAGCACATGTTCTTGCGGTCGCCGAGCGGCACGTCGTCGGTGCCGGCGGCGAGCTCAATGACGTTGGCATGCTTCTCGACGGGCACGGACTCGCCGGTAAGGGCGGCCTCCTCGATCTTCATCGTGGCGCTCTCGAGCACACGGCAGTCGGCCGGGACGGAGTCGCCCGCCTCGAGCATGATCACATCGCCGGGCACGAGCTCGGCGCTCGGCAGGTGCACGAGCTTGCCGTCGCGCAGCACCTTGGACTGCGCCGCGCTCATCTCCTGCAGGGCCTCGAGGGCCTCTTCGCTCTTGGCTTCCTGGACCACGCCCAGTACCGAGTTGACGATAACGACGAACATGATGATGGCAACATCGGCAAAGTCGGGCTCGCCCTTGACCATGCCCGTGAGCGCACTGATGACGGCGGCAACGATCAGCATGATGACCATAGGGTCAGCCATCTGTTCAAAGAAACGCTTCCACAGCGGCGTCTTCTCAGCTTCCTCGAGCTTGTTAGGGCCTGTCTTGGCGAGGCGCGAAGACGCCTCGTCGTTGCTCAGGCCGAGGTTCTCATCGACACCTTGGTCGCTGAGCACCTCCGCCGCGGCGGACAGGTATTCCTTTTGCATATAGAGTCCCCTCCTGGGATTCGGGCCACTCAGCAGATTGATGCCCGATCATAATTCCCAGGAGAAGGGCAAGGGCTCATCAAGGCTGCCGTGCTGAGCGGCAGTTGATAGTGGGGCTATGGTACCCCAAAGCGACGCGTCTAGCCAAAACAATCGGTTTGGAAATATGGTCCGCACGCAACGGTGCAGACCGTGTGATGCTCAACATTGGTAAAACGTTTTTTCTTCGGCACATCGCCAAACTGACATATCGCCCAGATAGCAGCGGTTGGAGTGGTTGGTAAAGATTTTTCATATACCGTTTTTCCCGCAAAAAATGAACTTCCATTTCGGCATACGGTCGATTTTTTGGGGTATTCGGTCGGCATTTCGTTATAATCATCTCGGTTTTATTTCTTATGGTTTATCTATCAGCGCAAGACGATGTCAGATGGAGGTCTGAATGTACAAGCGCACTAAGATTGTATGCACCATGGGTCCCGCCTGCGATAGCGACGAGACCATCCGCGAGATGATCAAGGCGGGCATGAACGTCGCCCGTTTTAACTTCTCGCACGGCTCCTACGACGAGCACCACGGTCGCATCGAGCGCGTCCGCCGTATTTCCAAGGAGCTCGGTCTGCCTGTCGGCATCCTGCTCGACACCAAGGGCCCCGAGGTCCGCACCGGCCTTCTGGTCGACGGCAAGAAGGTTGCCGTCAAGACCGGCGATAAGATCGTCGTCACCGCTCAGCCCACGTCCGAGGATTTCCACGGCACCGCTGAGCACATCTCCCTCGACTACCTGGCTCTGCCTTCCGAGGTCGAGAAGGGCTCCCTCATCCTGATCGATGACGGCCTGGTTGCCCTCGAGGTCGAGTCCGTCAGCGGCCAGGACATGACCTGCGTCGTTAAGAACGACGGCCTGATCGGCGAGCGCAAGGGCGTCAACATGCCCAACGTCAACATCTCGCTGCCCGCCATCACCGAGCGCGATCGTCAGGACATCCTCTTTGGCCTGACCGAGAACATCGACTACATCGCCGCTTCCTTCATCCGTGACGGCGAGTCCGTCCGCGGCATCCGCAAGCTTTGCCGCGAGAACGGTGGCGAGCACGTGACGATCTTCCCGAAGATCGAGTGCGCCCTGGGCGTCGAGAACTTCGACGAGATCCTCGAGGCTTCCGACGGCATCATGGTCGCCCGTGGCGACCTGGGTATCGAGATCAAGCCCGAGCTCGTTCCGCACATCCAGAAGGAGATCATCGCCAAGTGCAACGCGGCCTACAAGCCCGTTATCACCGCTACGCAGATGCTCGACTCCATGCAGCAGAACCCGCGCCCGACGCGCGCCGAGGTTGCCGACGTTGCTAACGCCATCTACGACGGCACCGACGCCGTTATGCTCTCTGGCGAGTCCGCTGCCGGTAAGTACCCGGTCGAGGCCGTTAAGATGCAGGCCAGCATTGCTCTCGAGACCGAGAAGTACCTCCCGGCCCACGCTCCGCTCGAGGTTCCGGCCGACGCTCACGGCACCCGCGTCGTCAACAACGTTGTGGGTATGTCCGCTGTGAACATGGCCACCACCGTTGGCGCCAAGTGCATCACCGTGCCGACGACCACCGGTCGTACCGCACGCCTGATCTCGCACTTCCGTCCCAACATGCCGATCTGCGCGTTCTCCCGCCACGAGTGGGCCGTCCAGCAGATGATCATGTACTGGGGCGTTATCCCGCACCAGGCCGAGATTACCCAGGGCACCGTCAACGGCACGATCGTCAAGGCGATCGAGACCGCTAAGGAGCTCGGCTACGTCGAGGCCGGCGATCTGACCGTCGCTACCGCCGGCGATCCCCGCATGAGTGTTCAGCTCGAGGACAAGGTCTCCTCGACCAACGTCGCTTACGTCGCTCAGGTGCGCTAAATCGCACTTGCAAGCACGCTTGCATTGCAAAAGGGCTCGGAAGGCTTTGCCTTCCGGGCCCTTTTTTGTACCAATGCCAGCACACAGCAAAACACGCACTCATTTCTTTACCAAAAGCGCAAAATCCACCCTTCGAGGCCAAAAAATAAAGCCTCAGGCGCTAAAAGTGTTCACCCGGTGGCAAACCCACACCTTA
>DXLP01000014.1 GCA_019414645.1 Collinsella sp.
CCCGTGGGTTATACCCTAAGAGCAAACCACCCTTTTTAAGGGTGGTTCTGATTTGGGGTCCCGGTCTCCACAATTTCCGTCAAGCTTTTGGTCAGCTTTTGGTTAGTTGGCGGGTTGGTGGAAGGGCAAAAGATCATTCGGTAAAAAAGCTCAGAGAAAGTGCTGGTAGGGGAGTTGTTGAGCTTTTCGACAGCTTTTGAGCAAAAGAAACTTTGTGGCTATTGCCGGCGATTGCGTTGTCGCGGTCATGGCGGTGCGGGATGCTGGTCGTAAGCGTCGAACGCTCCGATTTTGGAGGCCAACATGGACCTGTTTCTTGAGACCCCACAGCAACAAGCCGAGCGCATGCTGCGGCAGCAGCGGCGGCTTATAGAGATGCAAATGCAAGGGGTTGCCAACCAGGCGCCCGTGCAAAACGTCGTGCCCGCTGCTGTACCTGCAGCCGTGCCCGGGTGCGAATCGGCACCAGAGGCCTATTCCGTACAGCAAGATTCATATGCGCAGGAGCTCGCGTTCGACAAGCGTCGTGCGCGTCGTCGCCGCGTGGGCCAGCGCCTGCGCACATTGGCGATGATCGTGCTCATTCCGCTAGGACTTGCGGCAATCTTCTTGGCCTCATATGCCCTCACGTGCATTCTCAACGGTGCCTCGCCCAATGAGGTGCTCCAGCATCTAGCGGCCCTGGGCCAGCGCCTAGGCGATGTCGCAACAACCATCCGCGCCGGCTGGGAGAGTTAGCGTTTGTCACATTAGGACTTCCAGGGTGTACGAATTATCGCCACGAGCAGAATTCTTGCATCCTGTGGGTCCTGTCGTGCGACTGAATAGTATTATTGAAGATAAATAATAATAGGATTTGCTATGTATAAGCAGGATTTAGAGCAGACTCTTTTGGGCATTGACGAAGAGGCGGAGCTGGAAATAGGTCCAAGAGACGACAGGCCGAACGTTGTATTGGTGGGAGGAAGCGCCTTCATGCTAAACGATGTGACGGATCGTTCGGTTACACATGACATTGATGTGTTTGAGGCAGATAGGTGCCTCCGCGAGATCATAGCTCGATACCCCGAGGTGAATGGTATGGCGGTGGCATATTGTAATCAGATGCCGTTCAATTACGAAGATCGTTTGATTCCCTTGGATATTGGGGCGCGCTTTATCAGGTACTTTACGCCATCCTTGGAGGACCTGGCGGTAATGAAGCTCTATGCCTGTCGTCCGAACGACATCATCGATCTTCATAGCCAGGCATTCGTCGACCGACTTGATTGGGGACTGCTCGAACGGCTTATATTCGACGAGGGCGAGGCGCTGGCGTCGTCGCCTTCGGAGCGGAGTTATCAAGAGATGGTCTGCGCATACAGCCAATACAAAAAGGAGGTGCTCGGTTGAATCTGACCTTTGAGGGATTCTTAAAAGGCTATTGCCGAGAGCTATCCGGACAGCAGTCGCTCAGTTTTAGAAAACTGGTTAAGCAAGCGACGACGGTTGCGCCGCGCGTGGCGGAGCCCCTGTTTTTGCTCGCTTTGGCACAGGGTAAAGCCGAATACGTTCTGGGCTTATCCGAGGGTTCGTGGATGGAAGAGGGTTACCGAGGCGTTTTGTCCTTGTACGCCCAAACGGGTAGCCTGGCATCTCTATGCGCCGAGGACAAACTTCCTAATCGTTATGCCAACGTTTGGCGTGCGTATAGAGCGGTGAAGGAAAAGCCAGTGGCGGACAGAAGAATCAACGCCCTGATGCGAAAAAGAACGTTGGGAGCGCTAGAGGAATCGGGTGTAACGCGCTACGGTCTCTGCCGCGATTTGAATCTGAATAAGGGAAACGTGTACGCATATTTAGCCGGTGATGACTCAAAGGTGAGCAGGGAGACGGCGCGCCGCATTATGGAATATGCGGAGGAGAGGGGCGCCCAAGAAGGGGCCGGGCGCCCGGTGCGTGTGGCGGGGTAAGATTGATCGCGGTTTTGATTGATGATCGATTGGGTTTGTTGGGCGGAGTTTATGTCTGCAATTGATATTGCACTTATTGTGATTGCTTTGGTGGCGGTGGGGGTCGCTGCGGCCTGTGCCCTGCAGCTCAAGGGCCTTCGCGTCGAGCTGCAGGAGCGCGGCGATAGCGGGGCAGAGATGCTGGCTGCGCTCGAGCAGGCCAACAATGCGCTCGACACCCTGAACGTCGCTTTGGCCGAAACCCGCCGCACGGCAAATGCCATCGCGCAGCAGCAGACGACCGATGCGGCCGTAGAGCAGCAGCGCTACCTGACCATCGCGCGTGAGTTCTCGCAGGCCGGCGACCGTATGGATGACCTGCGCCGCGAGACAGCCCAACAGCTTGGCGCCAACCGCGAGGGTATCGAGCACCGCCTGGACAAGGTTCGCGAGACGGTCGATGCCCAGCTGAGCGCCATCCGCAAGGACAACAACGTGCAGCTCGATCAGATGCGCGCGACGGTGGACGAGAAACTCTCCCGTACGCTCAACGATCGCCTGTCCGCATCGTTTAAGCAGGTGAGCGACCAGCTCGAGGCTGTGTACAAGGGTTTGGGCGATATGCAGTCCATTGCCACCGGCGTAGGCGACCTCAAGCGCGTGCTGGGCAATGTAAAAGCGCGCGGCATTTTGGGCGAGGTACAGCTGGGTGCGATCCTGGCGGACATCCTTACGCCCGACCAGTATCTGGAAAACGTCGCCACCAAGCCCGGCGCCTCGGAGCGCGTTGAGTTTGCCGTCAAGCTGCCGGTGGACGAGGGCGATCCCGTGCTGCTGCCGATCGACTCCAAATTCCCGGGCGACGCGTACGAGCATCTGCTCGACGCGCAAGAGTCGGGTGATGCCGAAGCTGTGGCCACCGCGCGCAAGACACTCGATGCTATGGTGAAACGCGAGGCAAAGGACATCTGCGAAAAGTACCTGAGCGTGCCCGCGACCACCAATTTTGGCATTATGTTCGTGCCGTTTGAGGGCCTGTACGCCGAGGTCGTCAGCCGCCCCGGGCTTATCGAGACCCTGGGCCGCGACTATCACGTTAACGTTGCCGGCCCCAGCACCATGGCGGCCATCCTCAACAGCCTGCAGATGAGCTACCAGACGTTTAGGCTGCAAAAGCGCACCGACGACGTGCTGCGTGTGCTCTCTGCCGTCAAGGCCGAGCTGCCGCGCTATCAGGCGGCGCTGCGTCGTGCCCAGCAGCAGATCGAGACCGCGGGTAAAACGGTCGAGGGCATCATCACCACGCGCACCAACGTTATGGAGCGCAAGCTCAAGGACATCGACGCGCTGGAAGATGCCGAGGAGGCCGACGAGATCTTGGGGCTCACATCCGCGGAGCTGCTCGCAGACCAAAAAGACGAGGACTAGCTGCATCTGACGGCGGAGCGCCTGCGCAAGCGCGGGGCGCGGACGCTTTTCGCGTCGCACTTGCCTGAAGTGCGCTTTAGTGTGCAACAATGGCGTTTCGCCCTATCAGACGCGAAAGGAAGCCCATGTCTCAGAGAAACACCAGTCCGCTCAAACGCTCCACCGTGCGCCGCACGCTGCAGCGTTTTTGGGACGTCACGCGCACGCAGCCGCTGATTGTCTTTCTCTCGGTGTTCTCGTCGGCGGGCTACATCTTTTTGCTCACGTTTGCCAACACCTATGTGATGGCCCTCATCGTCGACCGTGTCCAAGCGGGTCCCGTGGCGGGCGATCAAGTATTCGAGGTCTTTGGTCCCTACATTCTGGCGCTCGTGCTCGTTAACCTGGTAGGCCAGATCCTCTCCAAGCTGCAGGACTACACCGTCTACAAGCTCGAGATTGCGGGCAACTATCACCTGGCGCGCTTGTGCTTCGACACGCTCTCCAATCAATCCATGACATTCCACACCAGCCGATTTGGCGGATCGCTCGTGAGCCAGACGAGTCGTTTTATGAGCGGCTACACGGGGCTGGTGGACGTGACGGTGTATTCGCTCATCCCCACTATCACCTCGGTTGTCTGCACGGTAGCGGCGCTCGCCCCGGTGGTGCCCACATTTACCGTGATCCTGGTGGGCATCATGGTCGTTTACATCGCGTTTGTCTGGCTTATGTACAAACGCATCATGCCGCTTTCGGCCGCGACGTCCGCCGCGCAGAACAAGCTATCGGGTGTGCTTTCCGATGCGGTCACGAATATCCTGGCCGTCAAGACTTGTGGGCGCGAGGACTTTGAGCGTGACCTATTCGATACCGCCGACCGTGCCGCGCGCGACGCCGAGACGGTTTCGATGCACGCCATGATGCAACGCAACTTTACGACCTCGGGCCTTATCGTTATCACCATGGCCGTGGTGAGTGTGTTCGTGGCGGGCGGCAACGCGTGGTTTGGCATCTCTGCCGGCGCGCTCGTCATGATCTTTACCTATACGTACAACCTCACCATGCGTCTGAACTATGTGAGCTCCATGATGCAGCGCATCAACCGCGCGCTCGGCGATGCGGCCGAGATGACGCGCGTGCTGGACGAGCCGCGTCTGGTGGCAGACGACGAGAACGCCCCCGAGCTCAAGGTGGGCGAGGGCGCGATTGATTTTGAGCACCTGAGCTTTGCATACCGTGACGCCGCGGCGGGCGAGAACGTGTTCGACGATCTGACGCTCCATGTGGCAGCGGGCCAGCGCGTGGGCCTGGTGGGCAAATCGGGCTCGGGCAAGACAACACTCACCAAGCTGTTGCTGCGCTTGGACGACGTACAGGGTGGCCGCGTGCTCGTGGACGGCCAAGACGTCTCGCGCTGCACGCAGCAGAGCCTGCGCCGCCAGGTTGCCTACGTGCCTCAGGAGGCGCTGCTGTTCCACCGCTCCATTCGCGAGAATATCG
Source organism: Collinsella sp. (assembly GCA_019414645.1). Classification (GTDB taxonomy): domain Bacteria; phylum Actinomycetota; class Coriobacteriia; order Coriobacteriales; family Coriobacteriaceae; genus Collinsella. Next base: position 4,842 of record DXLP01000014.1, read on the forward strand.
CCTACGGGCGTCCCGACGCCACCGACGAACAGATTCGCGAGGCGGCACGCCTGGCCAATGCCCTGGAGTTTATCGATCGCCTGCCCCATGGCTTTGACACCATGGTGGGCGAGCGCGGCGTTAAGCTTTCGGGTGGACAACGCCAGCGCGTGGCCATCGCCCGCGCTATCCTGACCGACGCGCCGATTTTGGTGCTCGACGAGGCGACCTCTGCCCTGGACAGCGAGTCCGAGGCGTTGGTGCAGGAGGCGCTCGAGAACCTGATGCGCGGTCGAACCTCTATTGTGGTGGCGCATCGCCTGTCCACCGTGGCGGCACTCGACCGCATCGTGGTGCTGGCGGACGGCGAGATTGTCGAGGACGGTACGCATGCACAGCTTGTCGAGGCGGGCGGCGAGTACGCAAGCCTGTGGGGCCGCCAGACCGGCGCATTTTTGGAGGTGTAAGCGCCCCGGACGTGGGACAATCGTGCCTGTAGTTTGTTGTGCCGCTGAGCTGAGGAGACGCTATGCCACGCGAGACCAATGCCGCCAAACGCGAGCGCGCCGTTGAGGTGTGCGAGCGCCTCAACCGTCGCTATGGCCCGGTCGAGTGCTTCTTGGACCACGAGAATCCCTTTAGGCTGCTCATCGCGGTACTGCTCTCGGCTCAGACGACCGATGCACAGGTCAACAAGGTGACGCCGCGGCTGTTTGCCCAGTGGCCCACGCCCGAGGCCATGGCGGGGGCGAGCGTGGCCGATGTGGCCGACACCATTAAGTCACTCGGCTTTTATAAGAGCAAGGCCAAGCACGCCGTGGAGGCCGCGCAGATGATCGTTGCCGATTACGGCGGCGAGGTGCCGGCCGACATGAAGGAGCTCGTCAAGCTACCGGGTGTGGGGCGCAAAACGGCGAACATCGTGCTCAACGTGGGGTTTGGCATTGTCGAGGGCATCGCGGTCGATACGCACGTCAACCGCATCGCGCACCGCCTGATGCTGAGCCCCAAGACGCATGCCAAAGAGCCGCTCAAGACCGAGCAAGATCTGCTCAAGATTTTGCCGCACGAGTATTGGGAGTCGGTCAACCACCAGTGGATCACCTTTGGCCGCGAGATCTGCGACGCTCGCAAACCTAAGTGCGACGAGTGCCCGCTGGCAGACCTTTGCCCCAGCGTGCGCGTGACGGGGTAGGGCCCGGCACGTTTTGCCGGCGTCCGAAGGCTTTGGCCAATGTTGCGCAACACATTTGGGTCGCGAGGGCTCAATATGATGACGGCAGATGCCGTTTGTTGTAAGGGGATGCCCGAATATGTTTTGCACCAAGTGTGGCTCCGAGATGCCCGACGGAACCGATTTTTGCACGAACTGCGGGGCACGCATGGGCGCTGCCTCTCCGGCGGCCGCGCCTGCTGAGCCCGCACCGATGCCGGCGGCAGGGATGCCTTCCGTGCAGAAGAAGTCGTATAAGCGCGCGGTGATTATCGGCATATGTATAGCGGGCGTGCTTGTGGCCGGTGGCGCTGCGCTGGCGCTGACCGGCGTGCTGGGTCCGCTTGGGCAGGGCAATTCATCGCAGATTACAGTACTTGGGTCCGACGAGGGTTCGGCCGAGCACAAGGACAAGGGAAGCGCCAAGGAGAAGCCTGCTGAAGAGCAAGAAGAGCCGGAAGAGCCCGAGCAGACGGGCGGCAGCGTAAAAGTCGACCTCAACGACCAGGCAACTTATGCCGCCGCAAACCTGTTCCTGTCGAACTTTACGGAGGAACACTTCGATCGGGACTGGTATCAGGCGGGCGGCTTCGATTCGACTGACGGACTTTCTGATGACGAGAAATACAAGCTGGTCAAGTTTATCTGGTGCCATTTTATTGACAACGCGCCGTATCGAATCGAGAAAGGCGACTATGACAACGGTCACTATCAGCGCATGGCGACCGATGTGATCAATAGGGAACTCAATCGCCTGACGGGTCTGACGCTCTCGGATGCTGACATGACCTTTGATAAAGGGTCGGGTGGGCAGATGCTTGCCGATTCGGCCGAAGCGCATGACGGGTACTTGTATCTGAAGCAGGAATACGGCCAGGGAAATTACAACCCATCGTGTGCCATCGTTACGGGCGCGACTGACCTTGGCGACAACATCTACGAGCTCACCTATGAGGTTTACAGTGCTGGCGGTGCGTTACTTCCTTCCGACATCCCCGAGAGCACCTACGGCCTGCCAAAGGACCAGTTCATCGCCGCAATTCAAGCGGATGCATCCAGGGGCCGTACCGAAACTTGCACGGTCCGCGTCGCACAGGGTGACGGCGCCCCGACCTTCACACTGCTTAAAATGGGCGTCTACGATTAGACTCGGCGTATAGCTCACTCTGATAACGCCAGGCGACTCGTCCGTCTGGCGTTTTTGTTGCGGGGCTGGGCATGCGCTTGAGCTGGAGTATTTGTCGCCTCCTGCCGCCTCATGCAAAAATGTGTTGCTAATTTAGAAGCCTATTCAAGCGCGCCGAAGTCGTGCGTGCTGGCGTAGCATGAGCAAAAAATCAAGCAATGGAGGGTAACGTGGCAACATTGAAGACGCGAGAGCTCGAAGATTATTTTGAACGCATCGTACGCACGCGCGAAGGTGACCTACCTGGTCGTCGCAAAGGCGACGAATACTTGTCTCAAACCCATGCGCTCTACCATGGTGATCCTGCGCCCTGGGCTCTGACGCCAAAGATATTCGACATGGATATGACGGCGCTTCTTAAGGAGGCCGCCGAGCGCATGTACGGCATTATGGACAAGGTGACGCGGGCGTTTTGTTCCGATGCCTCCGTGCGTGCGTGGTTTCGCATGGATCCGGCTTTTGCTGACCTGTGCGCTATGGATGCCGGCTATGATTGCCAAATTCCCCTTGCGCGTGTTGATATCTTTCTTGACGAAGATGCCGGTTCGTATACGTTTTGCGAGCTCAATACCGACGGCAGTGCCGGAATGGTAGTGACCGATGCGGTCTGTCAGGCGGTGCGAATGACGCCTTCCTTTGAGGAGTTTGCATCCGACCACCCCGGCTTTCGGCAGTACGATTTGTGCGGTAGCTGGATAGACGCATTGTTTGAGACCTATGCAGAGTGGAAGCTGGCCCATCCTCGCCGCACCGAGGATAGTGCACGATCGGACGACGGGACCCGCGTTGACGAGGGGCTCTATGCACCGCAATCAAAAATATATCCTGCTTCGGTGGCAATCGTCGACTATTCGGAAAGCATCGACTTGGAAGATGCGGCTCATTTTGTCGACCTTATGAGGCGACGGGGTGTGGTGGCGCGCTTTGCGGATGTGCGCGACCTGCGGATTGGCGAAGACGAGAGCGGTGCTAGGCGGCTGTGCGATGCCGCCGGTCCTATTGATTGCGTTTGGCGGCGCGCGGTGACCGGCGAGCTGTGGGATAAGCCGTGCGACGGACGCTCGGCCTTAATCGAGGCGGCTCAAGAAGGGCTCGCGTGCATCGTTGGTGGTTTTAGAACGTGGCCGTGTGCGACTAAGACCGTATTTGCATTTCTGTGGTCTCGGGCCGGTCAGTCCTTGTTGAGCCCGGAGGAGCAATCGTTTGTACGGGAGCATGTGCCCTATACCGAGATTTTGGACGAAAGCGCCCAGTTGTCGAGATTTGCCGAAAAGGATCGATGGATTGTCAAGCCGTGCGGCGGCTACAACGCGGTTGGCGTTGTTGCCGGCTTGGATGCCACGGAACGGGAATGGTCCCAGGTGCTTGCTCGCGCTGCGGCCGCTGGGGCGATTGTACAGGAGTATGCTCAGCAGTATCAGACTCCCTGCTTGCGCGGAACGCTTGTCAATGGGCCGCATCGAGGAGAGGCACCAAAAGGACTTGTGGATGATCTTGGTTTTGCGCCCGCTTCTAATATGGAAGGCCTGTACCTGTATCGCGGTCGTTTCGCGGGCGTGTACACACGCGTCGGCTTTGCCAACACCATAGGCGAGTGGACGAGCCGCTTGAACGTTGCGAGCTTTTTTGAGGAATAGCCGTTTCTTGGGGCACCTTCCGTGGTTGCGGCGTTCGAAGTGACGGGGAGATTTTGGCGAAGCCGATGAGCCCGGTTCTATCTGGCGTTTTTGTTGCGGGGCTGGGCGTACGCCTGAGCTGGAGTCCTCTTCATGCGCTACCATGACAGACAACGAATTTGACGAACGACCCGCCGAGCTTGCCCCGGCGGGCTTTTGGCGTTGCGATGCCGGAGGAACAGCATGCTCATTCACCGTATAGCCGCGCAGCTCTACACTGCCGAGGCACTGCAGACCGTCGAGGCCGGACTCGATGCCGGCGAGGACGTGACGTTGGCCGTGTCGCAGTCGGGTCGCACGCTTATGGCGGCCGCCCAGTTTGCGCGCCGTCCGCGTCCCACGGTCTATATCGTGAGCGGCGAGGACGCTGCCGATCGCGCCGCGCGCAGCCTGGCCGCCTATGTGGGCCTGGCGCACGTGTGCCGCTTTCCCGAGCGCAAGGACTACCCGTGGCGCGAGCAGGCGCCCGACGATGCCGTGGTGGCGCAGCGCTGCGAGGCCCTGGGACGCATCGTGCGCGGTGACAACTGCATTATGGTTGCCTCAGCCCGCGCGCTGCTGCGTTGCGTGCCGCCAGTCGAGAGCCGCTACTGGGAGTCCACGACCTTTGCGGTGGGCGAGGAGATCCCTTTTGACGAGGTGCCGCAGCGCCTGGTGGGCATGGGCTATACCAATGCCGGTGCCGCCGACGCACCCGGCCTGTTCCGCGTGCACGGTGATACCGTCGAGGTGTTCCCCGCGCAGGAGAAGGCACCCGTGCGCATTGAATTTTTCGGCGACGAGATCGACCGCATCCGCCGCATGGTGAGTTCCACGGGCCAGACCATCGGCAACGAGGACAGCATCGAGATCTTCCCCTGTCGCGAGCTCGCACTTACCGACGACGCCGTCCACAACATGCATGTGGCGCTCTGCCGTGCCAGCCAGGACGACAGTAAGCTGGCGGCGCTGCTCGAGATGGTGGATGCACGCATCGTCACGCCCGAGCTCGACCGCTTTTTGCCGGTGATGTACGGCCAGACCGTGAGCCCGCTGTCGCATGTGAGCGGCAAGGCGCTCGTGGTGCTGTCCGAGCCGCGCTCGCTGTTCGACGACTGCCTGCGCGCCTACGAGGATATCGAGGCGCGTGCCGGCGAGGCGGGGGTCGACCGTCTGGACGGCCTGTACGTGCGTGCCCAGCAACTCGACTTTGGTGCCCAGCAGCGCCTTAACTACGTGAGCTTGATTCGTGCCGGCGGTGCGGTGACGGCAGAGCTCAAGATTGAGCAGCCGGCCATCGCGGGCTCGGACAATCGCTTTATGACGCGCATCCAGGAGGTCGTGGGCAAGCGCTATGCCTGCGTATTTGCCATCCCCGACCGCGGTGCGCGCGAGTCGATGGAGCTCACCTTTGGCGATGAGGGTATTACTTTTGAGGAGTCGCTGACGGCCGCGCCCGAAAACGCGGGCGCTATTGGCGACCGTGTGCGCGTGGCAGCGGCGGATTCTGCCGATCGTGCTGTCCGCCAGGATGCTCATGCTGCAATTCGCGAACGCAAGGCCGACGCGCTCAACGCCCGCTCGCTCGAGGCAGGTGCCGCCCAGGCTGCCGCCGGCGCCACCGTGCCCACCATCTCGCGCGGACGCGTGACCTTTGTCGATGCCGCCTTGCCGCAGGGCGTGGTGGTGCCCGATGCCAACCTGGCCGTGTTCTCGATCGCCGACCTCAACGCCCGCATGGACGCCAACCGCGCGCGCAGCCGCCGCAAGGTGGACATTACGCAGATCACGTTTCCGTTTAAGCCGGGCGACTACGTGGTGCACGCCACTCACGGCATCGCGCTCTTTAGCGAGATCGCGCGCCAGGAAGTGGGCGGCAAGGAGCGCGACTACTTTTTGCTGGAATATGCCGACGGCGACAAGCTCTACGTGCCGCTCGAGCAGGTTGACCGCATCACACGCTATGTTGGCCCCGACGGCGACAAGCCGCGCCTGACCAGGCTCAACACCGCCGACTGGACGCGCGCCACCAACAAGGCGCGCAAGAACGCCAAAAAGCTGGCGTTTGACCTGGTCGATCTGTATACGCGCCGCTCTTCGATTACCGGTATCGCTTGCCCGCCCGACACGCCCGAGCAGATCGAGATGGAGCAGAGCTTCCCCTACGACGAGACGCGCGATCAGCTGGAGGCCATCGCTGACATTAAGGCCGATATGGAGGCGCCCAAGCCCATGGACCGCCTGCTGTGCGGAGACGTGGGCTTTGGCAAGACCGAGGTCGCCCTGCGCGCGGCGTTTAAGTGCGTGGACTCCGGTCGCCAGGTCATGGTGCTCTGCCCCACGACCATTCTGGCCCAGCAGCACTACGAGACGTTCTTTGAGCGTTTTGCCCCGTTTGGCCTTGAAGTCGAGGTACTCAGCCGCTTTCGCACGCCGGCGCAGCAAAAGCGCGCGCTCAAGGCATTTGCCGAGGGCACGATCGATGTGCTCATCGGCACGCATCGTCTGCTTTCGGCCGATGTGAACCCCAAGAACCTAGGCCTGGTAATCATCGACGAGGAGCAGCGCTTTGGCGTGCAGCACAAGGAGCAGCTCAAGAACCTGCGTGAGCAGATTGACGTGCTTACGCTTTCGGCAACGCCTATTCCGCGAACCATGCAGATGGCCACGAGCGGCGTGCGCGACATGAGCCTGATCACCACGCCGCCGACTGGGCGTCGTCCCGTGATCGTGCACGTGGGGGAGTACGACCCCGATGTGGTGAGCGCGGCGATTCGCCTGGAGGTGGGCCGCGGCGGCCAGGTGTACTACGTGTCCAACCGCGTCAAGACCATCGACGACGCCGTGGCGCGCGTGCACGAGGCCGCGCCCGAGGCGCGCGTGGGCGTGGCGCACGGAAAGATGAGCCCGCGCGAGGTCGAGGACGTGATGATTGAGTTCGCGACCAAAAAGATCGACGTGCTCATCGCCACGACCATCGTGGAGAGCGGCATCGACAACGCGACCGCCAACACGCTGATCATCGAGGACTCGCAGCGCTTGGGTCTGGCACAGCTCTACCAGCTCAAGGGCCGCGTGGGTCGCTCTGCCACGCAGGCCTACGCGTACTTTATGTTCCCGGGCGAGCTGCCGCTCACCGAGGAGGCCACGGCGCGCCTGACTGCACTTTCCGAGTTCCAGGACCTGGGCAGCGGCATGCGTATCGCCATGCGCGACCTGGAGATTCGCGGCGCCGGTTCGCTGATGGGCGCTGAGCAGCACGGCAACCTGTCGAGCGTGGGCTTTGATCTGTTTACGCAGATGTTGGGCCAGGCCGTGGCCGAGGCGCGCGGCGATGACGACGCCGGCGTGGAGGCGGCGAGCGTGGGTATTAATCTGCCGGCCGATTACTTCTTGTCCGAGGAGTACCTGCCGGCGGTGGACCAGCGCGTGCTCGTGTACCGCAAGCTCGCAGCGGCCGAGGACCTGGAGAGCATCGACGAGGTGCAGGAAGAGACCGAGGCCGCGCATGGCGAGCTGCCGTTGGCGGGACTCAATCTGTTCAACCGCGCGCGTATCCGTATCCGCGGCGAGCGCCTGGGGCTCGAGAGCGTCACGCTCAGCGGCGGACGCATCACGTTTTTGGGCGTCGACGTGCCCAAGAAGGTGGCCTTTGAGCTTAAGACCCGCTATGGCGCGGTGAACTTTCCCAAGAGCCGCAAGCTGTCGGTGCCCTACAAGGCGGGCGCCGGCGCGGGCAGTGGCCTGGGTCGCGGCCTCGACGCCAACGACGGCACCGGCCCGGTGGCCGCGGCACTCATGCTGCTGCAGCAATTAGGCACGAGCGACGATGACTAACAAGTAGGGGCGTGGCGGGGCATAGCTACCAGTTGTTCTTTGCCCCGCCACCTCGCAGGTTGATTCCAGCCCCATCGAAAGGAAAGCATGTTCGGATACATCTATAAGAAAGATGTCGCTATTATCGCGGCCGTCCTGTGCCTTTGTCTGGGCGTGGGCAGCTTCTTTGATTATCAGATCTCGAGTGCGCTGTTCAACATCGGCAGCATGTACGGTCGCTTTGTCGAGGCGGCCGGCGAGCTACCGTTCGAGCTGACGGCGAGCGTCGCGGGCGTTATGCTCGTGCGCGCGGTGCGTTCCGACTCCAAGGTGAGCAAGTGGCTCGCTGCGCTGGGCGTTTTGATCAACGTGGGTCTGGTCGGCTACGAGATTATCGGATCGCTGCGCGTCGGCGGCAAGCTTATTGCGTTTCAGCTGGTTCTGACGTTTGCGTTGGTCATCGCAGCCAACTTCATCGCCTACCGCCTCACGCGCACGACCGAGCCCGACGAGCTTACGCGCTGGGCGTTGATGGTGCTGGCCGTGTGGGTCGCTCAGGCCATCATCCTCAACGTCATTGTTAAGCCGTTATGGTCGCGCCCGCGCATGCGCGTGATCGAGGTCACGCCGGGGCTCAATTTTCAGCCGTGGTGGGTGATCGGCAACCCCGACAAGTGGGCCTATATCGCCGCCGGCGTGATCAAGGACGGGTTCAAGTCGTTTGCGAGCGGACACACGGCGCATGCGGCGATCGGCCTTATGCTCGCCGGGCTTCCCGCGGCAGCCTTTAAGGAAAAACCTTCGCGTCGCCGCGTGATCTTTTGGGCGGCGGTTGTTGTTGCAGCGTTCGTCGCCTTTGGGCGCATCGTGATCGGCGCGCACTTTTTGAGTGACGTGAGCTGCGGTTTTGCCCTGGTACTGGCACTTGAGTGCCTTGCCGCACGCATTGCCTATCCCAACGGCGTACAATAGCTCCGTTTGAATCATCTGGCCGATACCCGGTAAGAGAGGATTGCCATGCTCGCGTTTAACAACGATTATTCCCACGGCGCACATCCGGCAGTGCTGCAGGCGCTCGTCGACACCAATATGGAGCCGCAGCCCGGCTACGGTACCGATGCGCACACCGAGCGTGCCAAGCAGCTTATCCGCGAGGCCTGTCAGGCCCCCGATGCCGACGTGTTTTTTCTGGTGGGCGGCACGCAGGCCAACGCGACGGTGATTGACATGCTGCTCGCGCCGTACGAGGGCGTCGTTGCTGCCGAGACCGGCCACGTCGCCTGCCACGAGGCGGGCGCCATCGAGTTTGGCGGTCACAAGGTGCTCACCATCCCCGGCTACGAGGGCAAGATGCACGCCGAGGATCTGGAGAACTATATCCAGGTGTTCTACGAAAACGAGAGCTACGAGCACACGGTGTTCCCGGGCGCCGTGTACGTGAGCCTATCGACCGAGTACGGCACGCTGTACTCCAAGGCCGAGCTCGCGGCGATTCACGCAGTGTGCCAGAAGCGCGAGATTCCGCTGTTTGTGGACGGTGCCCGCCTGGCCTATGCGCTGGCGGCCGATGAGTGCGACATTACCCTGCCCGAGCTGGCGCAGCTGTGCGACGTGTTCTACATCGGCGGCACCAAGTGCGGCGCTCTGTGCGGCGAGGCTGTGGTGTTTTGCGGCATGCACACCCCGGCGCATCCCATTCCGCGTATTAAGCAGCACGGCGCGCTGCTTGCCAAGGGCCGCCTGACGGGTGTGCAGTTCGAGGCCCTTTTTACCGATGGCCTGTATTTTGAGATTGGTCGCCAGGCGATTGAGACCGCTCAGGCGCTGCGTCGCGTGCTGCACGAGCGCGGCTACCAGTTCTTCTTGGAGACGCCGACCAACCAGCAGTTTGTGATTCTGCCCAACGAGGACATGGCCCGCATTCGCGAGCATGCCTCGATCGAGTACTGGGAAAAGTACGACGATACTCACACGGTGGTGCGCTTTTGCACCAGCTGGGCCACGACGCAGGAGGATATCGACGCGTTGGCGGCTGTCCTGTAGCCTGATGTAATGACAAGGGGCCGCCCTGCGCCTGAGCTTGGCGCAGGGCGGCCTTTGCTTTTGGGGAGAAGGGTTGTATGACCGAGATGTCCGAGCCGACGATTCGCCTGGCGACGCCCGATGATGCGCCGGCGTTGCTTGCCATCTATGAGCCGTATGTGCGCCAGACGGCGATTACCTGCGAATACGAGGTGCCGAGCGTTGAGGAGTTCGCTGGGCGCATCGAGCGTACGCTCAAGCGCTATCCATATTTGGTGATGGAGTTGGACGGGCGTCCGGTAGGCTATGCCTACGTGAGTTCGCTTAACAGCCGCGAGGCGTACGACTGGTCGGTCGAGACATCGATCTACCTGGCGCGCGATGTGCGCCACGGCGGGCTGGGCCGCAAGCTGCACGACGCGCTCAAGCAATGTCTGATCGCGATGGGCATCACCAACATGTGCGCGCTCATTGCCGTGCCGCACGACAAGGACGACGAGTACCTGACGCACAACAGCCAGGATTTCCATGCCCATATGGGATATCGCCTGGTGGGCGCCTTCGACCGCTGCGCCCAAAAGTTCGGCCGCTGGTACGACATGTGCTGGATGGAGCTGGTCCTGGCCGAGCGCGTCCCTAACCAACCTAAGCCAACCTGGTTCCCCGACCTCCTCGCCTAAAACCACCACAAAGGTGCCTGTCCCCTTTGTGGTGGTTTTGGTGTTGGTTAGCCGATGGGTTCGGTGTATTTGGCACGGTCGGTGCGTTGGATGCGCTTGGAGACATGGAGCGGGCGGCCGTCGGTGTCGTAGACGTAGTCGGTGATCAGGATTAGTGCCTGCCCGCGCTCGACGTTGAGCAAAAACGCCTCGTTTTGCGAGGCGTAGCACACCTCAAAGGTCTTATGCCCCTGTGCCGGCGCGCGATGGAATTCTTGGCGCAGCGTCGCGTAGAGCGAACCGTTGATATCGCGATCGATGAGCGTCTCGAAGCTTGGCGGCAGGTAGGTGGTCTCCAGGCACAGCGGCACGTCGTCCAGGTAGCGCAGACGGACAAGTTTGACGAGCTTGCTGCCCACGGCGGCGTCAAAGAACTTAGCTATGCTGCCGGCCGCCTTGGCAAAGCCCGAGTCCACGGTGCGCGTGGTGGGCTTCATGCCCTGACCTTCGACCTGCTTGGTATAGCTCGAAAACACTAGGTTGTTCTCGTGGAGCGCGGGCGTGTCGGCCACAAAGGCGCCACGCCCGCGCTCGGTGCGCACCAGGCCCTCATCAACGAGAACCTTAAGGGCGTGGCGCACGGTGCTGCGCGACAGCCCCGATTCGTCCATGAGTTCCATCTCGGACGGCAGCTTGTCTCCGCGTGCGTAGATGCCGGCGGCGATGCGGTCACGCAACATGCCCGCCAAGCGCTCGTATTGGCTCAGTTTCTTTTTAGATGAGACGCTCATATTGCCAACCTATATCTAACTTGTATGCCTATCTAAGCAAGCATGTATTTAATACAACAACAAAACCGCTGGTAACGAGCAATCGAAAACCACAGCAGCAAAATTTCTAAGTCAAATATAGCATACAACTAGTCGACATCGTTAAAACATGTATGTAACTTGTATGCCATCGAGAGCATCAAACGAGAAGAAAGGCTGATGCACGATGACTACTCAGGAACAGGTTAAGGACGTCGTCTCCCAGGTTTTGGCTGACAAGGCAGACAAGGGCGGCATCAAGCGCGTCGTGTGGATTGGCGCTGGCGGATCCAACGGTGGCAACTATCCTGCTCAGTATTTTATGGAGCACGAGGCCACGCAGGTCGTGAGCTCCAGCTACACCAGCAACGAGTTCGTGCACGCCACCCCGGCCTACGTCAACGAGAACACCCTGGCCGTCGTCGTGTCCATGCGCGGCACCAAGGAGACCATCGTTGCCGCCCAGGTCGCCAAGGACCACGGCGCCAGCACCATCGCCATCTATGTTGACGAGTCCGGCCTCACCGAGGTCTGCGACTACAAGATCCAGTACGACAGCCTGGCCGTCGACGAGTCCTGCATGGGTCGCACCAACTCCGCCGTCGTGACCATGATCGCCATGGAGCTCACGCAGCAGACCGAGGGCTATGCCGAGTACGAGACCGCTATGGCCGCGTTTGACTTGGTCGACCCCATCTATCGTAAGGCCGTCGAGTACACCCGTCCGCTCGCTGCCAAGTGGGCCGAGCAGAACGCCGACAAGCCCTGCATCAACGTCATGGCCCAGGGCCCGCTCTTTGGTGCCGCCTACGTCTTTAGCATCTGCAACGTGCAGGAGATGCTGCAGATCGACTCTTGCACCATCAACACCTGCGATTTCTTCCATGGCCCCTTCGAGATCCTGGACAAGCGCACCTCGCTGTTCCAGCTCATCAGCGTCGGCCGCAGCCGCTGCAACGACGAGCGCGGCATCCGCTTCGTCAACCAGTACGGTGGCGAGCGCGTCTATCAGCTCGACGCCAAGGAGCTCGGCCTTAACGACATCAAGGACAGCGTGAGCGAGTACTTCAACCACCTGATCTTTGCCCCGATCCTCAACAACGTGTACATGCGCGCGCTCTCTGCCGTCACCCACAAGGACTACATGACGCGCCGCTACATGTGGAAGCTGGACTACTAAGAGCTACGCGGTTTTACCAAACCGCGTAACGGGCCGACGCTGCAAACCCACCTGAGCGGCAATCTGCCTTTCAGCTTCAGCGGCATGACCAGAAGGTCAATGCCGCTTCGCTTCAAGGCACCTTGCTCGCTCAGGTGGGTTTTCGCTGGCGTTGCCAAAGCATCGGCGTCGCCTTGGTCCAGATGTGGCACTTGGGGACAGTCCTAGTCGTTGGACGTTCTTAAATGACTAGTCATCCAAGGACGTCCCCAACGACTACTCATTTAAGTACGTCCCTAATGAGTACCCAATGAGTGTGTGGGCGAGCGGATTTTCCCGCTCGCCGATTTGTGTCTTGAAAAATGTATATAACGACTATAACGTAGTGTGAAACATATTGGAAACAATACCGAGGAGGCTGCGTTGAAGAAAAGCAATCTGGGCTATGTGCTGGTGCTGATCGCCGCGCTTATGTGGGGCAGCATCGGAATCTTTGTAAACGGCATCTCGGCCATGGGCGTTTCGTCCCAGAGCATGGCCGCCTTTCGCTTGTTGGTCGGAGCGCTTATCTTGGCACCGGTCCTGATGTTTATGGGCTGCCGTCCGGGTGAGGGGTCTACCGTGGCTCAGGGTCCGCTGGCCCTGTTCAAGGCAAGCCCTAAAGAGCTTGTTCCCTGCGCGCTTGTCGGTATCGTCGGTTTGGCCGCCGCCAACACCTGCTATTACGAGTGCATGGGCGAGGTGGGCATGTCCACGGCCTCGGTGCTGCTCTATACCTCGCCGGTGTTTGGCGTCGTGCTCGGCCGCGTGCTTTATCGCGAGGACGTGACCCCCAACAAGCTCGTTGCCATTGTCTTTAACATCGTTGGCTGTGTACTTGCAGTGACCAATGGCGACCTTTCCGGTTTCCATTTTTCGGTTTGGGGCGTCACGTCGGGCGTGATTGCAGGCCTTTGTGGTGCGTCGCTCGCGGTGTTTAGCCGAATAGCAACCAAGACGGTCCACCCGCTGGCTGTCACGTTTTGGGGTTTTGTTTTTGGCGGTGCGGTTATGGCGGCCATCGCGGCTCCGTGGCCGGATGTCGCTGCGGCAATGTCGCCACAGCTGTTGTTGTTGTTCCTTGGCTTTGGACTCATCCCCACAGCCGTGGCCTACATCTTATATATGCAGGGTCTGTCCATGGGGCTCGAGACGTCGAAAGTTCCCGTCGTAATGTCATTCGAGACGGTCGTCACCGTACTGGTGGGCATTGGTGTCTATGCCGAGTCCGCCGGCGCGATCAAGGTTCTGGGCATTGTGCTTGTGCTCGCATCCATCCTGATCATGAACACCGACTTCTCCAAGCTGCGCAACAGTGTGTTTGTCGGTCATGTCATTGAGAGCATGACCTTTAAGCCCAACGCGTGGTGGACCGAAAAATCTCAGGACATGGATCTGTTTAAGGAACGCACCGGCATCGCGCTGGAACCCACCGTGCAGGAAAGCCCTTGGTACTTCGTGCGATAGAGGATTGTGTGCGGCGTCTGACCTGGGGTTATCCAGCCAGCGCCGGCCTATCCAGCCCCAACGTTTCAAGTACGTTAAACCCGTCAACGGTCGATTTTCACCCGCGAACGGTCTTTATACTAATTAGCAATATAGGCAACGTATAAGACGTTATAATGACCATAACGAAAAGGAGGAGGCAAGATGAATCAGATCATTCTCGCATCTCATGGCGGCCTGGCCGCAGGCGCCAAAGACACGCTCGAGATGGTTCTCGGCGACGTGTCGAACGTCCACGTCGTGTCGCTTGCTCGTGACGACAAGGAGCCCATCACCAATAAGGTTGAGGCTATGATCGCCACGTTCAACGCGGACGACACCGTCTATGTGCTGACCGATATGCTCGGCAGCTCGGTCAACAACAACATGGTCGAGCTTTCCAAGAACGGCACGAAGTTCACGGTTGTCAGCGGTTTCAACATTCCGTTGGCACTGACGCTCGCTATGAGCCCCGTCCCCGTCAAGGGCGCCGAGCTCGCGGCCCTCATCAACGAGGCCCGCACCGGTCTGACCAACCCCAACGCACCGGTCGAGGCCGCCGCGGCTCCCGCCAAGAAAGCCAAGGCGTCCCGTCACAGCTCCGGTCCCGCCAAGATCGTCCTCGCACGTCTTGACTACCGTCTGCTGCACGGCCAGGTCGTCTTTACCTGGAGCACCAAGGTTCAGGCCGAGCGCATCATCGTCGTCGACAACGCTGCCGCCAACGATGACATCAAGAAGGGCGCTCTTAAGCTGGCCAAGCCCCAGGGCGTGCGCCTGAACGTCTTCACCGTCGAGCGTGCCCTCGCCAAGATGGACAAGCTCAACACCCTCGGCGAGCGCGTCATGTTCGTCTTTGGCAACACGGCCGAGATGCTGCAGTTCTGCCAGGGCTACAAGCTCGACGCCATCAACCTGGGCGCCACCGCCAACCACGACGGTGCCGATCAGGTCGGCGGCAAGGACAGCTCCGTCTTCCTCGACGCCACCCAGAAGGCCGACGTCAACCAGCTGCTCGACATGGGCATTAAGCTCTATGTCCAGCAGACCCCTACGTATCAGAGCGTCGACATCGACGCCAAGCTGTAATCAACCAGGCTTTTGCCTGACTGAAAGGAGAAGGGTATGAATACGTTCATCAGTGCGGTGCTCGTCGGCCTCGTCGGCGTGTTCTGCATGTGGGACTCCCGCCTGCTCGGTCGTCTTAACTTCGAGCAGCCCCTCGTTGGCGCTACGCTCGTCGGTCTGCTGCTGGGCGATGTGCCCACCGGCCTTGCCGTCGGTGCCGCCGTCGAGCTCGTGTCCATGGGCCTGGTGCAGGTCGGCGCCGCCGTTCCGCCCGATATGGTCCTGGGCGGCATCGTGGCCGCTGCCTTTGCGTGCCTGACCGACGCTTCCGCCGAGACCGCCATGACGATCGCCATCCCGGTCGCCGTCCTGGGTCAGCTCCTCGGCATCGTGTTCCGTTCCATCATCGCCGTCCTCACCCATGTGGCAGATAACGCGATCGATAACGGAAAGTTCAAGACCGCCTACCGTATGCACATCTGCGCCGGCTCCGGTCTGTACGCCATCATGTACTTCCTGCCGATCTTCCTCGCCGTTTTTGTTGGCACCGACCTGGTTCAGGCCATCGTCAACATGGTTCCCGAGTGGCTGTCCACTGGTCTTAACGTTTCGACCAAGATCATGACCGCCTACGGCTTGGCCCTGCTGCTCACCATGATGATCAAGAAGGGTATGACTCCGTTCCTGTTCATCGGTTTCCTGCTCGCCGCTTACCTCAACCTGTCCGTCATCGCGGTCGCTCTGATCGGTGTGTGCCTGGCTGTCGTCTTCATGGGCTTCAAGTTCAACGGTTCCCATGCAGCCGCCGGTGTCGATTCCGACTACGATCCGCTCGAAGACGACGAAGACTAAGGAGGAACACACTATGGCAACCGCAACCAAGGACGTGTCCCTGAACAAGAAGGTCAGCCAGTTCTTCTGGCGCTCCTGGGCCATCCAGGCCTCTTGGAACTACGAGCGTCAGATGAACATGGGCTTCCTCTACGGTATGGTTCCCACGCTCGATCGCCTCTATCCGGACGAGTCCGACCCCAAGCAGCTTGCTGCTAAGAAAGAGGCTTACCACCGTCACATGGCGTTCTACAACTGCACCCCGCAGACGAGCGCTTTCATCCTGGGCCTCGCCGCCTCCATGGAGGAGGAGTACGCCAAGGATCCCGAGAACTTCAACCCCGATTCGATTAACGCGGTCAAGACCTCCCTTATGGGCCCGCTTTCCGGCATCGGTGACTCCTTCTTCCAGGGCACCATCCGCGTTATCGCCTTTGGCTTGGGCGTTCAGCTGGCTCAGCAGGGCTCCATCATGGGCCCGATCCTGGCCCTTCTCATCTCCATCGTCCCCTCCGTGCTGATTACTTGGTTCGCAGCCAAGATGGGCTATCAGGGCGGCCACGAGTACCTGAGCAAGCTTCAGGGCGGCGACCTCATGGAGAAGCTCATGTATGTCTGCGGCATCGTGGGTCTTATGTCCGTGGGCGGCATGATCGCCACGCTGATCGGCGCCACCACCCCGCTGCAGTTCGCTGAGGGCACCGTCGTTATCCAGGACATCCTGGACAGCATGATGCCCCAGATGATCTCCCTTGGCCTCACCGGCCTTATGTACTGGCTCATCAAGAAGAACGTCAACACCGGTTGGCTTCTCGTGATCGCCATTGTGGGCGGCATCGCCCTCTCCGCGGTCGGCATCCTGGCTTAGTCGCGACTAAGCGCCTAACCGCTTTCCCCCGGGGGCCTGCCTGGCATCCCATACCCCAGGCAGGCTTCCATCCCCAAAATGCGACAATGGGACAGTCCCTTTGTCGCATCCTCAACGGGCCGGCGACTCGGTCCAAACCACGGTAACCCTGCGAGCGCCCGGCAATGTGGCGCCGCAAAAATTGAAAGGAATGTGTCAGATGTACGAGATCGACCTTAACCTCCCTAAGCAGATCGTCGCTGACGTCCTGTCCAACCACGAGATCCACAGCGTCGCTTTCGTCGGCTGCGGCGCCTCCATGTCCGACCTTTACCCCGCCAAGTACTTCCTGGCCAACAACACGGACAAGCTGAACGTTCAGATCTTCACTGCTAACGAGTTCAACTACGACACGCCTTCCTGGGTCAACGAGCACACCTTCGTGATCACCTGCTCCCTCGGTGGCTCCACGCCCGAGACCGTCGAGGCCAACAAGACCGCCAAGAAGCACAACTGCCCGGTCGTCTCCCTCACCAACAAGGCTGGCTCCGCTCTGACCGTCGACGCTGACTACGTCATCGTTCACGGCTTCCACGCCAACTTCGCTGCCAAGTGCGAGAAGCCCGGCTACGCCATCGCTCTTGCTGTCGAGATCCTTCAGCAGACCGAGGGCTATGACCACTACGAGGACATGATCACCGGCCTCACCAACGTCTTCGATCTCTGCGAGAACGCTGCTCAGTCCTGCAAGAAGCTCGCCAAGAAGTTCGCCGAGGACTTCAAGGACGACAAGATGATCTACTTCATGGCTTCCGGTGCCTCCGAGAAGATGGCTTATTCTCACGCCGCCTTCCTGTTCACCGAGATGCAGTGGATCGACGCCGCCGCCTACAACACCGGTGAGTACTTCCACGGCCCGTTCGAGGTTTCCACCGAGGGTAAGCCCTACGTCTTCTTCATGTCCGATGGCGCTACCCGTCCGATGGACGCCCGCGCCCTCACCTTCCTTAAGCGCATGGGCGCCAAGGTCGCTCTGATCGACTCCAAGGACTACGGCCTGGCTGACGCCGTGCCCGCGAGCGTCGTCACCTACTTCAACCCGCTGCTGCACCTCGCCGTTATGCGCGAGTACGGCAACCAGATCGCCGAGGCCCGTCAGCACCCGCTGACCATGCGTCGCTACATGTGGAAGCTTTCCTACTAATCACAAGTAAGTAGACCTTACGGGTTGATTGAGAGGGGATGGGGTTTGCGCCCCGTCCCCTTTTTGCTTTGGGGGCGTGTCTGTCGCGTCGCAAAACACCAGATAAAACCTACCAAAATAAACCTGTCCCTTTTTGGCAGGTGGGAGGAGATGCGTATGATCAAGGCAGTGCTGTTTGATATGGACGGCGTGCTGGTCGATACCGAGTGGTTCTACAACCGTCGCCGCGTGGCGTTTATGGAGGAAAAGGGGTTCCACTTTGACGAGATCCCCGATCTTTCGGGGTCTAACGAGCCTGCCATCTGGAAGTCGCTGGTGCCCGACGATGTTGAGCTGCGCGAGCGCTTGCGCGTTGAGTACAAGCAGGTCTACAGCCCGGTTCACCCTGTTCCGTATGCCGAGCTGCTCAACGAGCAGACGGAGCCGGTGATGCGCGAGCTGCACGAGCGCGGCGTCAAGTGTGCCATCGCGAGCTCGTCCTATCGCGAGCTTATTGACGAGCTGGTGGAGATTGCCGGTATCGCCGACGTGCTGGACTACACCATCAGTGGTCACGAGTGCAGCGCGTTTAAGCCCGACCCCGAGATCTACCTGCGCGCCATGGAGGCGCTGGGGGTGGAGCCTGCCGAGTGCCTGGTTATCGAGGATTCGCCTTTGGGCATCGAGGCCGGCAAGCGCTCCGGCGCCCGCGTCCTGGCGCTGCGTCCGCACGAGGGTGTCAATCTGGATCAGTCCGCCGCCGACGTTGTCATCGACAACCTGACCGACATTTTGGCCGCTTTGTAGTGTCAATCCGCCGCGAGAAGCACGGGTTCAAACGTTTTTTGCGGTGGACTGGCTCAATTTGGTTTCGATTTTGATCCGTTTGGCTTCGATTCGGGCTAAGTGAGTAGACTTTTTGGCGCAGGCCGAGCACAAAGTGCATCTGCTCTAGTAAAACCGCAGGTCACAGAGGTGGCTGTTTTGGGTGTGCTCGGCAGATCGTAAAAAGTCTACTCACTTGGAATTTAGCCCTTTGGTCGTGGGGGTTGCTGGTCCCGTTTTGGTTGTCGAGAGAGGGTGAATTGAAGCGCCCCCGCACGCTCCATGCTACAATCGCGGGCATGCCCCACAACTACATCTGCCTTCGAAGGGAGCCTACGTGGCGAACGCCATCGAACAGCTCACGGACCGCGTGCTCGTGCTCGGCCGCCTCACCATCGTCCGCCGCGCCATTACCGCCGTGGCGGTCACCATTTCTGCCGTTCTCCAGACATTTCTGATCCAGGCGTTCATTCAACCCGCCGACTTGCTTCCGAGCGGTCTCACCGGCGTCGCGGTCCTACTCGATCGCGTTACCTCGCTCGGCGGCGTCCACATCGACATCTCGCTCGGTATGCTCGCGCTCAACATCCCCGTGGCACTCTTATGCTGGAGCGGCATTAGCAAGCGCTTCGTCATCTTCTCGATGATGCAGGTCGTGCTCTCATCGCTGTTCCTCAACATCTTTCACTTTGCTCCGTTTTTGGGCGACAAGATCATGCTCATCATTTTTGGCGGCGTGGTCTCGGGTCTGGGCGCTGCCATCGCGCTAAAGTCCGGCGCATCCACCGGCGGCACCGACTTTATCGCGCTGTGGGTCTCCAACCACACGGGCAAGACTATCTGGGGCGTCATTTTTGGTTTCAACTGCTTTATCCTGGCGATCTTTGGCTTTATGTTTGGCTGGGACAATGCGGCGTACTCCATCGTGTTCCAGTTTATTTCGACCAAGACCATCGACAGTTTCTATCGTCGCTACGACCGCGTGACGCTGCAGATCACGACGCGCAAGGCAGACGAGGTCATGACCGCCTATGTTGACCATTTTCAGCACGGCATTAGCTGCGCCGAGGTCATCGGCGGATACAGCCGCGAAAAGATGTACCTGCTGCACGCCGTTGTCTCGACCTACGAGAGCCAGGACATCATCAAGCTGGTGTGCGACATTGATCCCGGCGCCGTGATCAACGTGTTCCACACGCTCGACTTTGTGGGCGGCTGGTGGGGCGGTCATGTCGACGAGCCCATGCCCACGGCCGTTCCCGATCCTGACAAGCCCGCACGTATGGCCAACAGGCGGTCGCGCCTCTGCGAGCAGGACAGCCTGCAGCAGGACGACGGCAAGTAGGGTATTGGCATTTTGCCGGCCCGGCGTGATCCTGCCCGCTTGAGCCCCGCGAAAGCCTCGTTGCTTTCGAGGGGCTCTCGTTTGCCCAGATAAAACCTACCAAAATGAAGCTGTCGCTTTTTGGTAGGGAGGGTGTATCGTTTTATCAATATGAGGTAACATGAACCTAGATGTTATATACGTATTAGTTATTTCGATATTTCATTAAGAGTGATTAGATATGCCATCGCCCAAAAATGCACCGCTTTACCAGCAGATTTACGACGAAATCAAGGATGCGATCGAGAAAGGTGTTTATGCACCCAAGGAGCGTATTCCGTCCGAGCTCGAGCTTGCCGAGCAGTACGAGGTGAGCCGCATTACGGTGCGCCGCGCCGTCGAGGAGCTGTGCTCCGATGGCTACCTGGTTAAGCAGCAGGGCCGTGGCACCTTTGTCTCCACGCCGCACATCAACCGCCAGTTTCACGCCTCGACGCTGCAGACGTTTACCGCGCTGTGTGCCGGCAACGGCATGAAGGCCGGTGCACATGTGGTCGATCGCCAGATTGTGCCGGCGCGCCAAAACGAGATGGAGTTCTTTGGCCTGCAGAAGGATGCGCTACTGCTGCATATCAAGCGCGTGCGTACGGCCGACGGCGAGCCCATATTTGAGGAGAACATCTTTGTGCCGTTTGACGCCTACCGTGAGCTGTTGACGGCCGATCTTGAGGACAAGTCGATTTTTGCTGAGGTCGAGCGTGTTGGCGGAACGCCGATTGTCTCGGTTGGCTACCGTACGGTCGAGGCCGTTCGCGCCAATGCCGAGCAGGCGGCCGAGCTGGGCATTGCCCCGCATGATCCGCTGCTCAACCTGCGCGCCGGCTTTACCGGTCCCAACGATGAGCCGGTCCTGATGGGTAAGCAGTACTACGTGGGATCGCGCTACGTCATGGTCATGTAGCTCTAGTTGCGCGGTTTTCCAAACCGCGCAACGGCTCGACGCTGCAAGCCCGCCAGAGCGGCAATCTGCCTTTCAACTTCGGCGGCATGATCAGAAGATCAATGCCGCCTTGTTTCAAGGCATCTTGCTCGCTCTGGCGGGCTTTCGCTGACATTGCCAAAACATCGACTACCCGCAGAATGAGCGTGGATAATCTCCCGTTTTTGGCTCAACGGCGTGCTCAAAGTGGGAGATTATCCACGCTCATCCGGAAAGTGTCCAAAAATCCACGCTCATTCGCCTTGGATTGCGTTGCCCGTGGCCGGCAGCCGCGCGGCACCGGTCCGCGTGGCGGCGTATAATCGGCGGCAGATGACTTGGACGTTAGGAAACCATGACCGATAACATGCAGCAGATGGCGCTCGACACGCTCGGCGCCTATTTTGGCTACACCTCGTTTCGCCCGGGACAGGACCGCATGGTCGATGCGATCCTTGCCGGTCGCGATGCGCTGGGTGTTATGCCCACGGGCGCCGGAAAGTCCATTTGCTACCAGGTGCCCGCGCTCATGCTGCCCGGCATCACCTTTGTGGTGAGTCCGTTGCTGTCGCTTATGGAGGACCAGACCCGCGCACTGCTCGCGGCGGGTGCGCGCCCCAGCTATCTCAACTCCAGCCTTACGCTGGCTCAGCAAAATACCGTGCTCAAGCGTGCTCGTGAGGGGCGCTACCAGCTAATGTATGTGGCACCCGAGCGCCTGCTCGAGCCACGCTTTCTGGCCTTTGCGCAGGAAGTTGCGGCCGAAGGCGGCATTGGCGTGCCACTCGTAGCTATTGACGAGGCCCACTGCGTGAGCCAGTGGGGGCAGGATTTCCGCCCCGCCTACCTGCAGATTCGCGAGTTCATCGATTCGCTGCCGCAGCGCCCCATCGTGGCGGCGTTTACCGCCACGGCGACCGAGCGCGTGCGTGCGGACATTCAGCAGATGCTCGGCCTGCAAAACCCCGCGACGGTGGTGACGGGTTTTGATCGCAAGAACCTCTACTTTGGTTGCGAGGAGATGGGCGACAAGGCCAAGACCGCGTGGGTGCGCGACTACGTGATTGCGCATTCGAGCGAGAGCGGCATCGTGTATTGCTCGACCCGCAAGACGGTCGACGCGCTGGCCGCGGAGCTTGCCGAGGCTCTGGGCCCCAGCGGCATTCGCGTTGGCCGCTACCATGCAGGCATGGGCAACGACGCCCGTCGCCAAAGCCAGCGCGCCTTTATCGACGACGATATCCAGGTGATGGTTGCCACCAACGCCTTTGGCATGGGCATCGACAAGCCCAACGTGCGCTACGTGATCCACAACAACGTGCCCGAGAGCATTGAGGCCTACTACCAGGAGGCGGGCCGCGCCGGCCGCGATGGCGACCCGGCCAGCTGCCATCTGCTGTGGAACGGCAACGATTTTCGCATGCGCCGCTTTCTGATCGATCGCGGCGATGCTGCCGATGAGGCACTCGACGACGAGCAGCGTGCGTGGGCGCTCCAGAATCGATATCGTCTGCTCAGCCAGATGGAGGGCTACTGCAATACCACCGGCTGCTTGCGCGAATACATGCTGCGCTACTTTGGCGACGAGGCCGCGGTCGAGCATGCCGCGGCCGGTACGGGCGGCGTCGCCACGGACGACGTCGAGGGCTGCGGCAACTGCAGCAACTGCCTCACGCAGTTCGAGGTCGAGGACGTCACCGATATGGCCCGCGCTGCCGTGCGCTATGTGGCCATGCGGCCCATGCGCTTCGGCAAGTCGCTCATCGCCGACGTGCTCCACGGCGGCAACACCGAGCGCATTCGCCAGATGCATTTGGACGAGGACCGCGGCTACGGTGAGCTGTCGAGCGAATCGGTCGGGCGCATCAAGGACATCATCGGCCAGCTGTGCGGCCGCGGTTATCTGGCTACCTCGCAGGGACAGTACCCGGTCGTGGGGCTGGGCCCGCGTGTCGCCGAGGTCGAGGATGAGGCGTTCGCCTTTACCGTTAAGCGTCGCGCGTCCAAGCGCAAGGCCTCGGCCCGCGCCCGCCGTGCGGTGGATCTGCTGCGCGAGGAGGCCGAGCTGGATCAGCGCCCGCGCGTGGGTGACGATGCCGAGCTGTTCGAGCGCCTGCGTGCCCTGCGCAAGGAGATTTCGACCGAGCTGGAGATGGCGCCGTACATGGTCTTCTCCGACAAGGCCCTGCGCGGCCTGTGCCGTCTGCGCCCCCAGACGCGCGACGAGCTGATTCAGGTCAACGGCATTGGCGAGAAAAAGGCCGACGCCTTTGGCGAGCAGTTTATGACGGCGATCGAAGAGTTTGAGTCCGAGCATGCGCGGGATGGAGCGTAACGATGGCATTCGACGATAAAACCGACCGCTCTGGCGCATCCGCCGTGCCGCTGTATCAGCAGGTTATGGACGACCTGAAAGGCGAGATCGCACGCGGCGTGTACGCGGCCGGCTCGCGCATTCCTTCCGAGATGGAGCTCGCGAAGTCCTACGGCGTGGGGCGCATCACCGTGCGCCGTGCCATCGAGGAGCTGTCGCGCGCGGGGTATCTCAACCGCCAGCAGGGGAGGGGCACGTTTGTGTGCGCCCCCAAGCTCAAGCGCAAGATTCGCCAGAAGGGTGACGTCCAGAGCTTTACTGAGGGTTGTGCTGCCAACGACATGGTGCCGGGTGCGCGTCTGGTGTCGCGCACGGTGGTCGCGGCGACGCACGAGGATGCGGCGTTCTTTGGCGTGGAGCCCGGCTGCGAGCTTATCGTGGTCGAGCGCGTGCGCACGGCCGACGGCATCCCCGTCATGCTCGAGAACAACGCCTTTGTGCTCGCCGACCATCCCTACCTGCAGACGCTGGCCGACGAGGACCTCACCGATAACTCAATCTTTGCGCTCGTTGCCGAGCATTCGGGTCGCGCGCCGCTCAAGTCCGACCCCTGCACCGTGGAGATTGCGCTTGCCGATACTCAGACGGCCCCGCTGCTGGAGGTGCCGGTCGGCGAGCCGCTCTTCTATATGGAGGCCTACTTTACCGATGAGGACGAGCGGCCCCTGCTGCTCGGTCGTCAAAAGATCGTGGGCTCGCGCTACGTGTTCGACATCTAACGTTCACGAATAGAACAACATGGAACAAATTTACCGCAATGGCTTCCACCGTGGCTGCATGCGTGGTATATATAGAACAACATAGAACGACAGCAGGTACGAGCAGCCGTCGCCAAAAGCCGCCACACAAGGAGGGGCATCAGCATGAACGCACATGATCTGATTCAGGAAATTATCGAGCGCAAGGGCAAGATCGAGAACGTCTTTTGGATCGCTTGCGGCGGTTCGATGATCGATCTCATGCCGGCCAACGAGCTGCTCAAGCGTGAGGCCACCACGTTTACCTCGACGGTCTACACGGCACGCGAGTTTTGCCTGATGGCTCCCAAGAGTCTTGGCGAGAAGTCGCTCGTCATCGCCTGCAGCCACAGCGGCAACACGCAGGAGGTCGTCGACGGCTGCGAGATGGCGCTGGCCGCCGGTGCCGAGGTCATTGCCCTTACCGACTGCGAGGGCTCAAAGATCGACAACGGCAAGTGGACTACCTGGGTCTATCCGTGGGGTGAGGGCGTGTCGCAGGCCGAGGTGCCGCAGGGCATTGGCGCTCTGATCGCCGCCGAGTTGCTCGACCAGCAGGAAGGCTACGAGTCACTCGCCGACATGTATGAGGGCCTCAAGCAGATGGATGCGCTGCTGCCCGCCGCCCGTGAGAAGGTCAACGCCGAGCTGGGCGCCCGCTTTGCCGAGCTCTGCCAGCAGCACAAGTTCTTCTATATCCTGGGCTCCGGTCCCAACTTTAGCCAGACCTATGCCATGGCGATCTGCTCGCTCATGGAGATGCAGTGGCAGCACTGCTGCTACATCCACTCCGGCGAGTACTTCCACGGCCCGTTCGAAGCCACCGAGCCCGGCGTGTTCTACTTTGTGCAGCTCGGATCGGGCGAGTGCCGCCCCATGGAGGAGCGTGCGCTGGCGTTCCTCAACACGCACACCGATACAGTCATGGTGCTCGATGCGCTCGAGTACGGCGTGGGCGAAGTGCCTGCCAGCGTGCGTTCGTTCCTGGAGCCGATCTTCTTCTACAACATGAGCTGCGAGCTGCGCGCCGCCCGCGGCAAGGTGTTCGACCACAGCCCCGAGATTCGTCGCTACATGGGCATCGAGCAGTACTAGGTAACGGGAAAAGCATTCACCTTCGATTCGCGAGCGTGTCGCATGAGCCAAAAAGCGGGCCGTGCCGGGGATTTCCGGCGCGGCCCGCTTTGCATAGCGTCCGTATGAGCGAGGTGTCGCGTCAAGCGGCGGCCTACTTCGCGTCGTAGGCCTCGGCGTCCCACCAGTCGAGCTGGGCGATGTTGTCGCGGATGTGCTGGCAGCTCTTGTGGAAGCCCTCGAGCTCGTGCTCGGACAGGTCCAGCGTGTAGACCTCCTCGACGCCCTCGGCACCGATCGCGCACGGCAGGGAGGTGAAGATGCCCTCCTCGCCATACTGGCCGGTCATGAGCGTGGAGGCGGAAAGCACGGCGTGCTCGTTATGCAGCACGGCGGCGCAAACGCGCGCGGCGGAGTTGGCGACGGCGTACTCGGTGCACTGTTTGCCCTGGTAGGTTACGTAGCCGCCCTTGCGCGCGAGCTCCTCGACCTCCATGTGGTCAAAGGCGTACTTGTCGGGGTTCTCGGCCTGAAGCTCGTTAAGGCTCTTGCCGGCGATGGTTGCGGCCTTAAAGGCGGCCAGCTGGCTAAAGCCGTGCTCGCCGATCATGTAGGCGTCGATGGACTTGGGGCTCACGCCGACCTTCTTGGAGATCTCGGTGCGCAGGCGGGCGGAGTCCAGGCCGCAGCCCGAGCCGATGATCTTCTTGGGATCGTAGCCGGTCAGGTGCCACAGCTCGGTGCACACGACGTCGCAGGGGTTGGAGATGCTCACGAAGATGCCATCAAAGCCGGCGTCGACGATGCGCTTGGCAAAGGTGCGGGCGGCGTCGGTGGTAAAGAACAGCTCGCCGTCGCGGTTGCCGGCGGCCAGCGCGACCTTGCCGGCGGCGTTGACGATGACGTCGCAGCAGGCAAGCTCCTCGTAGTGGTCGTAGCAGTTGACGATCTTGGTGTTGTACGGGACAAACGAAAGGGAGTCGCGCAGGTCCTGGACCTCGGACGTCACCTTGGCCTGGTTGATATCGCACAGGTACAGCTCATCGGCAATGCCCTGCATAAGCAGGCTGTTGGCAACATGTGCTCCTACGTGGCCCTGGCCGACCACACCGATCTTACGCGTCTGGTACATATATGTATCCTTTCGGCCGAGTTTTTCGCGTCGAACCATTGTAGCGTCCTGCTGTTACTTTGCTAGGCTAAAGTGCCGTAGATTTTGGGACATGCCTTAATCTCTACTT
Organism: Collinsella sp.; assembly: GCA_019414645.1. GTDB lineage: Bacteria > Actinomycetota > Coriobacteriia > Coriobacteriales > Coriobacteriaceae > Collinsella. Next base: position 31,347 of record DXLP01000014.1, read on the forward strand.
TTGGAGTGATTTGGGCCGTTGACGGCATCGCTGGGCGATGCGCTCGCGCGGATGGGGCCGGTCGTTGTACCATAGCTGCAACTGACTCGTAAGGAGCATCCATGCCCATTCGTATCCCCGACGCTCTCCCTGCAGCCGCGCAGCTCGAGAGCGAGAACATCTTTGTCATGACCGAGTACCGCGCGCTGCACCAGGACATCCGTCCGCTGCGCGTGCTCATCCTCAACCTCATGCCCACTAAGATCGCCACTGAGACGCAGATCATGCGCAAGCTCTCCAACACGCCGCTGCAGGTGGAGGTGGACCTGCTGCGCACCAAGACGCACGAGGCCACGCACGTGAGCGCCGGCCACCTGGAGACGTTCTACCGCACGTTCGACGACATCCGCGACATCCACTACGACGGCCTGATCATCACGGGCGCGCCGGTGGAGCAGATGCCGTTCGAGGAGGTCGACTACTGGCCCGAGCTCTGCCAGATCATGGATTGGTCCACCACGCACGTGCACTCTACGCTGCACATTTGTTGGGGCGCGCAGGCAGGGCTGTACCATCATTACGGCATCCAGAAGTACGACCTGCCGGCAAAGGCGAGCGGCGTGTTCGAGCATTATCTGGTGAAGCCGCAAAGCCCGCTGGTCCGCGGCTTTGACGACCGCTTCTATGCCGTACATTCGCGCAACACCGACGTGCGCCGCGAGGACGTGGAGGCCGAGCCGCAGCTTGAGGTCGTGGCCGTGTCCGACGAGGTGGGCCTGTACATCGTCAAGTCGACCGACAGCCGTCGCTTCTTTGTCTTTGGCCATCCCGAGTACGACACCGATACGCTGCGCCTGGAGTACGAGCGCGATGTGAAGCGCGGGCTCAACCCGGAGGTGCCGGCGCACTACTTTCCGGGTGACGACCCCTCCGCCGAGCCGCGCAACGTCTGGCGCAGCCAAGCTCAGCTGTTCTACACCAACTGGCTCAACTACTACGTCTACCAGACCACGCCCTACGACCTGGCCTGCGCCGGCGAGGAGCACTAGGCTGCGATGGTACTGCTGTAGCCGTGGCTGATATGGCGGCGATTAGGCGCTGATGATGTGGGGTAGCGGCAGGTCGTGAGCGTCGGTGGGAACGCGGTCGACACGCTGCTCGTCAAAGGCGATGCCGATGATTTGGCATGCGGGCGAGAGCATGGGCAGATAGCGGTCATAGCAACCGCCGCCGTAGCCCAGGCGCGCGCCGGTTTGGTCGAAGGACACGAGCGGCACAACAATCATGTCGAGAGCCTCGGCAGGCACGATGGGGAAGCGGTCGCTGTCGATGTCCGTGGCCGCAAAGGCCCGCGTAGGGTGGGCGATAAACGGAGCCGCGGACGCATCGTCGGCGGCAACTGCCCGCATGCACATGCACTGGCCACAAGCTGCGGCATCAATTGCCGAGAGCATGCACGGATAAGCTACGCGCCAGCCGCGCGCAGCGGCCGCAGCGGCAAACGCGGCAGGGTCGACTTCGGAGCCCATCGCGGCATAGATGGCAACGGTGTGCGGCGCCGCGGCACCCAGGCAATCCAACAGCTCAACAAGCCGCGCACAGATAGTGGCGGACTTCGCCGCCCGCACATCCAAATCAATCGCATCGCGCCGAGCAATCACCGCCCGTCGCAACTCAGCCTTATCCATCCCAGCTCCCTCTCCCAAACCTACCAAAAAGGGACAGGTTTATTTTGGCAGGTTTTATCTGGGCAAACGTCGAAGCCGCCGCAAAGGCACCCTTTGTGGCGGCTTCGACTCGACGTTGGCTTCACAGCGCCGCAGCGATCGCTTCAGTCACAAACTTATTGAGTGACTCACCCTTCTTTGCCGCCGCTAGCGCTGCTTGCTTGTGGAGCTCAGAGCCCGTTCTTACGTTGAACGAGCCCTTAAAAGCCCGCTCGGGTTCCTTGCCCTTCTCGGCGCAAAACTCAAGGTAATCGTCGACGGCGTCGTGGAAGCATTGCTCCACTTCTTCAGCCGTGGAGCCTTCAAATACGATTGCGTCCCTAATGCCGGCGACCATACCTGTTAGCACATGCTGTTCGGCATCGAACTCGACCGGGGCGAAATAACCCTTGTATGCCAAAACGTTACTCATGACTACCTCCGACATCTTGCAGAAAGCGAACGATGTTTCGAATGGTCCCCGCTGTCAATTCGTCAGATGGATGAGGCGCGTGCATTACGAACATCCTGCCATCTGATGGCCTGTAGAAGCGAACGCGCGATCCGGATGTCTTGCCTTTGCTGTCCATTTCAAAGCCATATGAAGCCATAACTTTAAGAAAGTCAGCGAATCTATACGTTGAAGGACAGCTAAGCAGCTGGGCGATGAGTTTGTCGATCCGAGTCATCCTGCCTCACATCCCGCAACTATATTATAGTTGCAATTTAAGCCCGAAGCAATCACCCATACTATAGAACACATGTACGTATAGAACAAGTGTTCGAACCACAACTGAGGAAGGAGACAGGCACCTTTGTGGTGGTCTGTGCTGTGGAGTGGGCGTCTGCGGCGGTTTGTCTCAATCTGTAACAGTAACTCGGCAAAATTGGACCTAGATGTTACAGATTGAGACAAAGAGCTGGTGCCGTTTGGGAACGTCTCGACCTGTAACATCTGGAGCCGATATTGCCGTCTAGATGTTACAGATTGAGACAAACCGCCGCGGTGGGCTGCGCCGCCCCGCTCAAACCGCAGAAAAAAGGTAGATTTTCGGGCATGTCCCAAAAATCTACCTTTGCCGTGCGTTAGCCCATCAGGTCGACGACGTTAAAGCCGGCGTTGCTCTTGGCGATGACTTCGCGGCCGCCAAAGACGCAGGTGGGCGACTCGGCTGCGATGCGCGTTACGTCGGTGCCGAGCGAGCGCAGCTCACCGGGTGTGGCGGCGAGCATCTGGGCGCGGCGCTCCTCGCGTGCGTGCGGATCGAGCCCGGCCAGGTAGGTCGTGTTGCGGCGCTTGGTGAGCGCGTACGGCTTCACCGGCGCGTCCATGCCGCTCACGCAGCTCACGATAAAGCCCTCAAAGGCGGCCTCGTCGGGCTCAAAGCTGCCAAGCCATGCACCCGCGCGCTTCACGCGCTCAATCGAAGGATCGATCGCCGGGTCGCGGTAGGTGTAGAACGCCGTCTGGCGCTCGCCGGCTGCGCGGAATCCGCAGCCGTACGCACCGCCCTTTACGCGGATCTCGTTCCACAGGTAGTCGTAGGAGAGCGCGTTGGCAGCAACTGCCCAGGCGCCCGTCACGTCGATGCCCAGGCGACGCGGGTCGCACGCGCTTGCCGCAAAGCAGATGTCGCTGGGGATGACAAAAGCCTCTTGGCGATTGCACGGCGTCGGCACCACGAGCGCGTCGCGGCCGGCATCGGCGCCGTCGTCCGCGTCCAGCCCCAGGTCGCCCGCGGCATCCCAGTACGCGTCAAAGTCCTCGTCGCTGCCGGTAAAGCTCGCCATGCAGCCATCGGCCACAAAGATGCGCTCCGCCAGCTCGGCAAGCTTGGTACGCAGCCCGTCCACGCGCTCGTCAAAGTGGTCGAGCAGATCGCGCAGGAACAGGTAGAAGTCTACGCCCGAGAGCTGCTCACGCACTACGGCCGAAGGCGAGCTGTAGCTCATCGCGCGACCGAGCGCCGTCGAGTGGCCGTTGTTGATAAAGCCCTGTTCAAGCCCAATGCGAATCTGCGTGAGCACGTCGCGCACGCGGTCGGCGTCGGCATCTGCCAAAAGCGTGCTCGACCATACCTCGCGCGGCAGACTCGCCAGCGCATCGATTTTCTCGGACAGGGCGCCGGCGCTCACCAGCAGATAGGGGCGCACGCCGTCCACGTCGGGCTGGGTCATGACTTCGGTCGTAAAGCTCAAAAAGCCCAGCTTGCCGGCGAGCAGGTTGTCGAGCTCCTCGGCCGAGTGTTCGCTCGTGGGCAGCTGTTTGAGCAGGCGGCAGAGCAGCGTCACATAGGGCAGGTCCTCAAACGCGACGCAGCTCAGGTCGAAATACTGTATGGCGTAGGCCAGGCGGTTGGTGGGGATGCCGTGGCGCAGGCAGGGGATGGGTGCGGTCGTGTCTACGACCAGCGGCGGCTCGGGGCGCGCCTCGCCAATGTCGGACACGCGCAGGCGCGGCAGCGTGGCCTTGGCCTCGGGCGTGTCTTCTGCCTCCTGCGCGGCACGCAGCGCGGCCGTGCGCTCGACCACGTCGGCCAGCTCGGAATCGGTCATGGCGTCGCGCTTGGCTGCCAGCTCGATGGCCTCGGCACCCTCCGAACCCTCGGCGGCGTCCACCGGCACCAGCTCGACCAGCGCCATGTGGTCGTTCTGGAGCACCAGCTCGCGCAGCAGGTCCTCAAAGTAGGTGCCGTCCAGCTCGCTGCGCAGCTCCTCGTACACCGGGCCGTACTTGAGTGCCAGCGTCGCGGCGTCGTCATCGTAGAGCCAGGTGCTCAGCGCGTCGCACGCAATGGCCACGCCATCGGCGATACCGTAGTCGCGCTGGCGCAGATCGTATTCGTTGCTGCTGATGATGGCTTCCAGGCGCTCGCGCGGAACGCCGTGCTCGCACAGGTCGCGGCAGGCGTCCTGGAACACGCGACGCAGCTCGCGCGCCACGCCGGGCTGAGCGTTTTGCAGCATGATGAGCTCGTAGGGCTGCAGGCTCTCGGCCGCGGTGTAGCTCACCACGTTGCCGCCCAGGCCGGCGGCCAGAATGGCCTTCTTAACCGGCGCTTCGTTGGAGCCTAGTAGCGCCTCGAACAGGATATCCGCCGCGATCGTGCGCTTGCGGTCGAGCGCGCTGCCCAGCACAAGGCCCAGGCCCACCAGGGCGTTCTCGGGCGTGGTGGCCATCTCGACGCGCTTATACTCGCAGGTCACGGGCGCCTGCACGCCCAGCGGATTGGGTGCCAGCGTGGACGGGTCCTCGCCGGCGGCGACGGCAGCGTCCATGCGGCGGCTCGCGGCGCTCGGCTGCGACAGATAGCGCTCGTCCAAAAAGGCCAGCGCGCGGTCCACGTCCAGGTCGCCGTAGAGCGTGATGTAGGAGTTGGAAGGATTGTAGTGGCGCGCGTGCGTGTCCAGGAACTGCTCGTAGGTGAGCGCGGGAATCGCGCGCGGGTCGCCGCCGCTCTCGTGCGCATAGGCGGTGTCGGGATAGAGCGCGGCGTTGACGGCGTCGTCCAGCACGCTCATGGGGTCGGACAGCGCGCCCTTCATTTCGTTGAACACCACGCCGTTATAGCGCAGCGTACCCTCGCGCAGGCTCGCGGAGCTGCCGTCGCCCTCGCCCTCGGCGCTCTCCGGCAGGTCCAGCTCGTAGTGCCAGCCCTCCTGCTGAAAAATGGTGGGTTTGGTATAGATGGCCGGGTTGAACACCGCGTCCAGATACACGTCCATCAGGTTGTACAGATCCTGCTCGTTGGTGGTGGCAACGGGGTAGATGGTCTTGTCGGGGTAGGTCATGGCGTTGAGGAACGTCTGCATGGAGCTCTTGATCAGGTCGACAAATGGCTCCTTGACGGGAAACTTGGCCGATCCGCACAGCACCGAGTGCTCAAGAATATGGAACACGCCGGTGGAATCGGCCGGCGGCGTCTTAAAGCCAATGGCAAAGGCCTTGTTTTCGTCGTCGCACGCCAGGTACAGCAGACGAGCGCCCGAGGCAGTGTGTCGCAGCACGTAAGCGTCCGAGTCGAGCTCGGGCACGGTCTCGCAGCGCTCGACGGCAAAACCGTGACAGATGGTACCGGGCACCAGCAGTGCGGCAGCAGCGGCGCGCGGGTCGGTTGAGGTGGTGGACATATGCAGTCTCCTTTGACGCCCCAGCGGGGGCGAATCGAGTCGAATCCCCGAGAGTATACCCATATGGGGCCGCGGCTCTGCGGCGAACTGAAGACGATGCTGGCGGATTGGGCAAAGGCCCCGCGTGACCGCCGCGCGAGCGTGGAAACTTGGACGCCTATCGAATGAGAGTGGATTTTCGGACGGAATCAGCCTCAAAACGCCCAAAAACCGTCCAAATATCCACCCTCATTTTCCGACCGTCCAAAATCCACGCTCATCCGCCGCCCACACATCTCTCATATCTCATTCGTCTCTAATATGAGAGATAACAGAAAGATGAGAGATAATTACAAGAGATAACTGAGAGACGAAGGAAATTTATTCGCGGCATTCTCCGCAGAACCGAGCGAAAGGACGTGCAGATGAACGAAAACGAACTGACCGGTCTGCTCGAGTCTTTAAGGCGCATGGGCTCGGACGATTTTAACGTCGAGGTTAAGGAGAGCGCCACGACGCTTTCCCGCGACGTATGGGAAACGGTCAGCGCTTTCGCAAACACCGCCGGCGGCATCATCGTACTCGGAGTGAGCGAGCGCGCGGGTTTTGTCCCAGTTGCAAACTTTGAGACCGAGAAAGTGCTCAACCAATTCGTGGCGGGCATGGGCGATGCGGGCGGTCGCGGAAAGCTGGCCAATCCGCCCAAATACGCGATCGAGCGAGTGGAGCTTCAGGGCGTCATCGTTCTCGTCATTACGATTGAGGAGCTCGACCCGTCGAGCAAGCCTTGCTATGTCATAGAGCGGGGCGCTCAAGGTGGCAGCTACAAACGCATCGATGACAAAGATGTCCCGCTTTCGTCGACCGAGGTTTTGGCACTGCCGTCATATGAGCGGACGAGTCCTAGCGATCGCGATGCGGTGCCCGGCACGAGTGTGGGCGATCTCGACGAGTCGCTGGTCGACCGCACGATAGAGCGTGCCTATTCGTTGACGCCTCGAGCGATGCGCGGTGCGGCGGACAAGAAGACAAAGATGGAGCGTCTGAATTTCCTCGACTTCCAGGGCAATGTTACCAAGGCCGGCCTCCTTGCCGCGGGCGTTTACCCTCAGCAGTTCTATCCCAAGCTCTTCATTGACGTGGCTGTCCATGCGGGAACTCAGAAGGGCATGGCGGGGTCGCTGAGGTTCATGGACCGCACAATCTGTGAGGGAACGTTGGGCGAGATGATCTCGGATGCCGTCGCAGCCGTCGCCAAGAATTTGCGGCGAACCTCGACCGTCCAAGGCGTCTCGCGTGTCGACTCGCTTGAGATTCCCGAGGAGGTTCTGCGCGAGGCAATCGCCAATGCCGTAATCCATCGAGAATACGGGGATCGGTTCTGTGGACAATCGATCGCCGTCGACGTCTTTGACGATCGTGTCGAGGTGACGAATCCTGGCGGCCTTTACGGGGGAAAGACTCGCGAGAACTTGTTTGACGGCAGCTCCCGATGCCGTAACGCGACGCTTGTGAAGCTCATGTCGATTGTCCCGCTGCCGGATGGCGCAGGTTCGCCGGCTGAGGGCAATGGCTCGGGCATCCCGATGATGATCGATGCCATGCGCGCGCATGGTCTGGCCGATCCCCTGTTCTGCCCGGGATTCGATCGGTTCAAGGTCGTACTTTACCGTTCAAAGATCGAGCCGGTCGATCATGGCGGGGGCTTAATTGTGACGGCACTCAAACACTACGGCGAGCTGGGGACGCGCGAGCTGGCAGAGCACACAGGGCTCACAATTTCCCAGGTTAGGTCGCGCGTCAACGCGCTCATTGCTCAAGGCGAGCTTGAGCCCACGGCGCCGGCGACGAGCCGCAACCGCAAGTATCGACTGTCGGAGCGCGTGGGATAGATGCGTTAGTGGACGAGGCGACCCAATAATCGACCCTCGATTGACGTCCATTAAGGTAAAGCGGTTGTTGCCCAGTCGATGGTAATGCTAAAGACTCGGCTTACGCCGGCATGGCCCCGAACCCGTCTATCAAGAACAGCCTAAGAACCAGCTTGATGACATTTCCCGGTTTGACTTCAGCCGTGCCAAAGACGCTGCGCTCGGCGAGCTCGCTGCAGTATGCATAGATGTCGCGGATAAGGTCCGCGCCCGAAAGCGTAAACATGTAGCCTGCGTCCGAAAGCGCATTGGGCGCGGCGGGCAACTTGGCCATGTGGCAGAACGTTTGCAGGTCGGGCGCCATAACATTCTGGTAGTCGAGGTGGCCGCTGGCATCCTGTTCGGCAAGCTCCAATTGGCGCACAAAATCCAGCGCCGCCGCTAACACAAAGCTCGGTGTAGGCGCATTGACGTCCTGAGTGGTCGCCACAAGCCTGCCCGCTGCCTGCGTGATAAGCCAGGCGACCTCGCGCTGGCAACGCACGGCCTTGCGCGTAACCGGCCTGATGGACGAAGAAGAAACGCTTCCCTTAGGCGGATTCGAAACAGCCACAAGAACCTCCCATGAACGAACCGGCCCAACAAGCCCGGATGAAACACGTGCTACATCAGTATACAGGGGAGTGGGGCAGCGGGGTACAAGCGCGCCAGCGGCAAACCGAGAGCATCAACGATGTGCCGATCGCGGAATGAGATCTCGTAATAATTGACTCTCGGCCATATTATTGAGGGGCATGACTCGCGTTCGTATGGTTGTAGGTGCTGGCGATGAACGACATTGACCTTGCTGTTCCGTTGATGGATGGACCAAGCTATGACCGTGCCTGCAGTCTCGTGCCTTCCGAATACGTTGAGGCATGGGAGTGGTTTCTGGGTGAGGAACAGCGCGGCGGCGTTTGGACCAGCCTTCCGCACCACACCAAGGAAGATAGCCCTCAGTATCAGTATCGTTTGAGAATTGGCTCGGACTTCTTTCCCGTAACGCGGGATTCAGGGATCTTCTGGCCGGGCCAGGATCGGGTGAAGCAAGATCCCAATAAGATCTTTGCGCTTTCGGTCCATAACTCTAAAAAGAGCTTCTACACCGATGTGCCTCCGCTCTATTTGGACGATGGTACGTGGGTCATTAAGTACTCGGTTCAAGCGCCGGGTACCGTTGGTTTTCGAGACCAGAATTACAACCGTAAAATGCTCAACTGCATGGAATGTGGCGTTCCAGTCGGAGTCATATTTGCAACCGAGGTAGGCTACAAGGTGCTCGGCCTTGCGTTTGTTGAGCGGTTCGAGCCCGAAAACGGATGGTTTGTTCTGCACGGTCCTGTTCATAAAGGCGGACCGGACCCTCGTTTTGCACCCGACATGAGTTATCTGAAGCACATGCCCGTCGATATTGAGTTTACCGGACAGGGTACGACCGACGACGAAAAGGTCCGCTATGCGTTAAGGCGCGAGCGATTGGGGCAGCAATGGTTCCGCAAACAGCTCGTTGCCGCCTATGATGGCCGTTGCGCGGTGTCGGACTGCGGCGTCAGCGAAGCTCTGGAGGCTGCACATATCGAGAATTACTCGGGACCCAAATCGCAGGTTGCCAGCAACGGCATTCTGCTTCGGCGCGATCTTCATTCCCTATTTGATGCTCACCTGATTTCGTTTGAGCCTGTTTGCGGCGAATATCGGCTGTGCGGATCGTACCTGCTGGATAAGACCGACTACGTTTCCTTTGCGGGTGCGACGCTAAGGCAGCCGAATGAACGTCAGTGGCGACCCAATACGGTGTTTCTTGAGGCCCATCGCATTGAGTTCGATCGCTCGGAAAAGAAGCGTGAAAAGGCGGGGCTTCTGCCGTATTAGCGTATTTGGCTTTGGCATTCTTTGACAATCGTGTTGTTTGATCGGATCGCGTGGCGATGCAATATCGCGCCCACCCGCCGGTGCATGCTCTTCCTGATTTGTATAGCGAGAGGGGAGCGTGTATGAGCTGGCGAGGCGATATTGCGATGGGGAAGTACGGAAAACTGCCGTGTGCCCTTATAGACAACAATATGTTTCCGAGCGTAGAGGTTGATTGCGGGTCGTTTGTCGTCACCTGCCCTTGCTGCGGCTCGCAAATACCGTGTCTCGACATTCGGTTCATCGATGCGCGCGACAGACTCAGCGACGAAGTGAGAAAACGGACGGGCGTTCATATGCCGGTGTATCCGGAGAAATGCCCTGTTTGTGGCCTCGATATCGTGTACGACGCCGGCGACGAGGGATAGGTGATGCGGAGGAGTTGGCTGTGAGTGTCTTTTGCCTCTACAAATAAACCCCCTCACCGAGTTGCCTGTGGAACTCGGCGTGATGGTCGCGTGCCCAGGTAAAGAGCGCCTGGTCAAAGTCGGTACGCGTGGCCGGGACGCCAAAGACGCCGGCAACTTCGACGCGTATAAACTCCAGTGCCGGCAGCTTGTTGATGGCAGTGAGGGCAAACGGGGACGAGGGCTCCTCGAACAGATAGCGGCTGCCTTGCAGCGCGTCGCAACTGGTGCACGTGTTGCCGAGCGACGGGGCTTTGGAGGCTCGCGCGCCTACGGGCTTGTAGCCGCAGCGCTTAGAAAGGTAGTCACGGATCTCGCCCGGCACGCAGCCAAGAGCGGGCACGATGGCGAGTGCGTTGGCGTTGACCGTGTCGATGGCAATGTGCCCGGCTTCGTTGGGCGCGTGCGCGATTACGATGCTCTCGTCGTTATCGGCTCGATAGGGAATGCCGAAGGCCGCGACCGGGGTCTCTTTGTGACACTTCCAGCACTCGCGCTTGCCCAGTACTAGATATATATACGGCGCTGAGGGGTCGGATCGGTCAACACCGGGCAGCCACTCGGCAAAGGGCTCGGGGTTGACGCCGCTGGGTACATACCAGATCTTCTTGGTCCGGTCCCATTTGGCGCCCAGCGCCTTGGCTTCTTCTTTGTGCGAAAAGGGGACATCGAGCTCGGTGCGCATGGCGGCTCCTTGGTGCTGCAGGTGCAAGTGACTCAAGGATACCGCAGGGTGTGGACGTTGTGGCGTTTTGCCGAGAAGCTGCGGCTCAGATGGGTTCGAGACGCGTTGGTCTCGGCCTCGGTGGCTATTGGGGCGGTTTTGATTGACTGCGGGGTCAGCCGGGATAGGCGCTTGGGTCGCTGACGCGGTTTTGCGCATGGGCGGGGTGGTTGTTTGGGCGGTTGGAGCTGCCAGCGGATTTGGCGACATAAAACAAAACAGCCCAGAGGACATAGCCTCTGAGCTGCGAACATTTGGTGGGCGTTAGAAGATTTGAACTTCTGACCTCTTCCGTGTCAGGGAAGCGCTCTCCCCCTGAGCTAAACGCCCGATCAAGGGTGCGCAAGCGCGCAAGGGATAATATAACGGAGCCTGAACTCGGTGGCAAGAACATTTTTAAAAATCGCTTACATTGTGGAATTCGGGGGCTTTGGCGTATCCATCTCAAAAGAGCCTGCTGCCGCGATTTGGCTGTCGCATAATGCAAGGCCATTGCGGTATCGAGCTATGGAAAGACGCCTGCGGAATTGTCCTACCGATAAGCGGACAAGCCTCCAGCTGATGACTTCGCCGTGGTAAGGTAAGCCGAATTGTTTCCAGGCTGTTTCGGGGGAGTGGAATGAGCAAAGAGTGTGTCGAGCAGGTCGAAGGCGCAGGGGCTTCGGTGCCGATGACCGATATATCGAACATTGATGTGCCCGAGGGCACCGACGAGCTCAGCCGTAGCACCCGCCGCGCCTGGCGCGAGCGCCTTAACGATGCGTCGTCGCGCAAGATGATCACGGGCGTCTTGGCTACGCTGGTGGGCGGTTCGTTTTGGGGCTTCTCGGGCACCAGCGCGAGCTTTCTGTTCGATACCTACCACGTCGACACCTTGTGGCTTATGAGCGTACGTCAGATTCTCGCCGGTCTACTCTTTATGGCCGTGGTTGTTACGCGCGACCGCGAGCGCCTGATTAAGCTCTGGACCACACCCGCCGATCGCAAGCAGCTGCTGCTCTTTACCGCCTTTGGCCTGCTGTTCAACCAGTTTTGCTATCTTTCGGCCGTGCGCCTGACGAACGCCGGAACCGCGACGGTGCTCCAGTGCCTGCAGCTCGTTATCATCATGGGCTACACCTGCGTGATCGATCGCCGCATGCCACGTACTCGCGAAGTCATCGGCATTGGCCTAGCTCTGGGTGGAACCTTTTTAATCGCCACCGGCGGCGACCCCACCAGCCTGAATATCTCGCCGCTTGGCCTGGCAGCAGGTCTTATGTGTGCGGTCAGCGCCGCGTGTATGGCGGTGATTCCCGCCAAGATCCTGCCCGAATACGGTAGCCCCATCGTCACGGGCTCGGCAATGCTCACGGCGGGCGTGGTTTCATGTGTCTTCGTGCGGCCCTGGGCGCATATGCCGGCGCTCGACGCTGCCGGCATCGAGGCGCTCGCGGTGTTCGTGGTTATCGGCTCGTTTTTTGCTTACATGCTTTATATGCAGGGCGTTAAGGACATCGGCTCGGTGCGCGCGAGCCTCATCGGAACTGTGGAGCCGGTTTCGGCGACTATCACCAGCGCCGTTATGCTGGGCACGGTGTTTTTGCCGACCGACCTTATCGGCTTTGCCATGATCATCGTGATGATGTTCCTCACGGTGTAGCTGGCGCCGCCGCCAAGACAGAAAAGGTGTTGTGCCGCATTTTCGCCAATTGACGTCCGTGTCTGGAGTTTAGCTGTCGATGCCCAAAATGCCATAAACTAGTAACGTTATGGACTTTTTCATTGCGACTCAATTGCGAGGATTTCTTTATGGCTGGTAATCACTTTAAGGGCAGCGATAGCGGCCGTCCTGCAGTTCCGCCGCGTCCGAACGGGGCTGGTAAGGCCGGCACGCCGGGCGGCGCTGGACAGGGCGGTTCCGGTAAGCGCGTGTCCCCGGGCGAGACGGCGATGTTTACCGCTCTGTACGAGCAGTCTCAAAAGGCAAAAAAGACCGGCCGTGCAAGAGGGAATGTCTTTGCGGGCGGTGCAACCTCCGCGTCGCAGCCGATCGGGGCTCCTTCGGTACCCGCGAACAACGCGGGTGCTGCCAACGCCGCGAATGCCGCCGGCAACGTTAATGCCGGCAAGGCCGCCAACAATACTCCCTCTGCCGGTGGCGCGGGGCTTACGGGTAACCTTGGCACGATTTACACCGGCGCCTCCGAGACTGGCACGTTCGCCCGCCTGGATGATAGCGGTGCCGAGTTTGCGGGCTCGGGTTCCAAGGAAGATTATTACGATTTTGGCTTGAACTACGGTAGCGACGCTTCGTCGAGTTCGACCTCTGACGGTCTGGTCCGTCATCGTCATCGCAAGGGCGAGCGCAAAAAGCGTCACACCGGCGCCATTATTGCCGCTGTAGTCGCGGTGCTTCTCGTTGCGCTTGGCGCAAGCGGCTTTATGCTGCTTAACTCGGCAAAGACCGTAAAGAGCGAAGCGAAGGAGGCTGTCGAGATCGTCGGTGGCCTTAAGGACAAGGTCACGTCGGGCGATTTTTCGACGCTGCCTGACGACGCGAAGAAGATCGATGAGCTCTGTAACAGCATGAAGGCGAAGACCTCGAGCCCGCTGTGGGCGGCGGCTTCGTTTATCCCGGTGTATGGCAGCGATATCAATGCGGCCCGCACCATGATCGACGCCCTGTCCGATGTCTCGAGCAATGCGCTGGTTCCCATGGCCGATAACCTTTCGCAGGCTACGCCCGGCAAGCTGTTCCAGGACGGCATGATTAACGTGTCCGCGCTGCAGGCGGTCGCCGATTCGCTTTCCAGCAGCTCGAAGGTGTTCAAGAGCGCCAACGAGAAGGTCCAGGGCATTGGCGATACTCATATTTCCCAGGTGACCGAGCTGGTCGATAAGGCCAAGGACGGCTTTGCCACCCTCAACGGTGCGGTTGACGCGGCGGAGAAGGTCGCCCCCGTCCTCCCCCAGATGCTCGGCGCCAACGGCCAGACGCGCAACTACCTTGTGTACGCCATGAACAACGTCGAGATTCGTGCTTGCGGCGGCTTTGGCGGTTCGCAGGGCCTGATTTCGGTCACCGACGGCCAGATGTCGATTGGCGAGTTTGTTCCCCGCATTGGACTCAGCGAGGATGAGGCAGTCGAGAGCGTCGACGAAGAGGATGAGGCGCTGTTCGGCAACCACAGCAACCTGTACAACTCGGGCAATACCTATTCGCCTGATTGGCCCCGCAACTCGCAGCGTGTCGCCGCGCTGTGGAAGTCCCAGTATGGGCAGGACGTTGACGGCGTCGTGGGTATCGACCCGGTGTTCCTGCAGTATCTGCTGGGCCTGGTCGGTAACGTGTCGCTGCCCGACGGAACGGTTGTCGACGGCACCAACGCCGCAAAGGTCCTCATGCACGATGTGTACTGGAACTATCCGGTCGAGGAGTCGGACGGCATCTTTGCATCCGTTGCCAGCGCTGCCTTCGACAAGATTCTCGGTGGCATCGGTGACGTCGACGTTACAAAGCTTGTCGGTGCATTCGAGCGCGGTGCCGAAGAGGGCCGTCTGATTGCTTGGATGAGAAACGATGATGAGCAGAATGCCATCAAAGAGACGGGCATTGACGCCTCGCTGCCCGATCCGGATGATCCGAGTGCCGATCCCGTTGCCGGCGTTTACTTTAACAACCTGAGCTTTTCCAAGCTCGACTGGTATCTGAACGCCGACACGCAGATTGGCCAGGGCGTGAAGAACGGCGACGGCACGTGTTCCTATCGCATCACCGTTACCCTGACGAACATCATGACGCAGGAGGAGGCCGGCAAGCTGCCCGACTACGTCGCGGCGAGCGCGCCCGATGCCGCGCGCGACGACGAGCGTCTGAATGTCTCACTGTTTGCCCCGACGGGCGGCAACATCAGTGACCTTACGGTTGAGGGCACCCAGTTTGGTCTTGGCGCCGCTACGTGGCATGGAATCCCCTTCTATTCGGGTACCGTTGACCTGCATGCTGGCGAGACGACGACGATCACGTATACGCTGACCACGTCGGCCGAGGCGGGGGACAAGCCGCTTACACTGCGTCAGACTCCTACATGCCAGGCGGCTCGCGACAGCGCGTCGGCGTAGGGTTTTTCTGGTAGCGCAGATAATCGAGTACCATTTTGGGGCGGACAGGCAATCTGTCCGCCCCTATTTTGTAAGGAGAGCGCATGAAGTACTTTGGCACCGACGGCTTTCGCGGTGAGGCCAACGTTGGGCTGACGGTAGAGCACGCTTATAAGATTGGCCGTTTTGTGGGCTGGTATTACGGCGCCAACCGCAGTGCTAAGGCGCGCGTCATCGTGGGCAAGGACACGCGTCGCTCGAGCTATATGTTTGAGGCGGCGCTGGTGAGCGGCCTGGTCGCGAGCGGCGCGGACGCCTACATGCTGCACGTGATCCCGACGCCGGGCGTGGCGCATCAGACCGTGGAGGGCTGCTTCGATTGCGGCATCATGATCAGTGCGAGCCACAACCCGTTTTGCGATAACGGCATTAAGCTCGTCAACAGCGATGGCTTTAAGATGGACGAGGACGTGCTGGAGCTCATCGAGGACTACATCGATGGCAAGAGCGAAGTTCCGCTGGCCACGGGCAACCACATCGGTGCCACGGTGGACTACATGCAGGGCCGCAACCGCTACATTGCTTCGCTCATCGCCAGCGCGAACTTTTCGCTGCAGGGCGTCAAGATCGGTATTGACTGCGCCAACGGCTCGGCTTCCTCGGTGGCCAAGCCGGTGTTTGACGCGCTGGGCGCCGACGTGCGCGTGATCAATGCCGCGCCTGATGGTTTTAACATCAACGTCGACTGCGGCTCCACGCATATGGAGCGCCTACAACGCCACGTGGTGGAGCAGGGCCTGGACGTGGGCTTTGCCTACGACGGCGATGCCGACCGCTGCCTGGCCGTGGATGAGCGCGGTCGCATGGTAGACGGCGACCAGATCCTGTACGTGTGCGGCGTGTATCTGAACAAGCACGGGCGACTCTCGGGCGGTACCGTGGTGCCGACGATTGCCAGCAACTTTGGCCTGGTCAAGTCGCTGGAGCTTGCCGGTCTGAGCGCCGTGACCAGCGGCGTGGGCGACCGTCACGTGTATGCCAAGATGCGCGAGGGCGGCTACAGCTTGGGCGGCGAGCAGACGGGCCATACGATCTTTGGCGATATCGAGCGCACGGGCGACGGCATTATGACTTCGCTGCGCGTGATGGAAGTGATTCGTGCCGAGCGCGAGACGCTCTCGCAGCTCACGGCTCCGTGCAAGCTGCTGCCGCAGGCGCAGGTGGCCGTGCACGTGGCGGACAAGGACGCCGCGCTCGAGAACATGGGCGTGCAGAACGCCATCGCCGAGGCCGAGGCCGCGCTGGCAGGCGAGGGCCGCGTACTGGTGCGCAAGAGCGGAACCGAGTCGGTGATCCGCGTTTTGGCCGAAGCCCCCGACCAAGCCGCCGCCGACGCCGCCATGAAGCGCATCGCAAGCGCTCTGGAAGCTTTTTAGTTACGCGGTTTTACCAAACCGCGTAACTGCTCGACGCTGCAAACGGCCCCAAGCGGCAGTCTGACGTTCAATTTCAAGGGCGCGACCAGAAGGTCAGCGCCCTTTCATTTCACGTCACCTTGCTCGCTTAGGGTCGTTTTCGCTGACGTTGCCAAGACATTAGCGTCAACGAACTAGTCATTGGGTACCTAGTTATTGGGTGAAAAAAGGGGACGCTGCGGATTGGTTCCGCGGCGCCCCCTTTGCGTTGGCGTGTCGGTTATGCCTTACAGCTCGTAGAGCGTGGTGAACTTGTCCTGCAGGTAGCTGCAGTAGTAGCGGGCATCGAACGCCATGCCGCAGGCGCCCTTGATGAGCTCCGGCGCGTCCTTGGCGCGGCCCCACTGCCAAATGCGCTCGCCCAGCCAGGCGCGGACGGGCGCCAGGTCGCCGCTCGCACAGGCGCCGTTAAGGTCGACACCGTCGCGGCACATGGCCGGCACAAACATGGCATCGTAGGCACTGCCCAGCGCATACGTAGGGAAGTAGCCAAACGAGCCGCCGCTCCAGTGCGTATCCTGCAGGCAACCACGCGTGTCGTCGGGAACGGAAATGCCCAGGTACTCGTTCATAAAGCGATTCCAAAGCGCGGGGATGTCCTTGGCCGTGGCCTCGCCGGCAAACAGCATGCGCTCGATCTCGTAGCGCACCATAACGTGCAGCGGATAGGTGAGCTCGTCGGCCTCGGTGCGGATCAGCGAAGGCTGCGCGATGTTCACGGCGTGGTAGAGCGTGTCCTCGTCGACGTCGCCGTAGACCTCGGGTGCGTGGCGGCGCAGCACCTCGAGCAGCGGTCCCATAAAGGCGCGGCTGCGACCCACGGTGTTCTCGAAAAAGCGGCTCTGGCTCTCGTGGATGCCCATGGAGGTGCCACCCTCCAGGCACGTGCGCGCATAGGCGGGGTTCACGCCCAGCTCGTACATGGCGTGACCTGCCTCATGGATGATGCTGAAGACGTTGGAGATGCAATCGTCCTCGTAGATGTGCGTGGCGATGCGCGCGTCGCCCACCGAGAAGCCCTCGCTAAACGGATGCTCGGTAAAGGCAAGCGTGGTGTCGTCCAGGTCCAGGCCGACGAGTTTCATCAGGTCAAAGCTCATGGCGCGCTGGGCGGCCTCGGGCACGCGGGCGTGCAAAAAGTCGGCAGCGGGCTGCTGGCCGCGTTCGCCGATGGCGTGCACGAGCGGCACGACCGTGGCCTTAACCTCGTCGCAAAACGCATCGAAGCTCTCGGTGGAAAGGCCGCGCTCGTACTGGTCGAGCCACACGTCGTATGGGTCGCGCTTGGGGTCCATGAGCTCGGCCTGATGCTTGAGCTGGCTGACGATTTTGTCCACATAGGGCTCAAAGCTCGCCCAGTCGTTGGCCGCTTTGGCCTTGTGCCACACGGCGTCGGCCTCGCAGGTGAGCCTGGTCCAGGCCTCGGCCTCCTCGGTGGGGATGACGCTTGCCTCGCGCTGGTCGCGGCCGAGCACGCGAATCTCGTCAAGCAACTGCGGGTCGTCGATCTTTCCGCCGGCGACGGTCTCGCGTGCCAGCGAGCGCACAAGTTCGACAGACTTTTCGCTGGTCAGGAGCTTGTGGTGCTCGCCGGCAAGGGTGCCCATGGCGTCGGCACGGGCGGCGGCACCGTTGGCGGGAGCAATGGTCGCGCCGTCAAACTCGGCAATCTTGAGTAGGTACTCGCGGGTCCACAGCTTGCCCTCGAGCTTGCGGAACTTCTTGACGGCCTTGTCGGCCTTGACGCCCTTGGCGGCTTTTGCCACGGCGGCCTTGGCCTTCTTATCGAGTTTCTTTCCCATACCATATCCTTAATCTCGCAGGCCGCGCCGCCTTTGGGCGCACGGCCAGTTTGCACAGCTACCCGTCTTGTACCCAGCGCGAACAAAACGGAACGCGGCGATACGCTCGCACAATGTGGTATCCTATAGCCCAATGCGTTGACGGAGAGGGTTTTGCCCGCCGCGTCGCCGGCAAGAGAGGGAAGGTCATGGGCTGAAAGCCTTCCTGCGGTGGCAAGGGCCAAGCGTTCACTCCCGAGCAGCGACCTCAACGGGCGCGCGGCCAGCGGCGGCGAAGCCCCAGTAGGGAAGCCGTGAGCCTCGCGATAAGGGGCGCAGAGTGGGCACGGCGGGCCAGACATCCGCCGGGTCAAACAAGGTGGTACCGCGGAATTCAACCGTCCTTGGGCAATGCACATGCCCGAGGGCGGTTTTTTGTTACCGAACCGGGCCGCGTTTTCGCAACGTCAGACGGCGGCAGCCGCCTCGGCAAGCGGGGAGCGCGAGAGACGAAAGGGAAGACATGAGTCTGATTGATGATCTGGTCAAACTCGAGGAAGAGGCCAAGGAGCTCGTCGCGGGCGCCGACGACGCCGCAAAGCTCGAGGCCGCGCGCGTTGAGCTGCTCGGCCGCAAGGGCCGCATCACTGGCCTGATGCGCATGATGGGCAAGCTCGCCCCCGAGGATCGTCCCATGATGGGCAAGCGCGCCAACGAGATGCGCCAGCTGATTGAGGGCATGCTCGACGAGCGCACCACCGAGATGAAGGCCGCCGCCCTCAAGCACACACTCGAGCACGAGGCCGTCGATATCACGCTGCCGGGCATCCGTCCGCAGATCGGTCACCAGCACCTGATCAAGCAGATCATCGAGGAGGCCGAGGACATCTTCTGCGGCATCGGCTACACCGTCGAGTCCGGTCCCATGGTCGACACCTCCTACTACAACTTCACCGCGCTCAACGCCCCCATGGATCACCCGAGCCGCTCGGCCCGCGACACCTTCTACGTGGTCGACAACAACCCCGGCAGCGTCGCACACCCCGAGGCTCACGCCCACGGCGAGTCCGACGTGCTGCTGCGCACCCAGACCTCGGGCGTGCAGATCCACACCATGGAGTCGCAGAAGCCGCCCATCTACATGATCTGCCCGGGCACCGTCTATCGTCCCGACACGGCCGACGCCTGCCACCTGCCGCAGTTCAACCAGATCGAGGGCCTGGTCGTCGACGAGGGCATCACCTTTGGCGATCTTAAGGGCACGCTCGACTACTTTGTTAAGTGCATGTTTGGCGAGGACCGCAAGACGCGTTACCGCCCGCACTTCTTCCCCTTCACTGAGCCTTCCTGCGAGGTGGACGTGAGCTGCCATGTGTGCGGCGGCAAGGGCTGCAACTTCTGCAAACACAGCGGCTGGATCGAGATCCTGGGCTGCGGCATGGTCGACCCCAACGTCCTGATCAACTGCGGTATCGACCCCGAGAAGTACACCGGCTTCGCCTTTGGTATTGGCGCCGAGCGCGTCGCGGCCCTGCGCTACGACCTGCCCGACCTGCGCACGTTGATGACTGGTGACATGAGGTTCTTGAACCAGTTCTAGAACGCTTTCTTCTTAGTTGCAGTTTCCGGCTCAAAGCCGCATTTATGAAAGGAGACCAGTTAGATGCGCGTTTCTTACGACTGGCTCAAGACCATGATCGATATTCCGGAGGATCCCAAGACCCTTTCGGACGAATATATCCGTACCGGCACCGAGGTCGAGGCGATCGACACCGTGGGCGAGTCCTTCGACCACGTGGTGACCGCCAAGGTGCTCACCAAGACCCCGCACCCCGATAGCGACCACATGTATGTGTGCTCGGTCGACGTGGGTGACAAGAACCTCGACGCCGACGGCAACCCCGCTCCGCTGCAGATCGTCTGCGGCGCGCAGAACTTCGAGGCCGGCGACCACATCGTCACGGCCATGATTGGCGCCGTGCTTCCCGGCGACGTTAAGATCAAGAAGAGCAAGCTTCGCGGCGTCGTGTCCATGGGCATGAACTGCTCCGCGCGCGAGCTCGGCCTGGGTGGCGACCACTCCGGCATCATGATCCTGCCCGAGGATACGCCCTGCGGCATGCCGTTTGCCGAGTACGTGGGCTCGAGCGACACCGTGCTCGACTGTGAGATCACGCCCAACCGTCCCGACTGCCTGTCCATGATCGGCATGGCCCGCGAGACCGGCGCCATCTTCGACCGCGATTTCCACGTTGAGCTGCCCGCTATCAAGGTCGAGACCGGCCGCGCGACCGACGACGAGCTTTCCGTCGAGATCGCCGACGAGGGCCTGTGCGACCGCTACGTTGCCCGCATCGTGCGCAACGTCAAGGTCGGCCCGTCGCCAGACTGGATGGTCAAGCGCCTCAACGCCCTGGGCGTGCGCCCGCACAACAACATCGTCGACATCACCAACTACATGATGATGCTCACCGGTCAGCCGCTGCACGCCTTTGACCTGGACACCTTTGCCGAGCGCGATGGCCACCGTCGTGTGGTGGTTCGTGCCGCCCAGCAGGACGAGAAGTTCACGACGCTCGACGGCGAGGAGCGCGTGCTCGACGCCGGCATGGGCCTCATCACCGACGGCGAGCGTCCCGTGGCGCTGGCCGGCGTAATGGGCGGCATGGATTCCGAGATCGAGGACGACACCGTCGACGTGATGGTCGAGAGCGCCTGCTTCAACGCCGGTCGCACCTCGCACACCAGCCGCGACCTTTCGCTGATCTCCGACGCCTCCATTCGCTTTGAGCGCCAGGTTGACGAGACCGGCTGCGTGGATGTTGCCAACGTTACCTGCGCGCTGATTGAGGAGATCGCCGGCGGCGAGGTCGCTCCCGGCTATGTGGACGTGTTCCCCGCGCCCAAGACCATCGACAGCATCAAGCTGCGCCTGGCCCGCGTGCACGCCATCTGCGGTGCCGACATCGAGTCCGACTTTATCGAGCGCTCGCTCACCCGCCTGGGCTGCACCGTCGAGCGCGACGGCGAGGACTTTATGGTCACGCCGCCGAGCTTCCGTCCCGACCTGCCGCGTGAGATCGACCTGATCGAGGAGGTCTTGCGCTTATGGGGCATGGGCCGCGTGACGGCGACCATTCCGGCTGCCAAGAACCACATCGGCGGTCTGACCCGCGAGCAGAAGCTCACTCGTAAGGTCGGCGAGATCCTGCGCGCCTGCGGCCTCAACGAGACCACGACTTTTGGCTTTGCCGCCCCGGGCGACCTGGAGAAGATCGGTATGTCCACCGAGGGTCGCGGTTGCCCCGTGGTGCTCATGAACCCGCTGGTAGCCGAGCAGACCGAGATGCGCCGCTCGCTGTTGCCAGGCCTGTTGCAGTCTGTGGCCTACAACGAGGCCCACGGCACGCCCAACGTGCATCTGTACGAGGTCGGCAGCTTGTTCCACGGTCGCGAGAACGCCAGCCTGCCCAAGGAGACCAAGTCCGTGGCGGGCGTGCTCTCGGGCCAGTGGAGCGAGCGGTCCTGGAACATGAAGTACCGTAAGCTGCGCTTCTTCTTTGGCAAGGGCATTGTCGAGGAGCTGCTTGCTCAGCTGCGCATCGAGAAGGTTCGCTTCCGTCCCGTCGAGGGCGAGGGCTATGCCTTCCTGCAGCCGGGTCGTGCGGCTGAGGTTCTGTCCGGCGGCACCGTGCTGGGCTGGGTTGGCGAGATCCACCCCAAGGCGCGCGAGGCCATGGGCATCGACGAGGTCGTCGTTGCCTTTGAGCTCGACTTGGACAAGCTGATCAAGGGCGCCCGCAACCAGGAGAACTACCGCGAGTTCTCGCAGTACCCGGCCGTTGAGCACGACCTTGCTATCGTGGTCGACAACACTGTGACCTGCGAGGATCTTGAGCGCCGTATTACCAGCGCCGGAGGCAAGCTGCTCGAGGGCGTGCGCCTGTTCGACGTCTACCGCGATCCCGTCCGTATCGGTGCGGGCAAGAAGTCCATGGCCTTTGCGCTTACGTATCGCTCCGACGACCACACGCTCACCAGCGAAGAGGTCGAAAAAGCGCACCAGAAGATCGTCACCAAGGTGTGCAAGGGCGTAAACGGCGAGGTCCGCGGCTAGGTCCTGCGCTGGGGTATGGGTCAGCGGTGGCTGCTGCCGAGTCCTACGTGACTGCTGTGCCCGGTATAAGGCACCGTTGAGCCTGCATATATGACACGCGCATTACATAACGGCGTGCTGCTTTGTCGGCAGTGCGCCGTTTTGCTATGATAGCCCGCGGCGTGTTACGAATCTGACATTACGTAACACTGGAAAGGTGATTCAAGCGGCGTTGCAATTCCGTGCGCCGATAACCGGGAGGCGTACATGCACATTCCAGATAATTATCTGTCCCCGCAGACCGATGCCGTTATGGCGGTGGCGATGGTGCCCGTTTGGATCCACTGCATCAAGAAGGTGCGCGCCACGCTCGATCGCGAGCACATGGCGTTCCTGGGCATCTGCGCCGCGTTCTCCTTCCTGCTCATGATGTTCAACGTGCCGCTGCCTGGCGGCACCACAGGCCACGCCGTTGGTGGCGCACTCATCGCGCTGCTGCTGGGCCCCGAGGCCGCGGCTATCGCGGTTTCGGTCGCGCTGGCGCTGCAAGCGCTGCTGTTTGGCGACGGCGGCATCCTGTCCTTTGGCGCTAACTGCTTTAACATGGCCTTCGTGTTGCCGTTTGCCGCAGCCATCGTGTTCCGCGCGCTTAACAGCCGTTTGCACGACAAGAGCTGGGGCACCTCGGTTTCGGCCATCGTAAGCGGCTGGGTCGGCCTGTGCCTGGCGGCCCTGTGCGCAGCAATCGAGTTTGGTATTCAGCCGATGCTTTTCACGAATGCTTCGGGCGCTCCGCTGTACTGCCCCTTCCCGCTGTCCATTGCCATTCCGGCCATGATGATCCCGCATATGTTGGCAGCCGGCGTGGTCGAGGGCGTGGCGACTGCCGCGATCTACGGCTTTATCAAGAAGACGGCGCCGAGCGTTATCGTCGGCCCCGAGGCCGCCGATGGACAGCTTGCTGCCGAGGGCGCTGCTGCCAAGAAGACCTCGCTGGTCCCCACGCTCATCTTGGTTGCCGTGCTTGTCGTGGCCACGCCGCTGGGCCTGCTGGCCACGGGTGACGCCTGGGGTGAGTGGGACGCCGAGGGCGCCGCGACCGCCGTTCAGGAGGTTGGCGACGACAGCCTGCAGGCTTCGGTCGGTCTCGACACCCCGACCTTTGCCGATGCGCTGCCTACGGGTGATTACCTGCAGGCCTATTCCGAGGAGCAGGGTCTCGGCTTTGCCGGTCAGGCTGCCATGTATATCCTGTCCGGCGTGATTGGCGTGGCGGTGCTCACCATCGCATTCCGTCTGATCTCGCTGACGGTCAAGGAAAGCGGTGCTCATGGCGATGGTCGAGCTGCCTAGCTGGCTTGCGGTCGAGCAGCGTTACGAGCCCACGGGCGCTCGTCATCGCGTGATGCAAAAGAACGTCCTGCACCTGGCGAGCCTGCTTGAGCGGGTTCGCCTGGGCGGGGGCGCGCACGAGGGCGGGTCGATGGTCGACCGCGCCCTTTCTTGCGTTTCGGCTCCGGTGCGCCTGGTGGGGATGTTCTTTTGCGTCCTGTGCGTGTGTCTGACGCAGAGCCCGCTGTACATCATGTTGATGGCGGCTATCGCGCTGGTGCTCGTTGCCGTGCGCCCTGTACGCGGGCTGCGCGCGACCTTTGTGTCGGCGTTGGCTGCCGCGGGGTTTGCCGTGGTTCTGGCACTGCCTGCCCTGCTGCTGGGCGCTTCTGCCGCGGGTGCCATGCTCAAAATTGCGCTTAAGACGTTCATTAACGTGTCGCTCGTGCTGGGTGTTTCGTGGACCCTCACGTGGAGCCGCATGTCGGCGGCGCTCAAGATGCTGCATCTACCCGACGAAGTTATCTTTACGTTTGATATGGCGCTCAAGCACATCGAGGTGCTGGGTCGTACGGCGCACGATCTGTGCGAATCGGTCATGCTGCGCAGCGTTGGCCGTGCGCCCGAGGGATTTTCGCGTACCGATTTGATCGCGGGTATCATGGGCATGACCTTTATCAAGGCGATGAAATGCAGCCGCGCGATGGACGAGGCTATGCTTTGCCGCGGCTTTGCCGGTGCGTATCCGGCTCCCGCGCGCGCCAGGTTTGGCTGGCGCGATGCGGCCTATGCGGCCGGCGTGGCGCTGCTGACAGTGTTGTGCGCCGTGCTGTAGGCGCTGCTGGTTCCGACTGGGGATGCAAATGGGGAAGGGCGACGTTTTGGCAAACGATACAAATGACGCGATGGGCGCGAGCGGTGCTGTTGGCGCCGAGGCAACGCCGCTCATCGAGTTTCGCGACGTGGTGTTTTCCTATGCGGGCCATACGGTGGTCGACGGCGTTTCGCTGCGCGTGGACCGTGGTGAACTCGTTGCCCTGCTCGGTCCCAACGGCTGCGGCAAGACGACGATTATGCGTCTTATTAACGGCCTTGAACTCGTGGATGCAGGGGCATACCTGTTTGACGGGCACGTGATCGATGAGGCGTTTCTAAAGGATTCCGCGGCCGCTCAGCGTTTTCATCAGCGCGTAGGTTTTGTGTTTCAGAATGCCGATGCTCAGCTGTTCTGCGCTACGGTGGGCGAGGAAGTTGCTTTTGGTCCCGCGCAGATGGGGCTGCCGGCAGACGAGCTCGAGCGCCGCGTGCGCGATGCCATGGGGCTGTTCCAGGTTGCCGACCTTGCCGACGCCTCTCCCTATCAGCTCTCGGGCGGGCAAAAGAAGCGCGTTGCGCTGGCTGCGGTGGTGTCGATGAACCCGGATATCTTGGTCCTCGACGAGCCTACCAATGGGCTCGACGAGGATTCATGCGACATTGTGGTCAACTTCTTGCTGGCCTATGTTGCTGCCGGTAAGACGGTCTTGATGAGCACGCACCATCAGGATTTGGTACGACGCCTGGGTGCCCGCGCCATCTATATCGATCGATATCACCATGTGGTCGAGGCGCCGGTGTCTTCGTATGGAACCGAGAGCGGCGCTGCGGAATAGTTGCTGCGTAGAGCGTGCGTAGCGGCCCGCGCGGCTTTGCCGTGATGGTATAGTTATCCAGGTTTTTATGGGGGTGGCTATGCCAAGCTGGAACATTCATATCGCTCAGACGGAGCGTTTGCTGGAGTGCACCGGCGCGCTTGCCAATAGCGTGCGCGACCGCAATGCCTTTTTGTTTGGCTGCGTGGTTCCGGATATCTTCGTGGGCTATATGGTCCCTGGTATCGCTGATCCCATTCCGTATCGCATTACGCACTTTGCAAACCCCGAGCCTATCCCTAAGCCGCGCGAGCACGAGTTCTGGGATACCTATGTGGCGCCGCTGCTCAAAGGGGCGTCTGTTGGTACGCCGGCTGCCGCGACCTCGATCGCCGAGGAGCGCGAGCGACTCAATCGGGTGCATTATCCCCAACGCTACAAGGACGCCGAGCCGGTTGCTGGTCCCGGTGCTAGCGAGCTTTCGCTCGCGCCCGGTGACGTGGCGCAGTCGCTGCTCGATTTGACGCTGGGCGTCTGGTCGCATCTGGTGGCGGATACCGTATGGAATACGCGCGTGAATCAGTACCTGGAGGCGCACGGCGGCAAGCCGTGCGAGGAATTCCGCATTAAAAAGCAAGGCGACTTTGAC
Organism: Collinsella sp.; assembly: GCA_019414645.1. GTDB lineage: Bacteria > Actinomycetota > Coriobacteriia > Coriobacteriales > Coriobacteriaceae > Collinsella. The sequence continues at coordinate 57,141 of DXLP01000014.1, forward strand.
TGGTTTGGCAAGACGCTGGGCATCGTTTCCATTCCGCGTGCGACCGATCGCCTCTATACCGCTGCGACGCGTTTTGGGCAGTATCCCATCCATAAAGAATATGTGCTCAAGACTATCGGCGTCATGCACGAGATTGTACGCGAAAACCCCGGCGAGCCCGATCATCCGCCGTATCGCCTGCTAACCGAGGAGTTTTTCGATGCAACGTTTACCGAGGTCATCGAGCTAACCGAGGCGGGATTTGCGGTTCGCGTTGCTGCTTCTGACGTTCCCGCAGTCCCCCTGATCGCTAGCTGCTAGCCGGCCGGCTTAACGGTGAACAGTTCATCCCAATTGACCAACAGCTCCCGTCGCAGGGCATCTTCGGTGGTGCGTTCCTGATCGGTCTTTGGGATGTAGGGGAGCCCCGCCTTTTTATGGATGAGTTCGGCGATGTTGTTAAAGCTCTTCGTGTCTTTGATTTGCTCATAGGTTATCTGGATAACGTCATAGCCCATGCTTGTGAGGGCGGTGGTGCGCTCGGCATCGGAGAGACTTGCGGCTTCGCTGTCGTGGGCTGAGCGGCCTTGACATTCCAGAATGACGCCCATGCTGTCGGTGTTGCTCTCGATGAGGATATCGGCGTAGCAGCAGGTTTTGTCATACAGTGAGCGCGCGGCTTCGCTGAGCGGGATGCGCGCGTTATTGGTGATGTCGATGCCCAAGCCGCCCTCGTCGCGGGGGAGCGAGATGAGTATGGACGTCTGGACTTCGGAGGGCGAGGCGGTCTGTCCCGTCATATGTTCGGCGGCCCAGCGGAGCTGCTTAACGCCGCGCAGACCTGCGGCCTGCTTGGCGAACGCGGCGATCTCCCCCGCGCTGAGGAGCGGCGCGCGCTTCCACAAGTTGGTGTCATTGCCCTTGGTGTCGACAACACGCTTCCAACCACAGTCGGGCGGAATGAGCTTAAGTGACATTGCCTCATCAAGTTGCTGTTGCGTACGCTTACAGGGCGTAAACACTGCAAAGGAACCGCACATCTCGTAGCAAGCCATGAGTAACTGGTTACGTGAGACCTGCGTAGCAAGGTTGAGCAGTGTGAATTCCGGTGACGTGACATCAAACCCATGCTCAGTCTGCCTAAACGACCCAGGAGGCGGCTCTTGGGTTAGCAGACGGCTGTGAAATAGCTTTCCGTTCGCGCGTTGTTTTCTTTCGCCCACGAATCTCCAAACTGGTGTGCCGAGCAAGTCTTTAAATACTGGCTGTTTTGAGTAATGCACCAAGCGATGGTCATGGTCGGGCGGCAGGATTGCCGGATAGAGTCCGAGTATCTGGGGCGGGATGCGATAGTACTGAAAAGCCGTGGGTCCGCAGGCAAGAAATGACATGGCGATCCGATCGTTTGAGCGTTGATTGGGCTAGAAAAGCTATTCGTTTCGGAAGTGCGGGGAAAAAGACAAATAGGTCAGACACAAGCGGTATTTAAGCCAACTTTATCAGGGGTTTTGTTGAAATAAAAGGGCTTGTGCTCGGGGGTAAGCAACTTATCCCCGCACTTCCGAAAACGCGGTCGATCCGGCTCTTGCTAAAACGATTCAGCAGCATCGGATAAGGTGTGGGTTTGCCACCGGGTGAACACTTTTAGCGCCTGAGGCTTTATTTTT
>DXLP01000015.1 GCA_019414645.1 Collinsella sp.
GCCCCACCACTCCACCCACCATATATTGCAAAACACCCCCAAGCATATGTTCGAAAACACAATATGTTGTGTTTACAGCAACGGCGGGATGCCACCTGTGGCACCCCGCCGTTCAACCTCAACCTTCAAGTTGACCTTGAGGCGATTTTTGCGTCCCTTTACATGCCGTTCACATCGCCCCCAAACTCCCCCACCCAAGGCACGTGCGGCCCACCACCGCGACGCCAAGTGGCGAAAAATGGGACGGGGCCCCAGATTGCCCATGCGTGCGCAAAAGCACGCCGCGGCAATCTGGAGCCCGTCCCCAAATACCTATAAATATGCAGGTCAGCGATGTGTTAACGATGTGCCAGCGGGTGCGCCGCCAGATAGACCTCGGTCAGTTGTGTACGATCGACATGCGTGTAGACCTGCGTGGTCGATATATCGGCATGTCCCAAGATCTCCTGTAGCACACGGAGGTCTGCGCCGCCCGCAAGCATATGGGTAGCAAAGGAGTGACGCAGCGTGTGGGGATGGAGTCCCACCAGCCCCACCTGGCGCCCGTAGCGCTCACAGATGGCATGGATGCCCTGGCGCGACAGACGGCGGCCGTTCTTATTTAAAAAGACCGCCGAGGTCTCGGTTCCGCGGGCATGGGCCGCCAAGCGAGAACGCCCCTCAGTTACATAGAGCATCAGAGCTCGCGCCGCGCTTCCCACCAGCGGGGACAGGCGTTCCTTCGAGCCCTTACCGCGAACGAGCACAAAGCCATCGTCGATATGGATATCGCCCACATCGAGCCCCACCAACTCGCTCACACGCAAACCGCATCCGTAGAGCACTTCCAAGATGGCATGGTCGCGCAAGCCCATCTCGCCCTCGGGGAAGTCTTGATCGAGCAGCGCCGAGACATCCTCCACCGATAGATACTCCGGCAAACGCTCAGCCTTTTTAGGAAGGCGCAACGCCGCCGTTGGATTTTGGGCCACAGCCCCATCGCGCACCAAAAAGGCATGCAGGCCCTTCACGGCCGCAAGCGCACGCTCCACCGAGGCATCGGAATAGCCCCCATCGCGACGGTCGGCGACAAAGCCCTCCACGACCTGACGGGTCACCTCTTCAAAAGACACAATACCCGCCCGCTCCAGATAGGCGCAGTATGTCGTCAGGTCACGACGATAGGCCGCAATCGTGTTGCGCGCCAAACCCCGCTCGACCGCGAGGTAATCGAGATACTCCCCCGCCGCCACGGCGAGCGACGAGGGAGTAGCTTCGGTATGTTCCTTATTCGCCGGCACCCTTAGTCCGTAGCGAGGTTCATGGGCGTCACCTGCAGACGGTCGACACCCTCGTGCTGGCCGATCGAAGCGCGCACGAACTCGCGGAACAGCGGCTGCGGGTTGGTCGGGCGGCTCTTAAACTCGGGATGAGCCTGGGTTGCCACATACCACGGATGCACGTCGCGCGGCAGCTCGACCATCTCGACCAGGCGCTCGTCGGGCGACAGACCCGAGATAACCAAACCGGCGTCCTCGAGCTGGTCGCGGAAGGCGTTGTTGAACTCAAAGCGGTGACGGTGACGCTCGTAGACGAGCTCCTCGCCATATGCCTCGCGAGCGAGGGTATCGGCGGCGAGCTTGCACGGATAGGCGCCCAGGCGCATGGTGCCGCCCTTCTCGGTCACGTCCTCCTGCGAGCTCATCAGATCGATGACACTATACGGGCCATCCGGATCGAACTCGGAGGAGCTGGCGCCGGCAAGGCCGACGACGTTGCGCGCAAATTCGCACACGGCCACCTGCATACCCAGGCAAATGCCCAGATACGGAATCTTGTGCTCACGGGCAAACTCGGCCGCGAGGATCTTGCCCTCCAGGGCGCGCTTGCCAAAGCCGCCGGGGACCAGGATGCCCGAGGCGTCGCCCAGAACCTCGGAGACATTCTGCTCGTCGAGGCTCTCGCCGTCGACCAGCTGGACGTCCACATGGCGATCGTAGAAGACGCCCGCATGGTGCAGGGCCTCGATAACCGACAGGTACGCATCGGGCAGCTGCGTGTACTTGCCCACGACGGCGATCTTCACCTTGTCGGCGTGATGGTTGGCGTGATTCTGTTTGCGCAGGAACTCGTTCCACTCGCTCATGTCGCGCTCACGCGGGTCCAGACCCAGGCGCTCGCAAATGCGCAGGTCAAAGTCCTGCTCGGCAAGCAGCTGCGGAACATCGTAAATGCTCGCGCAGTCCTCGTTGGTAAAGACACAATCGGTGTCGACGTCGCAGAAGCTTGCGATCTTTCCGCGGATAGCGTCATCGATATGGTGGTCGGAGCGCAGCACGATGATATCGGGCTGGATGCCAAAGCTGCGGAGCTCCTTGACGGAATGCTGCGTGGGCTTGGTCTTGACCTCGTGGGCGGCGGCGATATAGGGAACGAGCGACACGTGGATGTAGCAGACGTTCTCGGGGCCGGCCTCCTTGCGGTACTGACGGATGGCCTCGACAAACGGCTGCGACTCGATGTCACCGATGGTGCCGCCCAACTCAGTGATGACCACGTCGGAGCCGGTCTGTTCCTCAATACGACGGAACTTATCCTTAATGGCGTTCGTGACGTGCGGAATCACCTGCACGGTGCCGCCCAAAAAGTCACCGCGACGTTCGCGGGCGATCAGACTCTTATAGATGGCACCAGTCGTAAAGTTGGAATCGCGGGTCAGGTTCTCGTCAATAAAGCGCTCGTAGTGGCCCAGGTCCAGATCGGACTCGTAGCCGTCCTCGGTCACAAAGACCTCGCCATGCTGGAACGGGCTCATGGTGCCGGGGTCGACGTTCAGATACGGGTCGGCCTTTTGCATCGTCACCTTGTACCCGCGCGACTTGAGCAGACGGCCCAGCGAGGCCGCGGTAATACCCTTGCCCAGAGACGAAACCACGCCACCGGTTACGAACACATGCTTGGTCATATTGAGTTACCTGCGCTTCCCGTAGAAGTTGTCCATACACATCTTACGGGTCTTCATTGTAATACTCGCGACGCGCGCCGCACGCAATTTTTCTCGCGTGCGATTGCATTTCTCAATCTTGAAACAAAACGCCGCCCGGTTTCCCAGGCGGCGTCGCTGTGGCAAGGGTTACATGCTGCTATCGATCAGCAACCTCGTCCTCAAGCATTTCTTGAACGAGCATGCCGGTACGGACGCCCTCAAGATACCACTCGCCACGTTCGGTGAGGCAAATGCCATTTGCAAGCTGACCGCCGTCGTCGCTATAACGCGAGACGACATCAATCATGCCTTCGGAATCCAAACGATCGATTGCGGCGCGGACACGATACGGCGAAACCCCCACGCGCTCGGCAAGCGTTTTGCGCGAGAAACCATACGGCCCGCCATTGTCTTCGGTTTGCTGGTCGATCTCCATCAACACCAGCACCTCGACACGCTTCATATCGTTGACACTCGCACGACCCTTGCCCGCCATAGCAGCCTCCTCAAACCGAGCACGAGCATCTAACGCGCCGTGCGCGACCGACACACCTCACGATGGCAGGTAATATCCATCATGCGGCATCCCGCTAAGGATGAAACAGTTACGGTTATTGTATACCGCTCAAATTGTTTCTAGGCAGGTAAACAGCTATTTTTCGCCGAAATAGGCGCTTTATTGATCAAAAAGCCGTACCGGGCGCTAACCCGATACGGCCAAAATGCAATGCAATTACCGCGGTGCTTCAAACTTAGCGATGGAAGAAACCGCGGCGCTCAAACTTGGGCTCGCAGCACACGTTGATACCCAGTTTGCGCAGTACCGTCTCGTCCGTCGGCGAGATGATCACGCTAAAGAAGGCATCGCAACCGCGCAGCTGCTCCAGGCCCGAAAGGACGCGAGCGGCCGTCTCACTCGTGGCCGAGGTGATCGACAGCGCCATAAGCGTCTCGTCGGTGTGGAGGCGCGGGTTTTTGCTTCCCAGGAAATGCGTCTTGAGCTTGCTGATGGGCTCGATCGCCTCATCGCTAATGACCTCGAGCTCAAGGTCGACGCCCGAGACATGCTTGAGGGCGTTCATAATGAGCGAACTTGCGGCGCCCAGGCGCGTGGAGGTCTTACCGGTCACCACGGAGCCATCGGGCATGACCATGGCACCCACGGGACCACCCGTCAGCTGCTCCCTGGTGAGGGCCGCCGAGCGCGCCGGTGAGTAGTTCTTATCGATGCCGGCTTTCTTCATAATAATTTTGAGACGGTCGACTTGCTCATCGCCCACGCCGGTACGGCGCACATTTTCGACCGCGGTAAAGTAGCGGCGGACGATCTCCATCTTGGAAGCGTCGCGGCAGGCATCGTCATCGGTGATGGCAAAGCCGACCATATTGACGCCCATGTCCGTAGGACTCTGATAGGGGCTCTTGCCCAGGATCTTTTCCATCAGAGCACGGACCACCGGGAAGGCCTCGACGTCGCGGTTGTAGTTGACCGTGGTCTTGTTGTAGGCCTCCAAGTGGAAGGAGTCGATGATATTGGCATCGTCGAGATCGGCCGTTGCTGCCTCATAGGCGATGTTGACCGGATGCGTGAGGGGCAGATTCCAGACCGGGAAAGTCTCGAACTTGGCGTAGCCGGCGGCGGTGCCGTGCTTGTGCTCGTGATAGAGCTGCGAGAGGCAAGTGGCGAGCTTGCCTGAGCCGGGGCCGGGTGCCGTCACGACAACGAGCGGACGCGTGGTCTCGACAAACTCGTTCTTGCCGTAGCCATCGTCGGACACGATCAGATCGACATCGTGCGGATACCCCTCGATGGGATAGTGCAGCTTGGCGGGAATACCGAGCGCGTTCAGGCGGTTGCGGAACACATCAGCAGCAGGCTGGCCAGCGTACTGGGTGATGACCACAGCCGCGACGGCAAAGCCGTTGCCGCGGAACAGGTCAACCAGGCGCAGCACATCCTCGTCATAGGTAATGCCCAGGTCACCACGAGCCTTGTTTTTCTCGATGTGGTTCGCGTTGATCGCGATGATAACCTCGACATCGTCGGCGATGCTCTTGAGCATGCGGAACTTGCTGTCCGGTTCAAAACCCGGTAGCACGCGGCTCGCATGATAGTCATCGAATAGCTTACCGCCAAACTCCAAATAGAGCTTGCCGCCAAACTGCGAGATGCGCTCCTTAATGTGAGCAGCCTGCAGCTCGATATACTTCGCGTTGTCGAAACCCTGGCGCATATATGGCTCCCGTCCCGTTTCCATTTAATGTTCTAGGCGATTATAACGGAGCCCGCCCTCCCCGATACCCAGACCATCAACAGGCACCAACCAAACATCCGTCAAACCTCTTGTCGGACATATTTGGTGCAAACTAACCTGACCCCATTGCACCGCCCCATAACACCAACAATGGCAGCGCCGCAGGTGGAGCAAAAGTCAGCGAAAGCCCACCAGAGCGAGCAAGGTGACGTGAAAGAGGAGGGCATAGGCCTTTTGGCCATGCCCGACGATTGAACGTCAGATTGCCGCTCTGGCGGGCTTGCAGCGTCGAGTGGTTCCGGCGTTTGGTAAAACGCCGGAACACAAGAGCGCCCCCTCCCGCGCACGGAACGGAAGGGGGCTAAAGGTAGGAGTCTACCGGTGGGTTTACCCCGCCGGACAGACGATGACCAGGTGATCCTCTACAGGATCGTCAAGGTTTCCGTGGGGTACCCGTTGGGTACTTAGAGCAGCACGCAGGCGACGGTCAGGATGACGGCGCAGACGACGGAGAGAGCGACGATGAGCTTAAGGGCAAACTTGAGCCAGGTCGTCCACTCGATCTTGGCCAGGGCGAGACCGCCCATGATGGCGCCGGAGGTCGGAGTGAACAGGTTCACGACACCGATGGCGGCGGAGAAGATCATGACCATGACCTCGGGCGAGAAGCCGAGCTTAACAGCCAGCGGTCCCATGATGGGCATGGAGACGGTGGCCATACCGGAGGTCGAGGGGATCAGGAAGGACAGGCCGAAGTAGACCAGGAAGCTCATGGGAGCGAAGATCACGCCGGACAGACCAGCCAGGGCATTGGCGGCAGCGTCGAGGACGAAGACGTCGAGGCCGGTGTTAGCCATGAGGACGGAGATACCACGAGCGAGGGCGATGACGAGAACAACGGACATCATGTCGGCAGCGCCGGTGATGAAGGTGTTAACGATCTGCTTCTCGGACAGGCCACCGATGATACCGATCAGGACGGCCATGAGGAAGAACCAGGTGGAAGCCTCGTCGAAGTACCACTGGCCAATGGGCAGGCCGGTGATCAGGGCAGACCAGCCCTGGACGACGGCGTTACCGTCGGCGTCGTAGACAGCGCCAGCGTCGAAGAAGTTGGCGACGCCCTCGTTGAGGTCGGCCAGCGGAATGAAGCCGACGATCATGACGACGAAGGTGAAGGCGAAGGCGATCAGAACACCCTTCTGACGACCGGTGAGCTTGACCTCCTTGTGGACCTCGGAAGCAGCCTTGCCGTGAGCCTCTTCGGCGTCCTTGAGCTCCTGCATCGACAGGATGGTGGAACCCTTGTCAGCCTTGACCTTCTTGGCATAGTTCATCACGAAGACGATGGACATAGCGGTAGTGACAATCCACAGGACGGCACCGAGGCCGATGATGATGGACTGGTTGACCTCAATGCCAACGCCGGTCAGAGCGTCGACGGCAGCGCCGACGGCGAACGGGTTAACCGTGGAGCCCAGGCAGCCGCAGCCAGCGCCGAGCAGGACGGTAGCGGCGCCGACCATGGGGTCGAAGCCAGCAGCCATCATGGTAGCGGCGAGCAGGGCGTAGAAGGGAACGGTCTCCTCGCACATACCATAGGTGGTACCACCGAGGGAGAAGATGAGCATAAGGACAGGAACGAGCATGATCTCGTTGCCCTTAAGCTTCTGCACCAGAACGGCGATGCCGTTGTCCAGAGCGCCAGTCTCGGTCATCATACCGAGGAAGCCGCCCAGGATCATAACGAAGAGGCAGACGGGCAGAGCGTCAGCGAAGCCCAGGATCGGGGCGGTGCAGAAATCGCTCAGGCGGGCTGCAGTAACCGCGCCGCCGGACGTGCCGGAGACGATAACGGTAATCACTGCAACAATTGCCAGCAGAGCTAGAAGAATGGTGAACGATGAAGGCATACCGCGCTTTTTCTTAGCGGTCTCAGTCATGGTTCTCATCCCCCCTTCATAAATCATTTAACTTTCTCGCGCGAAGCGGATCTTCCGTGCCGTGCCCACCGCCCGACGCGAGATATTTACCAGACAAAGCCGCTCGGGGTGTGCAGCAAGACACCCCGAGCGAGATGCTAGATGCTCTTACTTGAGCGTGGCGTACATGACAGCCTTGATGGTGTGCATGCGGTTCTCGGCCTCGTCGAAGACCTTGGAAGCGGGGCTCTCGAAGACCTCGTCGGTGACCTCCTGCTCGGTGATGCCGAACTGCTCGCACTTCTCGGCGCCAATCGTGGTGTTGGTGTCGTGGAAGCTGGGCAGGCAGTGCAGGAAGATGGCACCCGGGTTGGCCATAGCCATGACCTCGGAGGTAACGCGATACGGGGTGAGCTGAGCGATGCGCTCGGCCCAGACCTCGTCGGGCTCGCCCATGGAGACCCACACGTCGGTGTAGATAACGTCGGCACCGGTGACGCCGTCCTTGACGTCGGTGGTCAGCTTGATGGTGCAGCCGTTGGCCTCGGCGATGGGCTTGCAGGCCTCGATGACGTCGTCAGCGGGCATGCACTCCTCGGGGCCGCAGGCCACGAAGTTCATGCCGAGCTTGGAGCAGACAACCATGAGGGAGCGAGCAACGTTGTTCTTGCAGTCGCCCATGAAGACGAGGGTCTTGCCCTTGATGTCGTAGTTGAAGTTCTCCTGGACGGTCAGGATGTCGGCGAGCATCTGGGTGGGATGCCACTCAGTGGTCAGGCCGTTCCACACGGGCACGCCGGACTTGGCAGCGAGCTCCTCGACGTCGTCCTGGGCAAAGCCGCGGAACTCGATGCCGTCATACATGCGACCGAGAACGCGGGCGGTGTCCTCGATGGACTCCTTCTTGCCCATCTGCGACGAACCCGGATCGAGGTAGGTGACGCCCATGCCCAGATCCATGCCGCCAACCTCGAAGGCGCAGCGGGTACGAGTGGAGGTCTTCTGGAAGAGCAGAACGATGTTCTTGCCCTCGAGATAGCGGTGCGGAACGCCAGCGCGCTTCATGTCCTTGAAGTTCTTGGAGAGCTTGAGCAGGTACTCGATCTCCTCGGTGGTGAGGTCGAGGAGCTTGAGGAAGCTACGGCCGGAGAGGTTAACACCCATGGTTCGAATCCTTTCGAAGAAATGAATTACATAAGTATCAGTGTTGCCCGTTTGACGGGCGAAACCGGTGCGGTTGTAGGGAGACCGCACCGGAAACGGAAAGACTTAGAGGTCCTCGCGCCAGAAGGGCATGCTCATGCAGCGCGGGCCGCCGCGGCCGCGGGAGAGCTCGGCGGAGGGCACGACGAGAAGGTCCAGGCCCTCCTTGTACAGCACGTCGTTGGTGACGGTGTTGCGGGCGTAGACGCAGATCTTGCCGGGCTCGACGCACAGGGTGTTGGAGCCGTCGTTCCACTGCTCGCGGGAGGCCGCGATCGGGTCGCCGCCGCCGCAGGGGATCAGCTTGACCTGGTCGACGCCGGTGGCGTCCTCCAGGACGTGCTCGAGGGTGTCCTCGATCAGGCGGATGTTCACGTCGCCCGGGTTCTTGCCGGCGGTCAGCTCGTAGACGCGCAGGGTGCCCATGATGGCGGGGTGGATCGTGAACTTATCGACGTCGATCTGGGTGAAGACCGTGTCGAGGTGCATGAAGGCGCGCGAGACCGGGATGTCGAAGGCCAGGATGCGCTCGACCTTGGAGTCGGAGTTCCAGAAGATGTTCTGGGCCATGACGTCGATCGCGGCGGCCTGGGTGCGCTGGGAGATGCCGACGGCGAGGGTCTTCTCGTTGATGTTCAGCACGTCGCCGCCCTCGGTGTGGAACTGGCAGTCGCGGCGGAAGTACAGCGAGACGTCCTTGTAGTCGGGGTGGTACTTGAAGATGTACTTGCCGTACAGGGTCTCGCGGTTGCGGGTGACCGAGTACATGCGGTTGAGGTTGACGCCCTCGCCGACGACCGCGAACGGGTCGCGGGTGAAGTAGAGGTTGGGCATCGGGTCGATGATCAGGTCGGACTCGGACTCGGAGTTGACCAGGGAGTCGAGGGTCGTGGACGCCGTGAGGGGCATGTCGATCTCGGACTTGGTCATGCCGGCCATGGTCTTCTTGACGAACTCGAGGTTGTCCTCGATGGAGTCCAGCTTCTCGCGGACGATCTGCGGCATGTGCTGGCCGCGGATGCCGGCCTCGGCGATGTACTGGTCGGTGAACTCGGCGCGGGCGCCGGGGACCTGGTCGAACACCTCGGCGACGAGGTTCTCGAGATAGAGGACCTCCACGCCCTGGTCCCTCAGGATCTGGGCGAAGGTGTCGTGCTCCTGCTGCGCGACCTCCAGGAACGGGACGTCGTCGAACAGGAGTCGCTCGAGCTCGTCGGGCGGCAGGTTGAGGAGCTCGTCGCCGGGACGGTGCAGGCAGACCTTCCTGAGCTTGCCGATCTCGGAAGGCACGTGCAGACCTTTCGTCATGGCCTCCTACCTTTCTTTCGGGCCCTTGTCAGGGCCGATTCGTTAGCGCCCCTCCGTGTGAGGCGTTATTGCTGACGACATATTTATATCCAAAATCAGCTCATACTTCCACCTTGCCCCTGAACGGTTTTTTATAGGGGGTGAACGGCATACACATATACTTCACGCATGGCACACTTCATCTTAATAAAGCGTATTTACGTGCTTAAACGCGTTTTAATCCTAAAATCAAATGGAACTAAACTTTGTTAAACCATCCTCAAATTGCATATTTCCAATAAACCTATGAATAGAATTAGCGGTTCACACCGCGTCTCAACCATTTTCATTTTTATTCAGAAAAAAGTTTGTCCTATTCATTTCTGGTAAATAAATTACCGTTTACCAGACGCTTGATACCGTTCACCGGAAACTCAGTATAAGGCCCAGCGGATACCGGCTCGCTTTACGGCCCCATTTGTAACAACTTGACTTCTCGGTATAGAAAAACGGACCCGCTTCACTAGGGAAACGGATCCGTTTTCGATTATCTTCGGCTAATTTGGATAAGGCCCCCGAAGACCATCGGAATCCTAGCGATCGAACTCCGCCAGTGCCTCGCCCAAAAGCCTCAGGCCCTCGCGCAGAACGTCCTCGCTCGCGCAGTAGCCCAGGCGTGCGCCACAGGGAAGCTCAAAGCGGCTGCCGGGTACCAGCAGCACTCCCCTCTCGGACAGCAGGCGCTTGCAGAACTCCTCGTCGTCCTCGGGAATATCCAGCTGGATAAACGAGGTAGACACGCCCTGTGGGGCCGTCCAGGAAACGCGATGCTGCGTATCGATCCAAGCCTGCGCGATATCGCGGTTGCCAAACACGATCTTGCGATTGCGCTCGAGGATCTTGTCCTTGTGCTCAAGCACATAGGTCGCCAAGGCGTCGTTGAACACACCGCCGCAGATCATGGTGTAATCGCGATAGGTACGGATGCGGTTGGACACCTCTTCGTCGGCCACGACCCAGCCCACGCGGGCCGCAGGCGTCGAATAGGTCTTCGACAACGAGTTGGTGACAATGGCCCTCTCGTACACGTCGACCATCGACATAAAGGACTCAGTGTTTTCGAGCGGCAGATACACCTCGTCGCACAGCACGTAGGCGCCCACCGAACGGGCGATCTCGGCAATCTGGCCGAGCATATCGGTATCGAGCACCGTACCGATGGGGTTCGATGCGTTGTTTATGCAGATAAGCTTGGTGTTGGGGCGCACCAAGCGCTTGAGTTCCTCGATATCGGGCTTCCAGCCGAGTTCCTCGCAAAGCTCCCAATACTCGACCTCGGCGCCCAGCGTGCGCGGAATCTCGTAGAGCGGCGCGTAGGTGGGCCACTCGGCGATAACGTGGTCGCCGGGCTCGACCACGGCCATGATGGCGTTGAGGTTCGCACCCGTGCAGCCATTGGTCTGCAGAATGTGGTCGGGATTGACCTCCCGACGATACAGCTTGGCAACCACGGCCTTAAACTCCGGCGAGCCCTCGATCCAGCCGTAGTTCATCTTCTCGCGGTCCAAGCGCTCGTAGAACGTGGCGCCGTCCTGCTCATCGAGCGCGCGCAGCTCGCCCATGGTGAGCGACGAGATCGTCGACTGGGCGATGTCCCACGTGGCACTTTTCTCCCAAACGTTGAGCCATTCCTCAACGCCAATCGTCTTGATGTCCATGGCCAAGCTCCTTACAAAAGCAGTCATCCAATCGTGTTGACGTCCCTCATACAAGATTGGGGCGGTGCGAAAACCCGCACCGCCCCAATGGGAGACATCTAATGGCAGCTAGATGTATGTATTATGACCTGTACGGGTCCTGAAAGACCTTAGAGGTCCTCGCGCCAGAAGGGCATGCTCATGCAGCGCGGGCCGCCGCGGCCGCGGGAGAGCTCGGCGGAGGGCACGACGAGAAGGTCCAGGCCCTCCTTGTACAGCACGTCGTTGGTGACGGTGTTGCGGGCGTAGACGCAGATCTTGCCGGGCTCGACGCACAGGGTGTTGGAGCCGTCGTTCCACTGCTCGCGGGAGGCCGCGATCGGGTCGCCGCCGCCGCAGGGGATCAGCTTGACCTGGTCGACGCCGGTGGCGTCCTCCAGGACGTGCTCGAGGGTGTCCTCGATCAGGCGGATGTTCACGTCGCCCGGGTTCTTGCCGGCGGTCAGCTCGTAGACGCGCAGGGTGCCCATGATGGCGGGGTGGATCGTGAACTTATCGACGTCGATCTGGGTGAAGACCGTGTCGAGGTGCATGAAGGCGCGCGAGACCGGGATGTCGAAGGCCAGGATGCGCTCGACCTTGGAGTCGGAGTTCCAGAAGATGTTCTGGGCCATGACGTCGATCGCGGCGGCCTGGGTGCGCTGGGAGATGCCGACGGCGAGGGTCTTCTCGTTGATGTTCAGCACGTCGCCGCCCTCGGTGTGGAACTGGCAGTCGCGGCGGAAGTACAGCGAGACGTCCTTGTAGTCGGGGTGGTACTTGAAGATGTACTTGCCGTACAGGGTCTCGCGGTTGCGGGTGACCGAGTACATGCGGTTGAGGTTGACGCCCTCGCCGACGACCGCGAACGGGTCGCGGGTGAAGTAGAGGTTGGGCATCGGGTCGATGATCAGGTCGGACTCGGACTCGGAGTTGACCAGGGAGTCGAGGGTCGTGGACGCCGTGAGGGGCATGTCGATCTCGGACTTGGTCATGCCGGCCATGGTCTTCTTGACGAACTCGAGGTTGTCCTCGATGGAGTCCAGCTTCTCGCGGACGATCTGCGGCATGTGCTGGCCGCGGATGCCGGCCTCGGCGATGTACTGGTCGGTGAACTCGGCGCGGGCGCCGGGGACCTGGTCGAACACCTCGGCGACGAGGTTCTCGAGATAGAGGACCTCCACGCCCTGGTCCCTCAGGATCTGGGCGAAGGTGTCGTGCTCCTGCTGCGCGACCTCCAGGAACGGGACGTCGTCGAACAGGAGTCGCTCGAGCTCGTCGGGCGGCAGGTTGAGGAGCTCGTCGCCGGGACGGTGCAGGCAGACCTTCCTGAGCTTGCCGATCTCGGAAGGCACGTGCAGACCTTTCGTCATGGCCTCCTACCTTTCTTTCGGGCCTTACTGGCCGAATGTATCAGCGCCCCTCCGTATGGGACGCTGCTTGCTGACAGCTCTAGTTATATCCAAAAACCACCTGCAATTCCACCTCGCCCCCGAACGGTCAGCAAAGTGCGATGAACGGTATATCTCATATGATTCCCCCATGATGCACTTCGGTTCTCTAAAGCAGGTTTTCAAAGGTAAATGTTCTTTTTTCTAAGGAATTAAGCTAGATTGCACAAATATTTTCATGTTTAGGAATTGCATAGCTAAAACGGTTTTCTGCATATATATGTCGTTTGTTCATGATTCAATTTGGATTCGATTATATTCAGCTCGCAATCATTCTTATTCATACATCCTCACCAATTGAGTATGGATATAGATTGTTTCTAAACGAGTTGGGCAGTTAGTTGCATGCCTTGGCAGCGTAAGAAGTAGGTAAAGATACCGTTCACGCAATACGTCCGTGCCACAGGTCGACTAAATTGAGACAATAGTGAATAGTGTTAGGCTACCGTCCCCTGTGGGGACTGAACGGACAGATGCATATGCCGAGCAAAATCGAAAAGAAGCAAGCCGCCGCAAAGCTGCGCAAACCGCCGCGCGACTTCTCATACACGCAAAACCGAGAGCTCAGCTGGCTACGCTTTGACAACCGCGTGCTCGACGAAGCCTTCGACGAAACCGTTCCGTTATTCGAGCGACTAAAGTTCGTCTCGATCTTCG
Organism: Collinsella sp.; assembly: GCA_019414645.1. GTDB lineage: Bacteria > Actinomycetota > Coriobacteriia > Coriobacteriales > Coriobacteriaceae > Collinsella. Next base: position 13,477 of record DXLP01000015.1, read on the forward strand.
AGTCCAACCTCGATGAGTTCCTCATGGTGCGCGTGGGCGGCCTGTCCGATCTGGCGGAGCTCAAAAAACAACCTGTCGACAACAAGAGCAATATGACCGCCTCCGAACAGGTCGATGCTGTCATGGCCGAAATGCCCGGGCTCCTTACCCGTTGGGAGTCCATCTTTAAGAGCATCGAGGGCAAGCTCGACACCTTGGGCGTTCACCGCGCCCACATCGATTCGCTTACGCCCGAGGAGCGTACCTTTGTAACCCGCTACTTCCAGGCCTACGTGTCGCCGGTCATCTCGCCGCTGGTCATCGATCCTCGCCACCCCTTCCCCAACCTGCGCAACGGCGCGCTCTATCTGGCCTGTGGTCTGGACGGCGCCACCGACGAGGAGAGCCTACTGGGCCTTATCGAGATTCCCGCCTCGATGAACCGCGTGGTCGAGATCCCCTCGCCCACCGGCACCTACTCCTACATCTTGCTCGAGGACGTCATCCTCGCCTGCCTGGACAGCTGCTTTGGCTCCTATAAGCCGCTGGATCGTGCGCTCATCCGCGTCACCCGCAACGCCGACATCGATCCGGACGGCGAGGGCGTCGAAGAGGAAGAGGACTACCGCCAGCACATGAAGCGCATTCTCAAGAAGCGCCTGCGCCTGCAGCCGGTAGTGCTCGCGGTCTCGGGGTCGCTCGAGAAGGCGACGCTCAAGACTATCCGCAAGGCGCTCGAGCTTTCGCGCCGCTCTGTCTTTACCTGCGATATCCCGCTCAACCTGGGCTACGTCTTTGGCATTGAGGGCAAGATTCCCGAGCACCTGCGCAACGAGCTCCTCTTTACGCCGTTTAAGCCACAGCCCAACCCCACCATCGACATGACCCGCTCCATCCGCGAGCAGGTGCTGCAGCACGACAAGCTGCTCTTCTACCCTTACGAGGCCATGAATCCGTTCCTGGATCTGGTACACGAGGCAGCCTACGATCCCGAGTGCATCTCGTTGCGCATCACGCTCTACCGCGTGGCCAAGCAGAGCCGCCTATGCGAGTCGCTGATCGATGCCGCCGAGAACGGCAAAGAGGTCACGGTGCTCATGGAGCTCCGCGCCCGCTTTGACGAGCAGAACAACATCGAGTGGGCCGAGCGTCTGGAAGAGGCAGGCTGCACCGTCATCTACGGCTCCGAAGGCTTTAAGTGCCACTCCAAGATCTGCCAGCTCACCTATCGCGAGGGCATGGCGCTCACCCGCCTCACGCTTTTGGGCACCGGCAACTTTAACGAGAAGACGGCCAAACTCTACAGCGACTTTATGCTCATGACAGCCCATCCCGGCATCGGTGAAGACGCCAACCTGTTCTTCCGCAATCTGTCGCTGGGCAACCTGCGCGGCGACTACCGCTTCCTGGGTGTGGCGCCCGTCGGACTGAAACCGCTCATCATGCGCGGGCTTGACCGCGAGATCCAGCGCGCCCTTGCCGGCGAGCCCGCCCGCGTGTTCTTTAAGCTCAACTCACTGACCGACCGCGAGGTTATCGACAAGATCGCCGAGGCATCGTGTGCCGGCGTGCGCGTAGACATGATCATCCGCGGCATCTCGTGCCTCAAGCCCGGTGTTCCGGGCAAGACCGAGAACGTGCATGTCCGCTCCATCGTCGGACGCTTTTTGGAGCACGCGCGCGTCTATGCTTTCGGCGTGGACTCGGACATGATTTACCTGAGCTCGGCAGACATGATGACGCGCAACACCGAGCACCGCGTGGAGATTGCCTTCCCCGTGCTCGACCCCACCTGCCGCGCTCTGGTGCACGAGTACATGGGCATGCAGCTGCGCGACAACGTGAAGGCCCGCAGCCTCACGAGCGACGGCACCTGGGTCCCCGTGGAGCGTGCAGAGGGTGAGAAACCCTTCAACTCACAGGAAGCCCTGCTGGAGCGCGCCTATCGCAACGCCGAGGCCGCGCCCGAGCCCGTCATTGAGGCGGAACCTGCCTCCGAGGCCGAGCCGCAGCCAGTAGCACCCAAGGTCCAAGAGGTCCAGGCGACCGTCATTGAGCCCGAGCCTGCACCTGCACCTCAGCCCGATCCGCAGGTCACCAAGCCCGCACCCGAGACGAGCGCCCGTCGCGATAAGCCCGCTGGCAAGACCAAGGCCATCGAGCGCCATCGCCCCGGCCGCGTGCGCATGGGCCTGGGTCTGATCGGCCTGGGTCTTAAGACGCTCATTACCGGCAAGACGAAATAGTCGTTTGTAGAAGCAGTTTGTAGAAGCGCCCCGCATTTGAGGAAAGCCTCGGATACGGGGCGCTTTTCCCTGCTACCATGGTGCGAACAACAACGCGAATGACAGGCAGGAATATGAAGCTCACTATAGAATCGATGACCTACGGCGCCGACGGGCTGGCGCACGCCGACAACGGCAAGGCCGTCTTTGTGCAGGGTGCCGTGGCAGGCGACACCGTCGAGGCCGAGGTCGTACAGGACGGCAAGTCATTCATGCGCGCCCGCACCACCGAGATTCTGGAGCCAAGCCCCAATCGCATTCAGCCTCCCTGCCCCTTCGTGGGCATCTGCGGCGGCTGCTCGTGGGGCAATCTCTCACGCACGGCACAGCTCGCCGCCAAGGAGCAAAACCTGCGCTCCACGCTCGAGCGCATCGGCAAGTTCGCTCCTGAGCTGGCAGATGAGTTGGTACAGCCCATCTGCCACACCAAGGACGACTGGGGCTACCGCAATAAAATCGAGCTCGAACCGACCGTCGTCAACGGTCGCGTGCGCCTTGGCATGCACGGTGTCGACCCCAGCAAAATCGTGACCGTCGATATGTGTCCGCTGTTCGATAAGCGCTTCCCGAAGGCACTCAAATCGGTCGTCGGCGCACTCAACTATCTAAGCGGCAGCCATGACTTGGGGCTCGAACGCGTGGGCATTCGCGCATCGCGCCGCACCAAGGCACTCGAGGTCGCACTCTGGACGCCTACGGGCTCTTTTCCGCGCTCGCAGGTCTCCCGCGTGCTGGCGGACGCCGCTCATCCTACGAGCATCGTACGCGTGATGAGCAAGGGCGAAAAGAAGGCCCGCTGTGTCTCCAAGGTCGAAATGCTCGCCGGAGAGGGCTCATGGACCGAGAATATCGCCGAGGATCAGATGCGCTTGTCTGCCCCGTCTTTTTTCCAGGTCAACACCAAGGGTGCCCAGATTTTGATCGATCTTGTCATGGAAGCGCTCGACCCGCAGGAAGACGAGCTTGCCGTGGACCTGTACTGCGGTGCCGGCACCTTTACCCTGCCGCTCGCCCGCCGCTGCGACTTTGTCGCTGCCGTCGAGGCCTACGGCCCCGCCGTGCGCGATCTACGCCGTAACCTGGAAATCAACAAGCTTGATAACGTCGACGTCATTGGCGGAGACGCGGTGCGCGAGTTCCCCGACCAGGATGCCGACATCTTGGTGGTCGACCCGCCGCGCGCAGGCCTCGCCCCCGAGGCGATCGGCCTTATCGCCAGCACGAGTGCCCGCGATGTCGCCTACGTGAGCTGCGACCCGGCCACCCTGGCGCGCGATCTCAAACGCTTTGTCGAAGAAGGCACCTTCTCCCCCGTAAAGATCACGCCAGTCGACCTGTTCCCACAAACCTTCCACTGCGAGACCGTCGTCCACCTTAGGCGCAACTAGCCGCTTAATCATTGCTCAGAAAATCATTGGGAAATCGAGCGTGGCAAGCGGAGGTCTTCGGGGTATAAGACGGCTAATTGTATGCCGCCTATGAAAGGAACCCTCATGCCCAGCGTTGCCGTTCTCGCCGCCGATGGCTTTGAAACTATTGAATGCTTGACCATGGTCGATGTCATGCGTCGCGGCGGCGTGCGTGCCACGCTCGTCTCGATCATGCCCACGCGCGAGGTCGTAAGCTCGCTGCAGATCCCCGTGACCTGCGATGCGCTCTTTGATGAGATCAACTTTGACGAGTACGACTGCGTCGTGCTGCCCGGCGGCCTGCCCGGTGCCACCAACCTGCGCGCAGATCAGCGCGTCTGCGACGTGGTCTGCGAGTTCGCCGCAACCAAGCACGTCGCCGCCATCTGCGCCGCCCCGTTTATCCTGGGCGAGCTCGACCTGCTCGAGGGGCGCCATGCCACGTGCTTCCCTGGCTTTGAGAAAAGCTTCCCCGAAGGCGCCTATACCGGCGAGAAGGTCACGCAAGACGGCAACATCATCACTGCCAGCGGCATGGCACAGTCCCTCCCCTTTGCATTGGAGCTGCTGCGCACGCTCGCCGGCGACAAGGCCGTCGAGAAGGTCGCCGAGGGCATCCAACTATGATTTTGGCTTCGCAATCGCCGCGCCGCATAGAGCTGATGCGCGAGGCAGGCTACAACATTCGCGTGATTCCCGCGGATATCGACGAAACGCCCTTTGATGGCGAGGCCCCGCTCACGCTTGTCGAGCGCTTGGCACGCGCCAAGGCGGCTGCCGTTGCTGCCGAGCATGCCGAGCCCAATGAGCTAACGGTCGCGGCCGACACCATCGTCACCTTTGACGGCAAGATTCTGGGCAAGCCGGCAACCGAGGACGAGGCGCGCACTATGCTCCGTGAGCTTTCGGGCCGCACGCACCAGGTCGCAACCGGCGTCTGCATCGTTAAGGCAGGCGATACGGCCGCCCCGCATGCCGCCGAAAGCCTGTCCTTTGTCGATGTGACCGACGTGACGTTCTACGAGCTCACCGACGAGCAGATCGAGCACTACGTCGCCTCGGGTGAGCCCATGGACAAGGCCGGCGCCTACGGCATTCAGGGCACAGGAGGACGCATGCTCGTGCACGATATTTCGGGCGACTTCTATAACGTGGTGGGCCTACCCATCGCCCGCGTCGCGCGCGCGATTCAAAAACTCTCGTAATTGCATCTGGCGCTGGGTATCCCCCGGCGCCTACAATTTTGGCGTACCGTACGGATCCCGACCGGGCACAAGGCGCGGCGGAAAACCGATAGGAGTTAAACATGGATACACTGCTCGAGGCCATTGACGTCTGCGATGTCGATGGCTTTTGCTATGGCAACTATACGGACGAGGAGGCCGGCACCGGTTGCACCGTAATCGTGGCACCCGAGGGCGCCACCGGCGGCGTTGACGTTCGCGGCGGTGCTCCAGCATCGCGCGAAACCGACCTGCTGCGACCCGAGAACACCGTCGACAAGGTCCACGCCGTCTGCCTTTCGGGTGGATCGGCCTTTGGCCTCGAGGCTGCAAGCGGCGTCGCTCGCGAGCTTGAGAGCCGCGGCATCGGCCTTCCCGTCGGCCCCACGCAGGTGCCTATCGTGTGCTCCAGCTGTATCTTCGACCTCGCCTTTGGTAACCCCACCGTGCGCCCCGACATTGAGGCCGGCATCGCCGCCGTGCGCGAAGCACTCGACCACACCCCCACCAAGCTCGAACAGGGCAACGTAGGCGCCGGCACGGGCGCTACCGTGGGTAAGCTCATGGGGCCTGCCACCTGCATGAAGGCCGGCCTTGGAGCTGCCGCCGTGGCACTCGGCCCCATCAAGGTGGGCGCCGTGGTCTCGGTCAACGCCTGCGGCAACGTTGTCGACCCCTTCACCGGCGAGTGGGTCGCCGGCATGCGCGCCGCAGCCGATAGCGACCAGATCGTCGACATGGAACTCGCAGCCTTTGCCGCCGCCGGATCCATGCAGATGCCGCTCGACCGCACCAACACCACCATCAGCTGCATCGTCACCAACGTGGAACTCACTAAGGCACAAGCCACCAAGGTCTCCCAGATGGCCGCAGACGCCTACGCACACGCCATCCGCCCCACACACACCACCAACGACGGCGACACCATCTACACCCTCGCCAGCGGCAAACTGGGCGCCCAGGCAAGCGCCGCCGTTCCCCTAGACCTACTGGGCATGCTCGCCGTAAGGGCCCTACAGACCGCCATCGTAAACGGAGCCAAAACCGCCAAAACCTCCCACGGCATCCCCGGCGCCGCGAAGTAGCCTAACCTGACCGGTTGCCCGGTGGGGCTTGGTTATGTTTGCTGCTCTACAGTCCTGGCTCGCACGAAGAGCACATTAAGTGCTCTTCGGCTCGTGCGGAACTCGCGACAAACATAACCAAGCCCCACCGGGCAACCTACCAACCAGATTCTTTTCAGCCCAGGCCCCTGTGTACCGCGCGTCGAAGATCTTCAAATTCAAATAAACTGACAATCGATTCTTATAGCAGAGGCCCCTTGGCCTTTAGTTTGATACAAGTTCCGCACGAGCCGGAAAGCACTTAATGTGCTTTCCGTGCGAGCAGGACTGTTCGCAGTAGCAAACTAAAGGCCAAGGGGCCCAGTCAACCTATCAACAGCGATTACTCAGCAGCTAGTTGAATTTGAAGATCTTTGAGGCAAGACGGTATAGGCCGAGTGTGGTTTTGTCTCCGGCCCGTCCGCGCAGATTGGTGAAGAACCCGACCACGCCGTAGCGGGCACGACGATACATGCGCTCGTCGTAGGCCTTCAAATCATTCCACAGCATCTTTAGGCGCTCGTCGGCGCAATCTTCCTCGGAAAGCTTGGTGAGCACCGAGCAGATCGCCATCATCATGGTGAAATAGCCCATCATGTACGAGCGCAGACGCGACGACTCAACATCGCTGTACAGGTGGTACGACTCCATCATGATGCGCGTCACACGGAACTGCTGGTCCAGACGCTTGACCATCGTGGCCTCGTTGACACTCTGGCCCTCGCGACCGATAAAGTAGCGATAGAGGTCGATGTCGGCGTAGTACATGGTCTTGCAACGCGGCAGCGGCACGTAGGCGTAGATGTTGTCCACATAGAACGTGTGCGGCGGCATGGGAAGGTTGGACTCGCGCAGCACATCCGTGCGATAGCACAGGCTGTGCATGAGTAGGTTCTGGTCCAGGCGGAAATGACCGATCTGATCCCAGGAAAAGATCTTTTTGCGCGGCAGGGCAAATTTGTAGCCAATAGCGGTATGCGTGCCCTCGTAAACCTTCTCGTACACGTAGTTCGAGATAAACAGGTCAACGCGCTGGTCACGCTCTTCAAAGCCACGCAGAATCGACAGCATAGTCGAAAGAGCCGCAGCATCGAGCCAGTCATCCGAGTCGACGACCTTGTAGTAGGTGCCCTGTGCCTCGCGCAGACCCGAAAGGACGGCAATACCGTGGCCGCCGTTCTCCTGGTGCACCGCGCGAATGATACCGGGATAACGTGCCTCCCACTCGTCGGCCTTATCGGCCGTCTCGTCCTTGGAGCCGTCGTCCACTACGATAATCTCGATATCGGTGGCGTAATTGCTCCCCTCCAAGATGGAGGTGATGCAATGGTCCATGTCCTTGGCGGCGTTATACGAGGGAATACCGAATGTTATGACTTTATGCATGGCAGGCGATAATCTCATCCGAAAGATCGAGGGCGGAATTGGTCACAGCGTCCATATCGTAGTAACGATACTCGGCCAGACGACCCACCGGGTGGAAGTTCGTCAGGTTCTGGACGCGCTCAAGATAGCGCTCATAGAGCTCACGGTTCTCGGGCTCAAGAATGGCGTAGTACGGCGTCTCGCCCGAGCCGGGCGTATAGGCCTTGGAATACTCCTTCATGATGGTGGTCTTGCCGGGCAGGATCTGACCGGTCATGTTCTTGAACTCGGTAATGCGCGTGTAGTCCTCGCTCGTGGTGTAGTTGACGGTGCCCACGGGCTGGAACTGGTCCATATCGAGCGTCTCGAACTTCATGTCGAGCGTGCGGTACGGTAGCGCGCCCAGATCGAGATTGAACAGCTCATCGAGCGGACCGGTGTAGACGATCTCGCCACCATAGACCTTGCCGTCGATCTTGACGGTAGTCTCGTCGATTTCAAAGGGGTCACGGGCGTCCACGTCGCAGAACACGTCGATCAGGTCGTGGTCGAGCATATGCTCAAAGAGCGCCGTGTAGCCCTCCTGCGGCATGCCCTGGAAGGGAGCTTGCGGGAAGTAGCGGTCATCATCGCCCACAAAGACGGGAACGCGGCCGGTGATCGAGGGATCGATCTGATCGGGCGTCTGGCCCCACTGCTTCATGGTGTAATGCAAAAAGACGTTCTCGTAGACGTAATCGGCGACCTCGGCAAGATCCGGGTCGTTCTTCTTACGCAGCTCCATAATGGGCACCTTGACATCCTTGCCAAAGGTCTCCACGAGCTTCTGATACAGCTCCTCGCCGCGCTCGTCACCAAAGGCGAGCTTGAGACTCGCATGGTTGAAGGGCACGGGCATAAGGGTACCGTTGATGTTGGCGAGCACCTTGTGCTGATAATCCGTCCACTTGGTAAAGCGCGACAGGAAATTGTGCACGCGCTCGTTAAAAGTGTGATAGATATGCGGACCGTACTCGTGGATCAGGATTCCGGCCTCGTCAGTGCAGTCATAGGCATTGCCCGCAATGTGGCTACGGCGCTCCAAAACGGCAACACGATAGCCGATGGTCTCGGCAAGACGGCGGGCGCAAACGGCACCGGCATATCCAGCACCGACGACAATCATGTCGTACGCGCCGGCGTTAAAGCCTTCAGGCAGGCCTGAGGTAATCTGCATCGATACTCCTTGTCAAAAGCCACGGGCTCGTTAGCTGGGCTTTTCTCGAACATTCTTCGAGACATATTTATCAGAGCGATTATAGCGCTAATGCGTCCTATAATGAGCTTGCCACACAAGGAAAGCTCAAGCACCGCGGCGTACATAATTGAAAGGTAAACCCGCTAGCAGCGGGTTTATTCGTGAACAGCCGGGTGCCTGGAGCTTAGCGAAACGCTTGTAAGGAGTAACATGAGCGATTTCCTAAACCGTATGAAGTCTGCCGCCAAGGCCGACCTTAAGACGATCGTCCTGCCCGAGGGCGAGGATCCGCGCACTATCGTCGCGGCCACCAAAATCATCGAGGAGGGCCTGGCAAAGATCGTCATCCTGGGCAACCCCGACGAGATCAACGTTCCCGGCGCTACCGTCATCGACCCGCGCAATGCCGAGAAGCACGAGGAGTACGCGCAGAAGTTTGCCGAGCTCCGCGCCAAGAAGGGCGTTACCATCGAGCAGGCTCGCGCCCAGGTGATGGACGCCACCTACTTTGGCACCATGATGGTCAAGATGGGCGATGCCGACGGCCTGGTCTCCGGCGCCTGCCACTCCACCGCCGACACCCTGCGCCCCGCGCTTCAGATCCTCAAGACCGCCCCGGGCACCAAGCTGGTCTCGGCCTTCTTCGTGATGTGCACCGACACCCCGCAGTTCGGCACTGACGGCACGCTGATCTTCGCCGACTGCGGCCTCAACATCAACCCGTCCTCCGACGAGCTCTCCGAGATCGCCATCGCCTCCGCTCACTCCTGGTCCACCTTCATGGGCAACGTTGAGCCGCACGTGGCCATGCTCTCCTACTCCACCATGGGCTCCGCTGGCGGCGAGGTCGCCAAGAAGGTCCAGGAGGCTGTGAAGTTCTGCAAGGAGAAGGCTCCCGAGCTCGCCATCGACGGCGACCTGCAGCTCGATGCCGCTATTGTCCCCACCGTCGCCCAGCTCAAGGCTCCCGGCTCCTCCGTTGCCGGCAAGGCCAACGTGCTCGTGTTCCCCGACCTCGAGGCCGGCAACATCGGCTACAAGCTGGTCCAGCGCTTCGCCGGCGCCGACGCCTACGGCCCCATCCTGCAGGGCATCGCCAAGCCGGTCAACGATCTGTCGCGCGGCTGCTCTGCCGACGACATCGTGGGCGTCGTGGCCATCACCGCCGTCCAGGCTCAGATGGCTGAGTAGCGGACGCACTCCCCCGAAGGCCGTACGGGCTAGCCCCTGAAAACGTCCTCGACCAATGAAACGCCCCCGTTCTGCTCCTTCGGAGCTACGAACGGGGGCGTTTCTGGTCTGCGGGATGTTTTCAGGGGCTAGCCCGTACGGCCTTCTACCACTACGTAGTATTCAGGGCATCTGGAGTGGACGGCGGCTTGGCTACGGGCTGGGGCTGAGGATCTGAATGGATGGGTGTCATTGCCGAGAGCGCAGGCGTTGCTGGTGGCGATCACTTTGGAACTGGAATTTCCGCCTGCCAGCAAAAAGGCCTCCGGAGCTGTTGCGCTGGAGGCCTTTCGTTTACTTGCAAATGCGTGCGTTAGTTGTTCTTGGTCAGACGCTCGACGTCGTGGGCGATCATGTATTCCTCGTCGGTGGGGATGACCATGACCGTGACGGCGGAACCGGCGGCACTGATAACCTGCGGGCCGTTGCCCACAGCCTCGCGGTTCTTGTTGTTGTCGATGCGTACGCCCAGCCACTCAAAGCAGTCGCAGAAGGCCTTGCGGATCGACCAGTCGTTCTCGCCGATGCCGGCGGTAAAGGTGATGGTGTCCACGCCCGCCATGGAGGCGATCATGGAACCGGCCTGCTGCATGGCCTTGTATGCGAACATATCGAAGGCGAGCAGGCAGCGCTCGTCACCCTCGGAGGCGCGCGTACGGATGTCGCGGGCGTCGTTGGAGATGCCCGAGATGGCAAGCAGACCAGACTGCTTGTTCATCATGTCGTCGACTTCCTGGTAACTGTATCCGCCCTCGCGCTGCAGGTAGCACACGGTGGCCGGGTCAATGGAACCACAACGGGTGCCCATCATCAGGCCGTCGAGCGGCGTGAGACCCATCGTGGTGTCGCGGCACACGCCGTCCTCGATAGCAGCGAGCGAAGCACCGTTGCCCAGATGGCACGAAAGCAGGCGGTGGCAGCGCGAGCCCAGGATCTCCTTGGCCATCATCCACTCGTAGCGGTGGCTCGTACCGTGTGCGCCGTACTTGCGCACGTGATACTTGTCGCACACGTCCTTGGGCAGCGCGTAGGTGTAGGCGACCTCGGGCATGGTCATGTGGAACGAGGTGTCGAAGACGGCCACGTTGGGCAGCTCCGGATACTTCTCGCGGCAATATTCGATTGCCGCGGCCTCGCCGTAATTGTGCAACGGAGCGAGCGGGGCCACCTCAAGGATCTTAGCCATGACCTCATCGTCGACGACCGCGGAATCATCGAAGTGCCAGCCACCCTGAACGATGCGATGCCCAATGCCATCAATCGTAAAGTCGGTCTTCTCGAGCTCCTCGAGCACGCGAGCGATAGCAGAGCGATGATCGGGGAAGGGGACCTCCTCGGTCTGCTTGGCGCCACCGTTCTCGGAGTGGCCGAAGATGCCCATGCCCGATCCGATACGCTCGCAGTTGCCCTTGGCGAAAACCTCGCGGGTATCGGTATCCAAAAGCTGATATTTAAGGCTTGAGCTGCCGGCGTTGACAACAAGTACGTTCATGAGACTCCTTTGCAGTGCAATACGGTCGACGCAGACCCCTTAAGGCGGCCGCATTTTAATAAGAAGTTATCACAACTTAATAAATAGCTATCAGGCATATCGCCCAACGAGCATAAAAGGGGGGCCGAACGGCGCTCGGTCGTCCAGCCCCTCCCCTCTTGCAATTACTTGCCGTTGACGATGCGCTCGACGTCGGAAGCGATCATGAACTCCTCGTCCGTGGGGATGACGAAAATCTTGACCTTGGAATCCTTGGCGGACAGGCACCAAGCGCCGTCGCCACGCAGGGCGTTGCGGGCATGATCCATCTTGACGCCCATAAAGGCCAGACGGTCGGCCACGCCAGCGCGGACAGCCGGAGCGTGCTCGCCGATGCCGGCAGTAAAGACCAGGGTGTCCATACCGCACATAGAAGTAGCCATCTCGGCAACCTTGGCGGCAATCTTGTAGACAAACATGTCGAAGGCGAGCTGAGCATCGGGGTCACCAGCGGCGGCGAGCTCCTCGACGTTGCGGCAGTCGTTGGTCTTGCCGCCGGTCACAGCCAAAAGGCCGGACTTCTTGTTCATCATCTCGTCGACCTCGTCGAAGGTGTAGCCACCCTCGCGCTGCAGGTAGCACACGGTAGCCGGGTCGATGGAGCCGCAGCGGGTGCCCATCATGACGCCGTCGAGTGGCGTCAAGCCCATGGTGGTGTCCATGCACTTGCCGTCCTCGATGGCGCACAGGGAAGCGCCGGAGCCGATATGGCACACGACGACCTTGCGGGCCTCGCCGTTGGTCATCTCGGCGATCTTCTTGGAGATGTAGCGATAGCTGGTGCCGTGGGCGCCGTACTTACGGATGTGCAGCTTGTCGCAAACATCCTTGGGAAGGGCGTAGGTCTTGGCAACCTCGGGCATGTTGAAGTGGAAAGCGGTGTCGTAGACCGTGACGTTGGGCAGGTCGGGATACTGCTCCAGGCAGTACTCGATAACGTTGGCCTCGGGGTTGTTGTGCAGCGGCGCCAGCGGAGCGACCTCGCGGATCTTGGCGAGAACGTCCTCGTCGACGAGGGAGGAGTCGCCAAAGTACCAGCCGCCCTGAACGATACGGTGACCAATGCCCTCGATCTTGACGCCGTTGGCCTCGAGGTCCTTCAGAACGACCTCGATGGCGACCTTGTGGTCGGGGAACTCGATGTTCTCGGTCACCTTCTTGGAACCGTTGGCAGCGTGGGTGAAGGTACCGCCGGTAAAGCAGACGCGCTCGCAGGAGCCCTTTGCGGACACCTTGTGGGACTTGGTATCGATGACCTGATACTTAAGGGTCGAAGATCCTGCGTTGACGACCAGAACGTTCATGTGTCTCCCTACTAACAGGCGGTGTGGCGCCGCCAGGTTACATACGCTTCAATAATAAACCCAAACGCCCTCGCGCTCGGGTTTATTGCGTTGATATATAAGTTATCGGTGCCTGAGCTTCCGTTTCATTGCACGGAAGAGGCGTCCTCAGATGAGGTTCTCGCCCAGGTTTTTGCCGCCGAGGACGTGCATGTGGAAGTGCATGACGGTCTGACCGGCGTTGACGCCCTTGTTGGAGATGACGCGGAAACCGTCCTCCAGACCCTTGGCCTTGGCGACCTCCTGGATGGCGTGGGCCATGGCGCCCATGGTCTCGGCGGGCACGTTATCGGCGATGTCACTGTAGTGCTTCTTGGGGATCACGAGCGTGTGGACCGGCGCCTGGGGATTGAGGTCGTCGAACGCGATGACCTGGTCATCCTCGTAGACGACGGTCGAGGGGATCTCGTGGTTGGCAATTTTGCAGAAGATGCAATCACACATGGTTGGTTCCTTTCTCACAGACCAAGGTAATTATATTTGGTCGGGATGGTTAGAACGAGAGGTTGTCGTCGGTGTTGGCGGCTTCGCCGTCGGCGAGCACGTCGTTGCCGTCGACGTCCTTCAGGAGCACCGAGACCTTCTGCTCGGCATCGGACAAGCGGGTACGCAGGCTCTTGAGGAGCTCGACGCCGCGGGTATAGCTCTCAAGCGACTCCTCGAGCTCCATATCGCCCGATTCCAGGCTGCGTATGATGAGCTCCAACTCCTGCGAAGCCTGCTTGTACGTAAGCTGCTCGACCGGGGTCTTCTCTGCCATATCTGTTTCCTTTCCTAAAGGTTTATCGCTGCGAAACGCGGCCTACTCGACCGTATTGACCGTTGCCGCCACGTTGCCGTCTGCCATGCGCACGCGAATGGCGTCGCCCGGCTTAAAGGTCTTGGCACTTGTAGCCACGCCGTCAACGCTGTACGCGATGGAATAGCCGCGGGCAAGCACCTTGAGCGGCGACAGGGCATCGAGCGAAGCCGCTGCACGGCCCAGGTCGGACGCTGGCTTGCTGAGCATCGTGCGCCCCTGATGCTCCAGGCGGGAGCTTGCGAGCGTGAGCGCATGGCGCTTGCCATCGAGTCCTGAGGTGCTTGCGATCAAGCGCTCGGGTAGACGCTCAAAGTTGGAGCGGAATGCCCCAACCGAACGCGTTATGGCGCCGGACAAACGATCGGCCGTCAGGGCAAGCTCAGACTCGCGACGCTCAACCAATAACGTTGGGTCGTTGAGGCACGGGCGGCACGCAGCCGCATCGAGCGCATCGCCCAAGCGAGCCGTATAGGTATCCCAGGCACGGCGACCGCGCTGATCGAGCATCTCCAGGTCGACCTGGGCCGACCCAATCATCGATGCCATCGCGGCACCCAGACGCTGATAGCGCGCCTCGAGCACATCGGCCAACTCCGTCATAGCCGGCGCCACCGATTCGGCCGCCGCCGTAGGCGTGGAGGCGCGACGGTCGCTCACCATGTCGCAAATCGAGGTATCGGGCTCATGGCCAATGCCGGTCACCACGGGCACGGGGCAAGCCGCCACCGCGCGGGCAAGCTCCTCGTCATTAAAGGTCATGAGGTCCTCAAAGGAGCCGCCGCCGCGCACCAGCAAGATGCAATCGGGCGCCGGCGTAATGGCAGCGGCGCGGCGCAGGCCTTCAATGAGCTCTGACGGCGCACCCTCGCCTTGAACTTTAGCCCCCACGCAAACAAGCTCGACAAGCGGGTTGCGACGGCGCAGCGTGCGCTTGACGTCATCGATTACGGCACCCGAAAGCGAGGTGACGACCGCCACGCGCGAGCAGAACACCGGTATGCGGCGCTTGCGCGCTTCGTCCATCAGACCCTCACGGCGTAGCTTTTCGGCCAGTTGCGCCACTTGTTGACGCAGCAGGCCCTCCCCCGCCAGCGAGAACGAGCGAGCGACAAAGCTCATGCGGCCCGTGGCCTTATAGAGATTGAAGCTGCCCTTAAAGCTCACCTGCATGCCGTCGCGCAGATCGAACGTGCGCTTGAGATAGGCGCCCTTCCAGATGATGCAGTCGACGGCCGCCGAGTCGTCCTTGATTTGGAAGTAGCAGTGGCCGCTTCGGGCATTGGGACCACGGAAGCCCGTGACCTCGCCCAGGACGCTCAGCTGCGGAATGGCATCGAGCGCACCGGCAGCGATCTCTACCGCCTGACTCACGCTGAGCTCCTTGCGCTCCTGCTCATCCGAACCGTCGAACTCGGCGGAAACGGCATTGCCGGTCAGATTCCAGCCTGCCACGCAGCCTCCTTTCGTCATCGTGCACATGGGCTCCGGCCCTGCGCAAATTCAAGTCCAACACATAGTACAGCGCCGCGGGGACACAAATCTCCGCGGCGCCTGTCAAGCCAATTTGTTATCGGTTGGAGTTTCTGTTGTAGCGAGCCATAAGATAGAGCAGCTGAATGATCGAAGTGAGCGCTGCGGCAACATAGGTAAGCGCGGCTGCCGTCAGGACCTTCTTGGCACCGTTGACCTGCTTGGAGCTCATACCCGACTGCTCGATATACGCCACGGCGCGGCGGCTGGCATCAATCTCGACCGGCAGCGTAACCAACTGGAACAACACACTAAACGAGAAGAAGATCAGCGCGAGGGTCGTGAGTCCCGCGATGTTCATAAACAGACCCATGAGCAACACGATGGTCCAAGTGTTCTGGGTAAAGTTGACGACCGGCACGAGGGCTGTGCGTACCTTCATCATGGCATAACCACTTTGACGCTGGGCGGCATGGCCCGCCTCGTGGCAGGCGACGGCAACGCTTGCGACCGACCCGCCTGAACGGTTGGCATCAGAGAGGTACAGGTTGTTGTCCTGCGGGTTGTAATGGTCGGTGAGCTCGCCAGCGACACCCTTGATACCCACGGCGTTACAACCGTTGGCATCGAGCATGCGGCGAGCGACCGTGGCACCCGTATCGCCGTCCGAGCGAACCTTGGACCAGGTTTTGTACGTCGAGTTGATATAGTTCTGTGCGGCAAGGCCAAGCACCGTGCAGACAAGAACAACCAGCAGGTACAGCGGGTCGATGCCAAAGCCGTATCCATAGTAATAAGGCATGCGAATTCCTCCGAATCGAGTTACACGTTGGAGGCATTCTACCCACTCAAGCGGCTAGGCTTCCTTACAGCAATTCGATTTTTCCGTCCTTCACCGTCAACCCCATATTGCCGGAAAGCAGATCGTCCAGGCGCGAGCCCACAAGCTCAAAGCGCCAGCCTTCGCGCAAGGGGCTCTGCTCGGGATGCTCAATATAGTCGGCCAGGTCATCGCGCGAGGCAATGACCGAAGTCGCCACGCCCGAGCGCTCGGCAACCAGGCGGATGAGCGCGTACATCAGGTCCGTCACGCTCTCCAACTCCGGCGAAATCTGACGGTGCCCGCGCACCATGAGCGGCAGGCGATCGTGCGGGCAGCTCGCGCCGCGCTTGATGGCCATGAGCGCACCGTCCACGTCGCGCTCCCCCAACTGATCGGTGCCGCGAATGCTACGGAACTCCTCAACGCGCACGGGATTGCGCTTAACGAGCGCAAGCAGCGTGTCGTCGGACATGACCCACTTGCGCGGGATGTTACGGCGTTCGGCGCGGTCCTCACGCCAGGCGGCGAGCTCACGCGCGATGCCCAACTGGTGACGGCTGCACGAATTGATGCGTTTGACCTTGCGGAACGCCTCGTGGCGATCGGCGCGATAGTGCGACTCGTCAGCCAGCGGGCGCAGCTCGTCGAGCACCCAGCCCACACGGCCCAGCTCGCGCAGGCGGCTCATCATCTCGGTATAGGCGACGATCAGGTACTTGACGTCATCGATCGCATACTCAATCTGCTTATCGGTCAGCGGGCGGCGCGACCAGTCGGTCAGCGACTCGGTCTTGGGCAGCGATACGCCGCAGAACGTCTGAACAAGCGCGCCATACGAAATCTGCTGGCGCTCGCCCAAAAAGGCGGCGGCGACCTGCGTATCGAAAATCGGTCGTGGCAGCACGCCCACGGTATGGAGCATGACCTCCATATCCTGCGAGCACGCGTGGAAGACCTTGGTCACGCTCTCGTCGGCCATAAGCTCGGCCAGCGGCGAGAGGTCGTCGATCACCAGAGGGTCGACCGCTACGCTCTCGGCAGGGGTGGCAATCTGAACCAAGCACAGGCGCGGGTGGAATGTGCGCTCGCGCAAAAACTCGGTATCGACGGCAATCGCGTCGAACTCACGGGCGCGCTGGCAAAAGTCGAGTAGAGCCTGATGTGTGGAAATGTACATATCAACCCATCGAATAAGGTTAGGCCCGAAAAACACGGGTAGGATATCGGCATTGCCTTACAACTATACTCGGTTAGTCACAGAACGGGAACGTAAGTATGCGCTGCCTTATCATCCACAACCCGGCATCGGGCCCCAGCTCAGATGAAATCTACGCATTCACGCACGCCCTCGCGCAGGGCGGCGACGAGGTCGTGATGCGTTTTATCGGCGATGGCATGGAGCCCGAGGATGCCGTGGCAGACGTGCGCGAGTTTGATCGCGTGGTCGTTTCGGGCGGCGACGGCACCGTCTCCAACGTGCTCGACCAGATGCGCGGGTGCGGTGTCCCCACGCTCGTCTTCCCCTCCGGTACGGCCTGCCTGTTCTTCAACAACATCGGCAATGCCCCTGAGGCGGCGGCGCTCGCCAAGGCCTGCCGTGCCGGTCGCACGGTCAAAGTCGACATGGGCGAGCTCTTTTGGCTCGACGAGGACGGCAACGAGAAGCGCCACGGCTTTATCATCATCGCCGGCTCGGGCTTCGACGCCGAGATCATGATGAAGGCCGCCCCCACCAAAAACGACATCGGCGAGATCGCTTACTTCCTCTCCGCGCTCGCCACGCCCAATCCCACGGTGGCGCACTTTACGATTGAGCATGACGGCATTGTCGAGGAGCTCGACGGCATCTGCTGCATGGCCGGCAACACCTCGGTCATCCAAAACGACATCAACCTGTTCCCCGACTGCCGTATGAACGATGGCATGGTCGACATTGCGGTCATCGAACCCGTAAAAACTGTGCAGCTTCTACCGACTGTGATCACCGCCGCACTCGACCCCGCCGGCAAGGTACTCGGCCGCCCGCAGTTCAAGATCATCCAGACCAAGGAAGCCAAGATCACCTGCACCCCGTCGCTGGGCATGCAGTTCGATGGCGAGATTATCTCCAGCAATTCGGGCGTCTTTGGAGCCCGCGCGCTTCCGCAATGCCTCGACCTCATCGTCGACGAATTCTCCCCGCTCGGAAAATAGGAGGACCCTATGAACGACAATCCCCTGCTCGGCTTTATCATCATCGTTTTGGCCATGCTCGTCGGCTATGCGATCAACGTGATCCACCGCCGGAAGAAGTAATTCCACATTGGTATGATATTCATCCAATTATCGTCTCCCCTGCTGTTTATGCATTTGCCAAACAGCGGGGGATTTTCTTTGCGCCCCGTGCAAGGCGCTTTATTCAGGTAATGTAATTGCAGGACGTCTTTATTAAAGTAAAGCTACAAACCGAGTATAATTAACCACTCATCGCATATTTCATTACGCTTATCGAGTAAGTTTCTTTCATAGATGAATATTGTTTCCAGTTCGTTACGCTAATGGGGTGTCTTTATTGGCTGAAGCTCTCTGGCAACGGAGAGCTTTCGCACGCTGGGAGGGAAAATGAGGAAAACTCACCCCGTCAACGCGCTCAAAAAGCTTGGCATAGGCCTCGCCTTTGGAGCTGCAACCATCATGTCCATGCCGACGTCTGCGCTCGCCTGCACGCAGATCTACATGGGCGGCAAGCTCACGGCGGACGGCAACACGTACTACGGCCGCGCCGAGGACTTTGGCAAGCGCTATCTTAAGCACTACGGCATCGAACCTGCCCACGAACCTGGCTTTAAGTACAGCTCGATTGAATCTGCTTTTGAATACACTTCGAACAAGCCTACCTATCGCTACAGCTATGTACGCGACCACCCCTCCAACTGGATGGGTCGCACCGACGCCTACTCCGAGGCCGGCATCAACGAGAAGGGCGTCTCCTGCTCCGCCACGCTAAGCACCTCCTATAACGAGGAGGCCGCTGCAGCAGACCTCATCGATGAGGAAGTGGGTCTGGGCGAGTACAGTTACGGCAGCATCATCCTGGGCGAGAGCGCCACGGCCCGCGAGGGCGTCGAGCTTCTCGGCAGCCTGATCGATGATCAAGGCGTCTGCACCAACGACCAGATCATCATCGCCGACAACAACGAGACCTGGCTGTTCGCCACACTTTCCGCCCATCAGTGGATCGCCATGAAGCTCGCTGACGACGTCGCGTCGCTCAACCCTAATATCGGGAGCCTCAACTACGATGTCGACCTCAATGACACCGAGAATTGCCTCCACTCTGAAAAGATCCAATCCATGCCCGAAGAAAAGGGTTTCGCCAAATACTCCGCTGACGGCAAATTCGATGTCGCCCAAACGTATGGCGAAAGCCTCGCCGATTCCGGCGTAAACCAGTGGTCCCGCTATGTGCAAGGCCGCGATTATTTTGGTAGTCAGCTGACCGAAGGCACAGATTACGACATTATCACAGTAAAGGAGAAAGGAAAACCTGACCAAAAGGGAGCCATGGTCAGCGAAATCCAGCCCCTGTTCTTCAAGCCTGGCAAGTCTGGTTGGAGCACTTTCGAGTTGATTCGCGCCTTCGGCAACCGCGGCGAGAACGTCCCTGGCCTCAACGCGAACACTGATGGTGTTTATTGCATCGGCAGCGAGCGCAACACCGAGATCAACCTCTTCCAGATTCGTCGCGGGTATGACCCCGAAGTCGCTACCATCCAGTGGGAAATGCTCTCCCGCGCCGCGTACTCCGTCGCCATCCCGTTGTACTCCGCTCTGATAACTGAGGTCAGCCCGTACTTCAGCGATCAGACCGTCTCCTTCGATCACTGCAAACAGACTGACGTCGTGTACAACGAGGAGCCCGAGAACTCAATCAACTACGTCCTCATGGACATCAGCTCGCTCTGCTTTGAGAACCCTGACACCCTTGGTATCAGCGTCCGTGCCTACCTCGATGCGCTCCAGAACGAGCTCATCGAGCAGAACAAGGAAGTTGACGCCGCCATGCTAGCCGAGACGACCACCGAGGGCCGCACTGCCCTGGCCAACAAGGCCGGCAAGGCTGCTACCGAGAACACCTACAAGAAGTGCAAGGCCCTGCTCCAGGAGATGCGCGCCTATCAGAAGGCCGAAAACTTCGACCAGCCCTTCACCCCGAGCGACCTGAACACCGAGATCAACGGCCTCAAGGTGTCCATCACCTACGCCAAGGACGCTCTTGCCACCGACCCGGTAACCCCGGATCAGCCTGGTACTCCTGAGCAGCCCGGTACTCCTGAGCAGCCCGGTACCCCCGAGCAGCCCGCTAAGCCCGAGCAGCCCACCACCAAGCCCGAGAAGCCTGGCAAGTCGGACACCACGACCACGGTAACCACCAACAAGACGAACACCAAGGGCGGCCTGCCCACCACCGGTGATCGTTTTGATGGCCGCATGGTGGCCGCATTCGCCATCGCTGGCGTTGCCGTCATCTCCGCGGGCGGTTACTTCCTCTACCGTCGCAATAAGGAGTAACGTCTTAGCTGAGCGGACAAGGCAGCAATGGCAGCCTCGCCCGCTCAGCCCGCTCTTTTGACCGGCGGGAAACCCGCCTGAAATCTTTTCAAAAAAGATTTCCCCGCACACACTTCGCTGTGCTATAGTGCAGCGCAACAGCAACTAGGTGCGACCGCGCCACGGCGTCACGAAAGGAGCCACCAACATGAAGAACACGATGAAGTCTCTCAACAACTGGTGGTGGCGTGAGGCGAATACGATCGGTCGACAGTGAGTCCCTCACGCCTGTTTTTGCGCTCTAGGTGATTGGAAGGCCTCCGGTTTCGACCGGGGGCCTTTTTCTATCTCGAGCCCGATCGCATTCGCATCACGCGCCTCCGCTTTTCTCTTGCACTCCCATTCCGAAAGGATTTTCACCATGTCTCAGAACACCACCGCCACCCAGCCCCGCACCGTCCAGACCGCCGACCGCGGCAAACTCGACGTCCGCGCCCTCGTCCTGCTCGCCATCCTGCTCGCTGCCGGCTTCATCCTCAACTTCACCGTCGGCAAGGCCATCTCGGGCATCTCGGGCGGCATGATCAGCCCCGAGTTCATCATCTCGGCCTTCTGCCTCACCATCCTGGTCGTTCGTCCCAACATCGGCCAGGCGCTCGTCATTGGCCTCATCTCGGCTGCCGTGATCCAGATCACCACCACTTCGCCGTTCGTCGATTTTGCCGCCGAGGGCATCGCCGCCATGCTCATGGCCGGCATCGTCAACGCCGCCGGCAAGAACGGTCAGGTCAAGCCAGCCATCGCCATTGTCGCAACCTTCCTGACCACCTTTGTCTCCGGCGTCATCTTCATGATCATCAAGATGGCCATGCTCGGCGTGGTCGGCGAGCTCGCCGCCGCCATGCTGCCCGTCGTTGCCATGACCGCCGTCTTTAACGCCATTCTGGTCGGCGCCCTCTACCTGCCCATCCAGAAGGCTCTTAGACTCAACTAACCCGCTCGGCTTTACGAGCCACCCCATCTTGGCGTTCATTCGTCGCTCGCGTACCCAAGTACGCTTCGCTCCTCTTTCTCGCGCCAACCTGGGGCCCCTCGTAAAGCCGTCTCCGTGCTTCACCACCAAAAACTGTCCCAAACAACGAGCTTTTGGGGACGTTCTTAAACGACTAGTCATTAAAGAACGTCCCCAATGACTATGAAAGGTATCCATGGAAACGATCATCAACGTCGACGATGTCTCGTTCTCCTATGGCACGCAGACCGAGCAAGCGCTCAGCCACATCTCGCTCAGCGTGAACAAGGGAGATTTCATCGGCATCATCGGACCCTCGGGCGCCGGCAAGTCCACGCTTGCCGCCTGTCTGTCGGGCGCCGTGCCCCACCACTACACCGGCACGTTCTTTGGGTCCGTCATGGTCGACGGCCACGACACCTGCGAAGTCTCGCTCACCGACGTGTCGCAAATCGTCGGCAGTGTGCTGCAGGATATCGACACGCAGATGGTCGCTTCGGTCGTCGAGGACGAGATGCTCTTTGGCCTCGAGAACTTTGGCGTTCCCCACGACCAGATCAAGCAGCGCGTGAGCGAAACTCTCGAGACCGTCGGCATCAGCGACCTGCGCGACCGCGAGATCGCCACCCTCTCGGGCGGACAGAAGCAAAAGGTAGCCATCGCCGCCATCCTCGCCATGCGTCCGCGCGTCTTGGTTCTCGACGAGCCCACCGCGGCACTCGACCCCGCCAGCTCCACGTTGGTCTTCGAGACGCTGCGTGAGGCAAACCGCGCACTTGGAATCACCATCGTCGTCGAGCAAAAGGTCGCCCTGCTCTCGGAGTACTGCAACCGCGTGCTCGTGCTCAACCATGGCGAAATCGCGCTGCAGGGCGAGCCACACGAGGTCTTCGCACATACCGACGAGCTCCGTGCCATCGGCGTCGACTGCCCTCGCGTCACGCGTATCTTCAATAGCCTCGAGGCCGATGGTCTGGTAAGCGGTACCCCTTGCTTGGATGTCGATGAGGCCGAACGCCTGATTTCGGGCATCGTCGACCCCGCACACGCAGCCATCGAAGCCCAGGCGCCCACCGGTTCCCCGCATGCACCGTCGTTGCGTCCTCATGCCAAGGACGCCGAACCCGTGCTCACCTTCGACCATGTTGAGTTTGCCTATCCCAATGGCGGCGCCGCCGTACACGACCTTAGCCTGACGCTCTATCCTGGCGAGCTCGTGGGCATCGTCGGCCAGAACGGTGCCGGCAAGACCACGCTCACCAAGCTGCTCACGGGCCTGCTTAAGCCCGCCTCGGGCAGCGTGCGCGTTACGGGCCTGGATACTGCCGCGGTCCCCACGAGCCGTATCGCCCGCGAGGTCGCAACGCTCTTCCAAAACCCCGACCGCCAGATCTGCAAGGACACCGTGCTCGACGAGGTCGCCTTTGGCCTGGAGCTTGCCGGCATCGACCGCACCGAGGCTCTGCGTCGTGCTCAACTCGTCATCGACCGCTTTGGCCTGCCTGCCGACGAGGCGCCCTTCTCGCTGTCGCGCGGCCAGCGCCAGATGGTGGCACTCGCCTCCGTCGTGGTCGTAGAACCCAAAATCGTCGTGCTCGACGAGCCCACGAGCGGCCTTGACTACCGCGAGTGCATGACCGTCATGGAAACCGTGCGTACCATGGCCGAGCGCGGCTGCGCCGTAATCATGGTCTGCCACGACATGGAAGTCGTCTCCGACTTTGCCGAGCGCATTGTGGTAATGGCCGACGGCTGCATCCTCGACCGCGGCCGCACGCACGAGCTATTCTCGAACATCGATCTCATGCGGCGTGCCTACGTGGAGCCTCCCCAGGTTATTGAACTCTCGCGCCGTCTGGCATCTTCCGTCTCGCCCGCTTTTGCGCAGGTGAGCGAGGTCACCGATGTCGTTCGAATTGCCAAGAAGATGGTCCACCGTGGTTAACGTCATCGACTACATGTCGGGCGATACGCTGCTGCATCGCCTGAATCCCGTCGTCAAACTGGGCCTCGCCGCCGCCATCATCGTCGGCATCTTCTTGTCCGACACCTATGTGGCGCTGCTGGGCTTTTTGGCACTCACCCTTGCGCTGGGTGCCTATGCCGGCGTCGTCGACCGTCTGTTCTCGCTGCTCAAGTTGCTGATTCCGCTCGCGCTTATCATGCTGGTGCTCCAGCTGGCCTTTATGCGCGATGGCAACGTGGTGTGGGGCTTTATCACCGACACGGGTCTCATCACAGGATCGAAGGCCTGTCTGCGCCTGCTGGGTGTGGCGTTACCGCTCATCCTCATGCTCATGGTGACCAAGCTCAACGACCTTGCCAACGCCTGCGTCGAGGTGCTGCACGTGCCGTATCGCTATGCCTTCACCTTTACCACGGCGCTGCGCTTTGTGCCGGTGTTTGGTCAGGAGATGAACGCCATCATGGAGGCGCAGACCGCACGCGGCGTCGAATACGACACCAAGAACCCCATCAAGAAGCTTAAGCTCATGCTGCCACTGTGTGTGCCACTGCTCATCTCGAGCGTGGGCAAGACCGATGCCACAGCCTTGGCGGCAGAACAGCGCGGCTTCTATCTGCGTACGCGCGCCAGCTCGTACAAGCGCTACCCCATCAAGGGCCTGGACATCGCCGTGCTCATCGTCAGCATCGCCCTCATCGCCATCGGCTTCCTGTTCTAGTTCACCACCGACAGCATCCGCCCAACGCAAAAGGCCTCGGCTCGCACCAAACGAGCCGAGGCCTTTACTGTTTCACCAGATAAAACCTACCAAAATTAACCTGTCCCTTTTTGACAGGTCGGAAGCTAGAGGCGGTAGGGAGCGCCGCTACGGATGATGGATTCACGCACCAGGACATCCATGGCGTCGAGGGTGATCTCGGGAATCTCTCGGTACTTTTGCAACACCGAGAGCTCGGTGCAGGCCAGAATGACGCGGTCGCAGCCGCTACGGGCGAACTCCCACATCACGCGGTCGAACTTATCCATATCGGGCTCACGTCCGGCCTTCACATCATCGTAGATAAGCGACATCACATCGTTCTGACGTTTCTCGCTGGGATAGACGACCTCAACACCCGCAGCCTTACATTCGCGGCCGTAGACACCCGCGCCCACGGTTCCGTCGGTGCCCATGATGCCAATCTTGTGCACCGGCTCGGCCGGCATACTCAGGTTGGGGTCGAACTCGCACTCCCCCATCACCGCACCGGCCAGAGCATAGCGCACCGACTCACGCGGCATGTGGATAATCGGCACCTTCGTAAACGACTGGATCTGGTCGTAGAAGTAGTGCGACGTGTTGCAGGGAATGGCAATGTGCGCACAGCCCAGCGACTCGAGTGCCTGGGCACACTCTTTCATGGTCGCCAGCAGCTTGGCATGCTCGCCGGTCTTAATGGCCAACGTGCGGTCGGGCATGGTCGACTTGGAGAGCACCACCATGTCGATATGTTCCTGATCGCAGGCAGCAGCCGTATGACGCACCACCTGGTCGTAGTAATACGACGTGGCCTCGGCGCCCATGCCGCCGATAACTCCCAGCTTTTCCATCGCCGCCTCCTTGATGACGCTTGCGCAATTGCGCGTATCATACCCGCGCCCGCCCGATGCAAACCGGACGGGCGCCGCGCTCATCTACTTGTAATACGTCTTGAACAGCTTAAAGTGGCGCAGCTTGGTGTGCCACATGCGCAGCCAGCGGTTAAAGACAAAGTCGCCCTTCATAAACGAAGGGTCGGCGCCCTTGCCTTCCTTGTCCAGGCGATGCACCTTAGCGCGCAGCTCGGGATCCTTGACGTACTTGTCGACGACGCCCATGGGGACGACCATCCACAGGGCCTCGTCCTGAGCCGTCACAAACTCCGGCTCAAACGGACGGTTGAACACATACTCGTCCACCACATACTTGGCAACGTTAAAGCCGCTGTTGGTAACGTAGTAGTTGCTGCGGCCCTGGCGCGTGTTGAAATCGAAGAACTTAAACGAGCCGTCGCGCTCGTCGTACTTAACGTCAAAGTTGGAATAGCCCACAAAGTGAAGGTCCTCGAGCAACTTGCGCACGCCGCCCATGAGCTCGTCGTTGGGCTCGGTAATGATACAGGCATGGTTGCCGACACCGTGGGGCTGATGCTCCTCGAGCAGCACATGGCCCAGGCACATCATGCGCACCTTGCCGTTGCGGTCGGAATAGCTGGTGAGCACGCGCATGTACTCGTCGTTGCCGGGCACGCGATCCTGCAAGATCAGGTCGTCGGTGTAGCCGCTGGCATACGAATCGCGAATGACCTGTTCCAGCTCGGCGCGGTCGGCAATCTCATAGGCCTTCTTCTGGCCCTCGAACTCATGCTGCCACCACATGATGCCGTCAGAAGGCTTCAGAATCATCGGGTAAGGAAAATCGATCTGGTCGAGCACTTCGGCAGGCGCCTCACCCTGGGCATTAAGCATCGCCTTGGTAAAGGTAAACGTGTGCGGATAGGGCACGCCATGCTTCTCGCACAGCTCGTAGAAGATCTCCTTCTTCTGGCACTGCTCGAGCATGCTGTAGGGCGCGTAGGGAGCGACGATGTTATCCGCCAGCTCATGAGCATCCT
Organism: Collinsella sp.; assembly: GCA_019414645.1. GTDB lineage: Bacteria > Actinomycetota > Coriobacteriia > Coriobacteriales > Coriobacteriaceae > Collinsella. Next base: position 39,418 of record DXLP01000015.1, read on the forward strand.
TGGCTTGAGCCACGAGAGCGACATAGTTATCGCCACAGCCCACAAGGACAATCGTCTTGTCGGCATGCGCTTGGGCAATGCTGTTGACGGTTTTGAGCATCACGGGCATGGTGTCGATATCCACGTTGGGCGTGTAGTCGATAATCTGGCTGCGGTACGCGGGACCCGTCTGATACTTGCCAAAGACCAGACTCTTGACCTGGTACTCCTCGTAGAAGGCGCGCGCCACCGAATAGGCGTTGATGTCGCCACCGAGCAGCACGGGAATGAACTCGCGCTCTGTAAATTGCAATGCCATGGAAACTTCCTATCATGAACTGCCCACACAACGGGCGGTTTTTGCGCAGCTGAATTATTCTAGCGTGCCAAGCCGCCGGCGCCCAAAGCTCCACCGTATCTATGGCAATCGACGTAATCGTCCAGCACGAAGGCCAGCACGAAGACGGCGCTCGCCGTTGTATGACAATGGGCAATGAACCTACCATTGTTGTAGGATTCAGTGTATTGACATCTTCGAGCGAAAGGCGCACACGTGCCCCAAGACCATCCGACCGATAATCCCATCCTCAATGCCGCGAGGCGCGAGCTGGCAGAACGTGCGAAAGCGACCGCTCCCCTGTGCACGGCAAACGACGCCTACAACGGACCCGCCCGCATTGTCTCGATCAACACGTCGGCACACAAGGGCACGCGCAAGTCGCCCGTCGCCGACGGGCACGACACCGTTATAGAGCAATTTGGCCTCGCCTCTGATGCGCACGCCGGGCATTGGCACCGCCAGGTTTCCTTTTTAGCTGCAGAGTCTATCCAGACGGCGCAGGCGCGCGGGCTCGATGTGCACGAGGGCGACTTTGGCGAGAACTTCACAACCCGGGGCATCAACCTGCTCTCGCTCCCCTTGGGCACACAGCTCAAGCTTGGCAGCGAGGTGCTTGTCGAAATCAGCCAAATCGGCAAGGTCTGCCACACACGCTGTGCCATCTACTATCTCGCCGGCGACTGCATCTTTCCCCACGAGGGCGTTTTTGGCGTGGTACTAAAGGGCGGAGAGGTCTACGCCGGCGACGATATCCAGGTAATCAAACTCGGCGACGGCACCTGTTCGTTCACCCCCGCCGAGGCCCTCGAAGAGATTGAGCAGGCTCGCCAGAAGGGCACGCTGTAGTTATAAAACCCCACGTTGAGATGGCTTTTACAGCCCAAAACTCCTCTCAAACAGAGCTCTGTAACGTTAAAGTTGAACTCTATGGTTTCTCAACAATTCATCATAACTGCAGGTCAAAGCCAAAGCCTCAAGTTCAACTTGACCCTTTAGAACCTTTAAGGTTCAAGTTGAGGTCGAAAGCAGTAGTAGAATACCTTTCGAACTATAACCTACGATTGATTGCAGAGGGACTGGATGCAGCATTCGAACCATCGCACCGCAGCGCTCATCGCGTCGAAGCCGGCTCGTATCATCACGAGCGCCGCGCTTGCCGTTACACTGACGGCCGCGCCGATGCTCTCCCCCGTCGCAGCCTATGCCGCCTCGCAGGCAACGCAGGATCAGCTTTCCGCTGCCCAGCAGAAAATCGAAACCGCCACGAGTGCCTACAACGAAGCCCGCACCAAGCTCGAGGATCTGCAGAAGCAAATCGACACTAACGAGGCAAGCATCGAGAAGATCGAAGCCGAACTTCCCGATCAACAGGCCAAGGCGAGCTCCGCCATGCGCGATCTGTATAAGTACCAGAAGGGCACCAACCCCATCGTGAGCTTCCTGGTCAACGCGCAGAGCCTGGGCGAGTTCATCACCACCTGCAAGTACACCAACCAGATCACGAGCTCGAGCGTCGACGAGATCGAAGAGCTCAACAAGATGCAGACCGAACTTGAGCAGAACAAGACCGAGCTCGAGCAGGCCAAGTCCCAACTCGAGACCGAGCAGAAAACCGCCGAGGACGCACTGGCACAGGCCCAGCAGCTTCGCAGCGAAGCCCAGGCAAAGGCCGAGCAGGAGAATGCCGCCGAGCTGGCCAAGCTCGAGGCCGACAAGGCCGCTGCCGCCGAGAAGCTCTCGGGCGAGGGCGTGAGCGGCAACAACTCCAACAGCCAGGCCAATAACGCCAACACCACTATCGACACCACGGTGAACAACTCCAATACCGGCAACTCCGATTACGACTCGTTTATCAACGAGTGGACGAGTCGCATCGACAACTACCTCGCCGGCTCCCCCATGGCAGGCCAGGGTTACAACTTTGCCGTGGCAGCCTGGAACACCGGTGTTGACCCTCGCTGGTCTCCCGCCATCGCCTGCATCGAGAGCAGCAAGGGCCTCTATTGTGCCGGCTCCTATAACGCCTGGGGCTGGAGCGCCCGCGGCGGCGGCTGGCGGAGCTTTGGTAGCTGGAGCGAGGGCGTCTCTGCCCACGTTGCCTACCTGGGCGCCAACTATGGCTCCACGCTTACCCCGGCAGCCGCCAAAAAGTACTGCCCGCCCACGTGGCAGGACTGGTACAACAAGGTTGCAACCCAGATGAACCGCATCTAAGATCAACGTCAAAGGGCCCCAATTGGGGCCCTTTTTCTTTTACGCGACGGAGGTATCGACGACGCCAGTCGCGTTTGCAATGGCAACAATGATAATCATTGCCAACAAGAGCACACCCATAGCCTTGAGCCAAAGCTTTGCAAGCTTTTTACCGCGGTATCTATCGAGTAGCTCAAACCGCCGGCGAAGGCGGCGTTTGTCGAGCATCACAAAATGGATGAGCACTACGAGACCGTCGACGAAGATAAAATACTCAATCGCGAGAAACCACATCGGGTAGTTTTGGTTGGCGCCCGTAGGATGAAAAACGGCAAAATGGCTTCCGGCAAAGAAAACAAGTAGCGAAAGATAGACGAATGCGTTCCAAATGCGCCCAACGGTGTCGGGAATGCGGGAGAGTAAATTCGGGCGCTCAGGCACCAACGGCAATCCACCCTGAGACTGATCCGTGGGGAGCACGGGCGCAGGGCACACGGCTCGCCGCTCCGGAGGCTCTTGAAAGGAAGCAGCATTCGGCGCGGACGACGCATACGATGCGCGTGCAGCGTGCCCTAGCGCCTTCGCGCTTGCAAAGCGCTTGTCCGGATCGAGCGCCATCGCCATGCAAATAACATCGGCAAGCGAGGCGGGGACGTCACGTGCCTCGCATTGCTCGCGTATGTTCCGACCTGGCTTGGGATCGGCCCCCGTCAGACAAAAGAACAGCAGGGCACCGAGCGCATAGACATCGCTGCGCACGCTCGTCTGGCCAAAACCATACTGCTCGGGCGGCGCATAGGGACGCGTGCCAAACTTAACGGTATCGGCATCGGCTCCCTCGCGCCACACGCGAGCGATTCCCAAATCGATAATCACCAGCGATGAAAACGTCATGCCTGTATCGGGAGTATAGTTTGCGCCCGACACGATGATATTCGAGGGCTTTAGGTCGCGATGGATCACCGGAGCGGCCATCTCCCCCGCCGACGCAAAGCCGGCATGGAGCTCCGCAACTGCATCACAAAGGGCGCCAAACAGCTCACAAGCATAATCGGGCGTCGCACCCAAACGCCCCACCAGGGCCCCGAGCGTTTCGCCTTCGATGTATTCCATGACCACGCAAAGCTCGTCGCCCACGCGGCGGCAATCGACAATCCGAGGCAAGTGCTCGTAACGTCGCCCAGCATGCTGGGCCGCAAACAGGCGTTCATACGCCCCGCCAATCTGGGCCGACGCGTCGATGCGCTTGCGAACAAAGGGGCCAAGAGATCCTCCGCCGGAGCCCTCAAAGTACACGAGCTCGGTCGTCTCGACGTCGGAGTGCTTGAGCACACGGTCTACGCGATAACTGTCATCACGCTCAAGTGACGCCAGGTGTCCGGCGAGCGCAGCAGTCAGCTCATCATCGGAATATGTTGGGCTCTGAGTATCCATAGCGTCCATAATAACGCAGGGCACGGACGCCCCATGACGCCCGTGCCCTGCACGTTCTAAATATCGTGAACACCGCTTCCGCCGGCAGCTAGCTGTTAGCTCACCGTCTCTTCACCAAAGCGATACAGCTCCTCGTTCACCTTTTGCAGGCTGCAGCCACGATCGATACAGAAAATGATGATGGCGTCACGGCGGTCCTTGCAGTTGAGGACATTGACGCCCGCCGCCGTCAAGGCGCGGTTGGTCTCCTTGAGCGTCAGCGCCATGGCAAAGGCAATCTGCAGCACCTTATTGCGGCTCGGATGCCGCGCACCGGTAAAGATCTGATAGCCAAACGTCTCGTTGAGGTCGGCCATACGCACCACGCGCGAACGCTCCAGCCCCTTTTCTTCCAAAAGCTGTTTCAGATACCCCGAAAGCGACGGGGCGGTAAAGTCGTGCTCTTTGATATAGCCCTCGATACTCGGAGCATCGAGCAGCTCGTTGAGCAACTCTTCGGTTAGCTTCTTATCGGGCATATGGCCTCACCCCCCAGCTCGCATAGTAACCATGTTTTTAATTCTAGTTAAAAACCGCTCACGTCAGAACGTTCCCAGCTGGCAACCTGGTCGGGAGATACCGTGCTCATCGCTTCGAACTTCCAGGTGCCGCCCGCTTTGAGATGGTTGGTGTTCGCAAGAGCCGTTCCCACCTGATTGCCGTCTACGTCATACAGAACATACTCAATCTGAATGTAGCTTTGCTCTTTATCCGTATTATTGGTCAATGTGCCAGTGATCTTATACGCGAACTGATTAGACGCATCCCCGGCCTCATCCGAAACCGTATAGGGTTCTTGTGCCTCTTTTTGCTCCTCGACTTGCTGAGTCTGTTCGGCAGGCTTTGCTGCATCACCCGTAGACGAATCAGACGAGTTACCGCCCATAGAACCTACGACGCCGGCAACAACAAGCACCACGATGACACCCAGAATGATCTTGCCGATCGGCTTCTTTCCCTCTTTTGCCATTATGCATCCTTCCCACGATCCGGCTACCGTGCCGGCACACAGCACATCGTAGGAGGCAGCGAGTTCAAATTCATTAGCTGGGAGCTAATGTCGCGACACAACTTGCCATCCGACGCTCATTGAGTCTTTTTTCCTTCACCGAACTCATACCTTTGTTGTTGACTATTAAACATTTAGACGTAAACTGCTTTGTTACCTTGTCAACATCTGAAAGGAACCTCATTGGGAAAAGACGTACTGGTGCAGCAACTCGTCGACTCATTCGACAGCTGGCCCGCCAAAAATTCCGGTTGCGGATCGTCCCGCATGACACAAGAGCTCTATCCTTTTGACAAGCTCTTCTCTCCCATCAAAATTAACAAGCTCACCGTCAAAAACCGCATTGTCATGGCACCGATGGGCAATATCGACATGTGCGAGGAAACTGGCCGCCCCAGTGGCATGATGCTGCAGTACTTTTTCGCCCGCGCCAAAGGCGGCTGCGGCCTCATCACAACAGGACTCGTGCCGGTAAGCCACGGCATCGATACCACGGTCACCGAGCTGGACAAGCTCACCTATTTCCCGCGCATCGATCGAAGCCGAACCGTTATGGCAGGCTGGCGCGACCTTGCCCAAGGTGTCCATGCCTTCGGATCGCGCATTTTTGTCCAGCTTACGGCCGGACTCGGCCGCGTGGGCAACCCGCAATGCCTCATCACGCAAAAGAAGTTTCCGGTCTCGGCGAGTTTCTTGCCTAACTACTACATCCCCGCCATTCCATGCATGCGCCTCTCGGACCAAAAGCTGCGCCGTATCGTAAACAATATCGGCCAAGCGGCGGCCGATGCTCATGCCATGGGCATCGATGGCGTCTATTTGCACGGGCACGAGGGTTATCTTATCGAGCAGCTCGGAAACCCCGCCTTTAACCATCGCAAGCTCGGACGTTATGCCGATTGGCGTCAGTTTGGCCTCGATATGATCAAAGAAATCCGTCGCCGCGTTGGGCCCGACTACCCCATCATGTACCGCATCGACCTTTCGCTTGCACTCGAGGAAACCTATGACGAGCAGGTCATGAATTCGACCTATCTGGGACGCATGCGCGGCGGCCGCACAGTCGAACAGACCCTGGGTTATATGGAAGAGCTCGTGGCGGCGGGAGTAGACATCTTTGACGTCGACCTTGGTTGCTATGACAACTGGTGGATGCCCCACCCGCCTGCGAGCATGCCCGCAGGCTGCTTCGTTCCCGTGGCGCGCGCCGTTCGAGAGCGCTTTGCCGCCGACAATATCCGCTCCAATGCCGGCCTTCCCGTACCCGTTGTCGCGGTGGGTAAGTTGGGCTACCCCGACATTGCCGAACGCGCCCTTCGCAATGGCGACGCCGATATGATCATGCTCGGACGCCCGCTGCTTGCGGATCCCGAGTGGCCTAACAAGGCGTACGCCGGTCGCGTGACAGATATTCGCCCCTGCATCGGATGCCAGGAAGGATGCCTCAACGAGTTTGTCGAAGGGGGCCATCCGCAGTGTGCCGTCAATCCACGCTGCAGCTTTGAATACCTCATGCCCCAGACACCCGCTCCCGCCAAAGAACCCAAACGCATAGCGGTGATAGGAGCCGGACCCGCTGGGATGGCCTGTGCGCTAATCGCCGCGCGTCGTGGCCACGACGTAAAGCTCATCGATGCCGAAGATGAACTTGGAGGAAAACTCCTCTCCGCCAGCGCCGCCCGGATCAAGTTCGACCTCGATAACTACCGATCATATCTTGTTCGACAGGTGCGCGAGCAGGCAGAAAAACCCAACGGGAACCTGACACTCGAACTTGGACGGGCAGCACGCGCCGAAGATCTTGCAAAAGCAGGCTTCGACGCAATCGTGTGCGCGACAGGCACTTCCAATGTAATACCGCCCATCCCCGGTCTTACGGAGCTTGCAGCATCGGGTCATGCCGTGCTGGCAACGCAGCTACTGCGCCAACCCGCGCTGCTTGGCAACGCCAAAACCGTCACCATCATTGGCGGAGGGGCCGTGGGCTGCGAGGTTGCCCAATGGCTCACCGTCGAACACGGCATACCACAGGTCAGCGTAATTGAAATGCTGCCTCACATGATGCAGGGCGCCTGCACGGCAAATCGCGGCCACCTACTCCATACGCTCAGGGGACGCAATGTGCGGCTCCTCAATATGACACGCGTCGAGCGCGCGGAAGTCGGCGGCAAACGCGAGTCTGGAGCCCCATCGAGGTGTGCGCGTCTCCACTTGAGTCGCAACTGCCACAAAAACGTTCCCGACCCCTACGTCTCGTGGTCACCGGTCTTGCCCGAGAACGTCGAAAACCCGCTTGCACCCAAAATCGGCAACGACTGGAAGTCACTCGAGCTAACCTGCGACTTGGTAATCATTGCCTGCGGCGGACACCCCGACGACGCGCTGTTCTACAAACTGCAGCAGACGCACGCCGCTGACGAGCTGCATAACATCGGCGATGGGTTTGCGCCCGGCCGTGTGCTCGAAGCGGTCCGTGCGGCATACCGACTCGGCACCAATATCTAACACGAAAGGATGGGCTCACAGATGAACCTGACCTCCCAACAAGAAGCCCTGCTCGATGGCGCCAAGGGCCCCGCCATGGCCAAAGTGGTCAAGACCCTCGTTATGTACGGCGAATGCTTTGGCGCCGAGCGTATGGTTCCCGTGACCGGCGCAAACGGTCATCTTGTCACAAGTTTTGGCCTCTCCATGCTCGGTCCAGTCTATGACCTTATGGATGAGCTGCTGAAAGACGGCGCCCTGTCCGGTCAGTCATTCTCGGTCGACCCGAGGCCCCTCGACCCCGCCGTCCCGGCCAACCCGCTGCAAAAGCTGCTGTTCAAGATTATGTATTCCAAACAAGACGATTATGAGGCACAGCTGCGCAGCATGGGTCTATTGGACAACGATGCTTTCACCTGCACCTGCTACCAGCCCGAGGTTGGCAATCGACCTCGGCGTGGCGACATCCTAAGCTGGGCAGAAAGCAGCGCCGTGGTCTTTGCCAACTCCGTGCTGGGCGCTCGCTGCAATCGCAACTCCGGCATCATCGAGATGTTCGGCTCAATTGCCGGCTTTGTCCCGGAATTCGGCCTGCTCACCGATGAGGGCCGCAAGGCGACCTGGATCATCGAAGTCGACTGTAAGCGCAAGCCCGAAGCGCAAGTGCTTGGCAGCGCCATTGGCATGAAGGTGATGGAAGACGTCCCTTACATTAAAGGCCTCGACCGCTGGCTTGGCCGCGAACTCACACCCGGCACGCAGGACTACCTTAAGGACATGGGCGCCGCCAGCGCATCGAACGGCGCTGTCGGGCTCTACCACGTGGACGGCATCACGCCCGAGGCCGTCGAACAAGGCGAACACCTCATAGCACCAGACGCCCGAATCTATCGCATTGACGACGCCGAGCTGGAACGCATCCGCTCGAGCTACCCCGTTATGTGGAAGAACCCGGGCGCGCGCCCCAAGCTTGCCTTCATCGGCTGCCCCCACCTCTCGTCTGCACAACTCGCCCATTGGGCAGACGCCATCTGCGATGGGCTGAGCGCCTCCGGCAAGTGCCGCGTGCAAGTACCCACCGTACTGACCGCCGCCCCATCCGTGGCAGACGCCTTCCGCAAGACTGCGGCATACAGACGCCTCTCGACTACCGGTGCCGTCGTCTCGAGCATCTGCCCGCTTATGTACACCAACAACCCGCTGTGCGGCATCATGCCCATCATCACCAACTCCAACAAGTTGCGTACGTACTCGGCATCGCGCTACTACACCGACGACGAGGTGCTCGCCTACGTCACCACCGGAAAACCAATCAAATAGGAAGGCGACTCCTCATGGAAAAAATCTTTCACGGCCGCGTCGTTGTCCCCGGAACTGCCCACGCCAAGGCACTTGTCTCTCACGGAGGGCTCAACACACTCGCATCGTTTCAGAAGGCACTGATGTTTGGCGACAAAAAGGCCACGTGTTCCGACCAAAACAATCCCGACTTGTACGGCAAACCTTTGGCGGGATGCGCCTTGTGTCTTCCGCAGACTATCGGCTCCACCACAGGCGGCATGGTGCTCTTCTGCGCCACCAAAATGGGGCGCCAACCCGCATGCCTGCTGTTTTCCAAACCCATTGACAGCCTTGCCGCCGCTGGCGCGATCCTCTCGGGTGTATGGACCGACACCCCCATGCCCACCATTGACAACCTGGGCGATGAGTTTCTCGATGCTGTGTCGACGGGAGACGCCATCACCGTGACCGAAGACGGCACGGTCATCGTCGGCTAAGGCTATCCGACCCGCCGCCCGCAAATGAACAACGTGTTTCGCCATTTCCCACGCGCGGTGCGGGCGATAATCTTGACGTATTCGATATACAACACGAAAGGAGTCCCACCATGGGAGCATCGGTATCGGTCGCACAGGGCGCGCCTCTTGATGCAGGCACCTACAAGGCAGACGAGGCAGCCGTCGAGCGCTTTTGCGAATTGCTGCGCATCCCCACCGTTTCGCGTGAGAACATCGCCGAGCGCGATGATGAGCCCTTCAGCCAGTGGATTCCCACGCTTCAGCGACTTTATCCGCATTTCTTTAAAGTCGCCGAGCTCACACGCGTCGACGACTTTGGCATGCTCCTGCGTTGGCCTGGCGCCGATTCCGCCTTGGACCCCATCGTCATGATGGCGCATCAGGACGTCGTGCCCGTCGAGGGCCAAGACTGGAAGCACGATCCCTTTGGAGCCGAGATCTTCGACGGCGAGATCTGGGCCCGCGGATCACTCGACACCAAGTGCATCGTCTCGGCTTTCTTCGAGGCCGCCGAGCATTTGATTGCCCAGGGCTTCGTTCCCCCGCGCGATGTCTGGTTCTTCTCGAGCGATGGCGAGGAAATCGCCGCACCTACTGCAACCCATGCAGTGCAGTGGCTTCGCGAGCATAACATCCATCCCTACATGGTGCTCGATGAGGGTGGCGCCGTGGCAACCGACGCCCCGCTCGGCGTCACCGAACCCGTTGCCATGGTAGGCGTGTCCGAGAAGGGCCACGTCGACCTTACCGTCACGGCGCGCGCCGACGGCGGCCATGCCTCTACGCCTGCGGCAAACGATGCCTGCCGTCTTCTCTGCCGTGTATGCGAGACTATCTCGGCCAACCCCGGCAAGCCGCAGCTCACGCCCGCCGTCGAGGCCACACTGACCGAGTTGGGTGCCCGTAGCAGCGCGACGTATCAGGCAATCTTTGGCAACCTGTGGCTCACGCGCCCCGCGGTTACCAAGATTATGGCCGCCAGCCCCGAGACCTCGGCCATGCTGCGCACAACCTATGCGCTCACGCAGCTCGAAGGCTCCAATGCGCACAATGTGCTGCCACCAGTTGCTCGCGCCAACTTCAACGTGCGCATCGCTCCGTTCGAGACCATCGCCGATGCCGTTGAGCGCGCCCGCAAGCTCGCCGCCCAGCAGTGCCGCGCCTCGAGCGTAAGCCCCGACCATGTCACCGTCGAAATCAACGAGGCGATTCCCTACACCGAGCCCGCGCCCATCTCGACTTACGAAGACGATGCCGCCTTCAACTACATCCATCGCTGCGTGTCGGGTGTCTATCCCGAGGCCGGCTTTGCTCCCTACGTGCAGAACTCCTGTACCGACTCGCGCGAGTTCAACGAGATCTGCGGTCGCGTCTACCGCTTCTGCGGCTTTATCTACTCGGGCGAGGCGCGCAAGCTCATCCATGCCGCCAACGAACGCATCGGCGTCGACGTCTACAAGCGCGGCATCGAATTCTATGTGGCGTTTCTCGCCAACCTTGAACAACTGTAGAACGGGGGCCGATAGCACCCCTCCCCGCTTTTACCGACCAGGAGAACCAGCATGACCCAACCAAATCTTAAGCGGGCGGCCCGGCTCGACACCAAGGCCGTCGCCCTCGCCTCCCTACCCTTTATGGGCATGATCAGCTTTTGGCAGGTCTACGACGGCATCGTTCCCAAGATGCTCACAGGGACCTTTGGCCTATCCAACTCGCTCACCGGCGCGATCATGGCCATCGATAATGTCTTTGGCCTGTTCCTGCTTCCGCTCTTTGGCATCCTCTCGGACCGCTGCGCAAGCAAACTCGGGCGTCGAACGCCCTTTATCTTGGGCGGCTCCGCGGTGGCAATGCTCTCCGTCCCGCTCATCGCGATCGCCAACAACATGGGCAGCCTACCTCTGCTCATTGGCGCGATTATCCTCACGCTTTTTGCAATATGCGCCTACCGCACCATGACGGTTGCCATTGTGGCCGATATTACGCCTCGCCCACTTCGAACCAAGGCGGACTCAATCGAAAAGATCGTCGGCTATGCGGGAACGGGCCTTATGCTCGTCGCCATCTCGGTCATGGTTCCCAAGGCCGACAAACCCGATTATCTCCCGCTCTTTATCTTGCAGGCCGTCTTTATCCTCGTGTCGGCCGTTGTCTACGGCGTCTTTGTCCGTGAGCCCGCCCTCGTCGAAAAGATGCGCGAGAAATCGCTGTCCATGGGCATCGACGAGGATCAGATTGACAAAGATGACTCCCCCGAGGCCGGCGGTAAAAATCGCATTGCAGACGCCGGCGTACGCCGCTCCATCATCATGCTGCTCGCCGCAACGTTTTTCTATTACATGAGCTATAACGCCATGACCACCAATATCAGCCGTTATGCCGATATGTTCTACGGCATGGAGGGCGGTTCCTATGCCATCATCAATATCGTGACGATTGCAGGCGCGCTGCTAAGCTACGTACCCCTGGCAAATCTTTCGCTCAAAATCGGCCGTAAAAAGGTCGCCCTGGGCACCGCCGTCATCATGGTTTTATGCCCCGCGCTTCTTTGGCTGGCACCCGGTTTCTCGCCCGTGCTGTACGGCGTCTTTTTGTTGATGGGCGTTGCGCTGGGCGGCGTGGACCTGTGCGTGTACACGATGATTCTGGAGTGCTGCAGCTCCCAAAGCGTGGGCCGCTACTCCGGTTACTACTACACCGTGAGCATGGCGGCTCAGGTGGCGACACCGATTCTCTCCGGCATCGTTATGGACGTGGCGCCGTCGATGCTCTTCGCCTACATCACGGCAATGGGCATGTTTATGGCCGCGAGCATTGCCGCCGCCAAGCACGGCGATGCCATCTTGATCGACGAGGTCGCTCGCCGCGAGGCAGCAAAGTAGGAGACCGAATTAACTACCGTGCGAAAGGGGTCGGATGGGCAAAGCGCCCATCCGACCCCTTTTTCGTTTCATCCTCAAGAAGCTTGTCGAAGCCTACCCCACCGTGATGGATTCCCCAGTAAAGGTGCTGATGAGCAGCAGGATAAAGAACGCCAAGTAACTGATGCTCAGCGGGTACGCAATAATCAGGAAGACGACCCAGCCGACATTGGTGTTACCGTCGGCACGGCGTTGCTCGCGATTGCGGCAGAGCCAAATCGTCACGCCAATGGCCACAATCAACAGCACAAGTGCCGCTGCCGCCAGTCCAGCAAGCGCAAACATCACGCCAATGCTCACAGCAATAACCGGGAGCAGCAGCAAGCCGCACCCGCACCCACCCGGACTATACACGGCAGACTGTCGACGTCGTTCCATCGTCACTCCAAGTCAAGCAATCGTTTGTAGACATCGAGTCCTTTGAGCAGGACTTCCTCGTCAAAGAGCATGGTATCGGTGTGAAGGGCACTCATCGCATAGGCTGGGCAGCCATCAGCGTCAATCGGGTTTTCTTGCCCCTCTGGCACACCCGTGCCCAGCAAGAAGAACACACCCGGCAGATGGCGCTGATAGAAAGCGAAGTCCTCGGCAATCAGCAAAGGCTCATCCACGAGCTGCAGCTCGGGCAAAGCAGGCGCGACATTGGCAAATAGCTCGGGGTCGTTGTCAACCGGCGGATAGCCCTCGGCAAAGTCGAGATCGTACGTGCAGCCCGTTGCAGCGCATGCCTCATCAAGCACGCGGTGCACGCCCTCGCGTGCACGGTCGAACATGTCGTCTGTAAACACACGCAGGCTGCCGGCAACATGGGCCTCCCCCGCCACCGCGTTGCAGACGGTGCCGGCCTGCAGCAGGCCGAACTTACCAATGCAGGGCTCGTCGGCACCCAACTCGTCCATCAATTCGCGCTCGGCGACCAAGAACTTGGCAGCCGCCAGCGCCGCATCGTGTGATTCGTTTACGGGAACGCCGTAAGTCTTGGCGATATGGATACTTGTCCCGTGAATGCGCACGTGCGTCTCACTCGAGCGCGCCAGCAATGGACCGGAGCAGCTCACCAAAGTGTTTGCAGGCAGGTCGGGCCATACGTGGAACCCGAAGATGCGGTCGGCCCCATAGCGCTCGAACACACCGCTCTCGCATACCGTCTTGGCACCACCGGTCGTTTCCTCGGCCGGCTGGAACACAAAGAGAACATTGCGCCTAATGGCGCCCGGATGCTCGCGAATCGTACGGTCGACATACGTCGCGGCGGCAAGCGCCATGGCCATGTGTCCGTCATGTCCGCAAGCGTGCATCTTGCCGGGATGGGTTGAGGCAAAGGCCGCTCCCGTCGCTTCCGCGATGGGCAGCGCATCCATATCGGCGCGAATCGCCGTGGCACGCACGGCACCAACGCCAGCGTCGAAGAAAGCGCAGACGCAGCTGGGACACGGATGGGTCACCTCGCAAGCGAGCGGCGCCAACACGCCCTCGATATAGGCGATAGTCTGCGGAAGATCGAAATCGAGCTCCGGAATGCGATGGAAATCGCGGCGATAGCGACGGAGTTCTTGGAGCTCGGTCATAGAGAATCCCTTCGTGAGGCACATCTGTTGCAACTTATTGTGATACAGGATTGTGGCACACATGTTTCCAGCATATTGCTGCATTTTTTAAACGTTATATACGAATACTCTTGTTTGGTAAAGTGCAACGTGATAGGGTCGTTACCACTTGATAGAGGCGCGGGCACGAAGAGCCGCGGGCGAGCCGGCAGGCTTTGACCCCGTGGGGAGGCGAAACCCGCCGAACTGGGTTTTTCGGGCACGAACAACCTGGTGGGCCTGCGGGAAACACCCACAGGACTGTCTGCAGCAATGCGGGAGCGCTATCCGGACATTGGGTCCACGCTATGCGGATTCGATGCGCAGATGGCGCCGTCTGGATAGCGAGGTTTACGGGACATGGCATTGACCCCCAACGAGGCATATGCGGCCAAGCAGCCGTTTGTGGACAAGGAGACACTCGAGCATATCGTCGAGCAGTTCCCCACGCCGTTTCATCTATACGACGAGGCGGGCATCCGCCGCAACATGCAAGAAGTGCGCGACGCCTTTGCATGGAACCCGGGCTTTAAGGAATACTTTGCCGTCAAGGCCAACCCCAACCCGGCGCTCATCTCCATTCTCAACGAATACGGCTGCGGCTGCGATTGCTCGAGCTATACCGAGCTCATGATCGCCCGCTCGCTGGGCATCACGGGACACGACATCATGTTCTCGTCCAACGACACGCCAGCTGCCGACTTTGAGCTCGCCGACAAGCTGGGCGCCATCGTCAACTTTGACGACATCAGCCACATCGAGTTCTTTGAGCGTGTTGCGGGGCCCATCCCCAAAACGGTCAGCTGCCGCTTTAATCCGGGCGGCCTGTTCCAGCTCTCCAATGGCATCATGGATAACCCCGGCGATTCCAAGTACGGCATGACCACCGAGCAACTCTTCGAGGCCTTCCGCACGCTCAAGGCCAAGGGCGCCGAAAACTTTGGCATCCACGCATTCCTTGCCAGCAATACCGTCACCAACGACTACTACCCCAAGCTCGCGCGCATCCTCTTTGAGCTTGCCGCGCGCCTGGAGCGCGAGACCGGCGCACATGTCGCCTTCATTAATCTGTCCGGCGGCGTCGGCATCCCCTATCTGCCCGAGCAGCAGGCCAACGACATCCACACCATCGGCGAGGGGGTACACGCGGCATACGACGAGATCCTGGTTCCCGCCGGTATGGGCGATGTGGCCATCTGCACCGAGATGGGCCGCTATATGATAGGCCCCTACGGCTGCCTGGTCACCAAGGCCATCCACGAGAAGCAGATCTACAAGGACTATATCGGTGTCGACGCAAGCGCCGTCGATCTGATCCGCCCTGCCATGTATGGCGCCTACCACCACATTACGGTGATGGGCCAGCCGGGTGGCGCCGACAAGACCACAGTACCCGTTACGGACACCTACGACATCACGGGCAACCTATGCGAGAACAACGACAAGTTCGCCATCGATCGCGAGTTACCGCATATCGACATGGGCGACCTGCTTGTGATCCACGATACCGGTGCGCATGGCTACTCCATGGGCTACAACTACAACGGACGTCTGCGCTCCGCCGAGGTTCTGCTGCGCCCCGATGGCTCAGCCGACCTCATCCGCCGTGCCGAGCGCCCGGGCGATTACTTTGCCACGCTCGACGTGCTGCCGAGCGGCCGAGAGCTGCTGGCCAAGTCGCGCGCCGAAAGTGCCCGCCGTCGCGCCCAAGACGAGCGCTTGGCCGTCGCCGCCCAATGGAATAAGCGCATCCAGATCGCGGAAGCGAAGGAGAAGAACATGGATATCCGCAACCTCGAGGGCTCAATCGTCGCCCTCGTCACGCCGTTTAAAAAGGACGGCAGCGTCGACTTTGACGCACTCGAGCGCCTTATCGATTTCCACCTGCAAAACGGCACCGACGCCATCCTCACCCTGGGCACCACCGGCGAGAGCGCCACGATGACCGATGACGAGGACAACTCCGTCGTCGCCGCCGTGGTCAAGCATGTTGCAGGACGCGTCCCCGTCATCGCCGGCTCGGGCTCCAACTCCACGCAAACCATGCTCACCAAGTCGCTCACTTACCAGGGCTTGGGAGCCGACGGCCTGCTGCTCATTACCCCCTACTACAACAAGTCCAACGAAGAGGGTATCTATCAGCACTTTAAGACCGTCGCCGATGCTGTGGACATCCCCTGCATCCTGTACAACATCCCCGGCCGTTGCGGCTGCGGCATCAGCGAGCGCAACGTAGAGCGCCTGGCCGCACATCCCAACATCATGGGTATTAAGGAAGCCTCTGGCAACGTCGCTTACGCGGCCAAGATCGCCCACCTGCTGTCCGACGACTTCCGCATGTACTCGGGCGAGGACGCCCTCACCGTGCCGCTCATGAGCCTGGGCGCTTCGGGCACCATCAGCGTGTGGGCCGACGTTCAGCCGCAGCTCGTGCACGACATGTGCCGCGCCTATCTGGACGGCGACGTGGAGCGCGCCCGCGATATCCAGATTGCCGGCCAGCCGCTCATCAATGCCCTCTTTAGCGAGGTCAACCCCATCCCCGTCAAGGAAGCACTCGCCCAGATGGGTATGATCGAGGCAAACTACCGCATGCCGCTGTGCCCCATGGCAGACGACACGCGCTCCGCACTTACCGATGCTCTGAAAGGAGCTGGTCTGCTTGATTAAGACCGTCATTATGGGAACGGGCCGCATGGGCTCGCTCATCCGCACCACCGCCGAGGGCATTGTCAACACCGCTGGAGAGCCCGTTTTTGACATCGTCGCCCAGATCGGCTTCGACTTGTCCGAGCTCGAGAGCGCACCGGCCGCCGATGTAATCATCGACTTCTCGAACGTCGTGACCTTCGATGCCGTTGTCGCCTATGTCGAGCGCACGGGTGCCGCACTCGTTTCCGGCACCACGGGCTATACGCCCGAGCAGGTGGATCGCCTGCGCGAGCTGGGTCAGAACGCCCGTGTTATGCACTCGGGCAACTACTCTATCGGTATCGCCGCCCTGCGCCATCTGGTTGCCCAGGCCACGCGCGAGCTGCCCGGCTTTGACTGCGAAATCGTCGAGACGCACCATAATCAAAAGGTCGACGCCCCCAGCGGCACTGCCAAGTTGTTGCTCGACGCCGTCGTCGAAGCCGAGCCCGAGGCAGGCTACCACCCCGTCTATGGCCGCGAGGGCATGTGCGGCGCGCGCGACCCCAAGGAGATCGGCATGCACTCGCTGCGCGGCGGCACCGTCGCCGGCGTGCACGAGGTAAGCTTTTTCGGCCAGGACGAGGAGGTCACGCTCACGCACCGCGCCACGAGCCGTCAGATCTTCGTCAACGGCGCCCTGGCAGCCGCGCAGAAGCTCGTCCCCCGCGAGCCTGGCTTCTATACGTTCGACCAGGTCATGTTTGCCTAACCAGGTATCAACCGGATCCACTCAAAGGAGAGACAGCAAATGAGTAATGCAGCCGAGATGGACGCACAGGAGATTATCAACTACATCGCAACCGCGCCCAAGAAAACGCCCGTCAAACTGTACGTGCGCGAAAAGCCGGGCATGAAGGTCCAGTGGGGCAATGCGCACGTCTACGGCGGTCGTCGTGGCAAGACCGTCTTTGGTGACTGGGATGAGCTCAAGGCAATCCTCGACGCCAACGCCGACTCCATCGACTACTACGACGTAGAGAACGACTGCCGCAACTCCGCCGTGCCCATGCTCGACCTCAAGGGTATCAACGCCCGCATCGAGCCGGGCGCGATCATCCGCGACCGTGTCGAGATTGGCGATCGCGCCGTCATCATGATGGGCGCCATCATCAACATCGGCTCCGTCATTGGCGAAGGCTCCATGATCGACATGGGCGCTGTGCTGGGCGGCCGCGCCACCGTGGGCAAGAACTGCCACATCGGCGCCGGCACCGTGCTGGCAGGCGTCGTGGAGCCCGCCAGTGCCACGCCCGTCATCATCGAGGACGACGTTATGATCGGCGCCAATGCCGTGGTCCTGGAGGGCGTGCACGTAGGCAAGGGCGCTGTCGTTGCCGCCGGCGCCGTGTGCGTCGAGGACGTCCCCGCCGGTGCCGTCGTGGCCGGTGTCCCCGCCCGCGTCATCAAGATGCGCGACGAGAAGACCGACAGCAAGACCGGCCTGGAAGAGGGCTTACGTCAACTCTAGGGTTACGCGGTTTTCACCAAACCGCGTAACTAGTCGACGCTGCAAACGCCCCAGAGCGGCAATCTGACGTTCAATCGTCGGGCATGACCAAAAGGTCAATGCCCTCCTCTTTCACGTCACCTTGCTCGCTCTGGGGCGTTTTCGCTCATATGACCCAATCCGCTGTCAAGAGCCACAATGGCCCCGCCGACC